>NZ_JACJEN010000001.1:894-494489 GCF_014164075.1 Pseudoalteromonas sp. SG45-3 | reverse complement strand
CCGTGAAAGGGCGGTGTCCTAGGCCTCTAGACGATGGGGACACATAAATGTGTCACTAGGACAACTGAATTTTTAGACTCGTTTCAGGCGAGCTTTCTTAATAACACTACACTTCCCTATTAAAAATAAGTAAGTGGCGTCCCCAAGGGGATTCGAACCCCTGTTACCGCCGTGAAAGGGCGGTGTCCTAGGCCTCTAGACGATGGGGACACATAAATGTGTCACTAGGACAGTTGATAAGTTTAACTCACATCATGAGCTTTAAGGTAATTGCGTTTAATACAAGTAAAGACTCGAGCTTTAATTGTGACGCTATTTTCTCGGTAAAACCGCCTTTAACTAATAAAAGTTAAGTGGCGTCCCCAAGGGGATTCGAACCCCTGTTACCGCCGTGAAAGGGCGGTGTCCTAGGCCTCTAGACGATGGGGACACAGAAAACTGCTACCCTAGGACAAAACACTAATTTTTGGTGGAGCCATGCGGGATCGAACCGCAGACCTCTTCACTGCCAGCGAAGCGCTCTCCCAGCTGAGCTATGGCCCCAATTTAATCAATACCCACCGTGATAAACACATCGTGTATCGCTTAGTGCGGGGCGCATTCTATGCACCACCCAAAATAAAGTCAACAGTTTTTTACCTAGCTTTATTTAAATGGTTTAATTTTCAACAAACTGGCTATCAAGCGTGCTAAAAAATACAATTTGAATAAGATTCAAGCCCTACTGCTTATAATAACATCACTATATTGCAGCGAATACTCAATAGCCCCCACTCCCCCATTTAATGAAACAAAATTGCATCAAAGCAAAGGTATACATTTATATGCAAATTAAACTTATCTATAAACTACCAATTAAGGCCCCGCCAATCGCCTTAATCTTTTAAAAGTTACAATTGCTTATAATAACCAAAACTTAAATGTGGGTTTGAGAGTACCCGCAGCCTTTACTTGCTTAATAACCAGCGTAACTCGTACTAAAAAATTCGATTATTGTTTGAAGAGCATTTTTAAAAGAGCACTGTTGCTTCGTAATTCTATGTATAAAACTTCAAGGCGCGTTGATCTTTGGTGGGTGAAGCGGAAGCTTTGCTCGGCTTTTACTTGGCCCACTAGGTTACAAACCTCGCGCCGCGATTTAATCGTCCCTAGATTGAACAAATTTGAATCCACAAAGGTCAACACGCCCTAGCTATATGTGATCTATTTAGTCTTAACCCGAAGCTAGTAGCGAGGAATACGTATTTACGAGATGGCTAGGTTGGCTTATAAAAATAAAGTAAGTACAAAAATAGAGTTTAGAATGCTGAAATAGCATTTATTTTGGGAAGTTTAGATTAAATTCATTTTTAAAGGACCACTCTATTCACTAAATAACTCGCCCTAATATTAATCGATCTTGCTCATAATCATAAAAACGACTCCAGTAAAAAAACAATGAGTATCGTAAAACTAAATTTAAGGTTAATAAAATACAATTCCCTACTCACTTTTAGGTGCTTAATTGAACTGCAATATCAAATTTGATGATAAAATAGACTTCAACCATATCCTATTGTTTATAAAACCTTCATTCAGCACATTTTTATCATTCAAGTGTTGACACATTTCCAACTCTATCTATAATAGCGCCCCACAACAACGCAGCAATGCAATGTTGTTTAGATGTGGGTGATTAGCTCAGTTGGGAGAGCATCGCCCTTACAAGGCGAGGGTCACTGGTTCAAGTCCAGTATCACCCACCACTTTTTAGTTAAAGTGTTCACATCTAAATTCTATATGGGTCATAAGCTCAGTTAGAAAATAGAGAGCATTACCGCTACTAACAAGTAACGGCAAAGTTCACTGGTTAAAGTCCAGTACTATTTATTTAATAGTAGCGTTTTAAATTATATGTGGGTGATTAGCTCAGTTGGGAGAGCATCGCCCTTACAAGGCGAGGGTCACTGGTTCAAGTCCAGTATCACCCACCACATATAAAACCTATTACTATATTAATAGTCGTGTTTTAAAATTGTAATATGGGTCGTTAGCTCAGTTGGGAGAGCATCGCCCTTACAAGGCGAGGGTCACTGGTTCAAGTCCAGTACGACCCACCATTTTTTAAATGGTGCATATTACAAAAAAATCTAAATGGGTCGTTAGCTCAGTTAGAAAAAAGAGAGCATCACCGCTATTTACAAGTAACGGCGAGGTTCACTGGTTAAAGTCCAGTACTATTTATTTTAATAGTAGCGTTTTAATTTATATGTGGGTGATTAGCTCAGTTGGGAGAGCATCGCCCTTACAAGGCGAGGGTCACTGGTTCAAGTCCAGTATCACCCACCACATATAAACCTATTATTATATCAATAGTCGCGTTTTAAAATTTAATATGGGTCGTTAGCTCAGTTGGGAGAGCATCGCCCTTACAAGGCGAGGGTCACTGGTTCAAGTCCAGTACGACCCACCATTCCTAGAATGGTGCATATTAAAATGTAATTTGGGTGATTAGCTCAGTTGGGAGAGCATCGCCCTTACAAGGCGAGGGTCACTGGTTCAAGTCCAGTATCACCCACCAAATAACATCAAGCGGTTAATTGATAATAAAGAATTAAATAACAGGCATACCTATTATATGTGGGTGATTAGCTCAGTTGGGAGAGCATCGCCCTTACAAGGCGAGGGTCACTGGTTCAAGTCCAGTATCACCCACCACATATAAATACCATTAAACTACTTCTCTAGTAATAACTCTTCCTTCTCATATTAAACACATTTACAAACTTTATAAAAACTCAATATATAAATCGCATTTAATAAAGAGCATCCCCACTCTTTACAAATAATGGCGAGGGTCACTGGTATCAAGCCAAGTAATCACCCACCACATATAAATACCATCAGACAACTTCTCTAGTAATAACTTTTTCCCATATTAAATACGTTTAACTCCTCTTTTTACCTTAAATACATTTCATATTTTTATTAAAATCTGAATTACCATATCAAAGCACTCATCAAATATAGCGTTTCCATTTTACTTATTTAGTTTTTAATTATGCTATTCGGCTCAGTACTTTCGAAGTTAGATAAACGTATTAGACAAAGTTAAGTACCTAATAAATACAGCTATCATTTAAATTCCCTTGTAAGGAGTTAAACTGTTGATTATAGTCTGTGTTAAATACAATTACGCTTAAGCCAATGCCAACTAAGATCTATTCAAAAGCCAAAATACTTATAGTAGAGGAGCAGCCACTTGCTCAAAGCTATATGAAACAATCGTTAGAAAGGCTTGGCTTTCGGCAGTTGCGCTTTGCTGATCATGCAAACTCTGCAAAAGAGCAGTGTTTAAGTGAAGAATTTGATCTAATAGTTTGCTCATTCAACTTAAACAAACACCAAGATGGCTACCAGCTTTATGAAGAGCTACGTGTAAAGCAGCTCATAAAAAGTTCGACTGGCTTTATTTTTATCTCAGCAGAAACAAGTGGCTCACTCGTTCATAGTGTTCTTGAGCTGCAGCCAGATGACTTTTTAGTTAAGCCTTTTACAGTACAAGAGCTTAAAACACGCATTGAACGAATCTTAAAGCGTAAACACGACTTACAAACAGTGTATTCATTAATTGATGATAGTAACGATTCAAAAGCTATTAAATTTATTGATACCGCTCTGGATAAAAAAAATAATAATTACAGTCCTATCCTACTTCGCTTAAAAGGCGATGCCCTACTTCGCTTAAAGCGTGCTCAAGATGCAAAAGACTTTTTTAAGTCTGTTCTCGATATTCAAAAATTTGCTTGGGCAAAAGTAGGTTTAGTAGAGGCACTTATAGCGAATAACGAACATATTTTGGCGCAGCGAATGCTCAAGACAATGTTAGAGCGCCAAGAAACTCGTTTAGTAGCCCTTGATTTGTTGGGCAGATTAGAAATAAAGCTAAATCAGTTTGAACTAGCACAAAGCTTTTTAAGTCAAGCAGCAGACATTGCACCGCGAAACATCACACGCCAAAAATCGTTAAGTAATGTGTCGCTAATTAATCACGACTACGAAAAAAGCTATTTAACTCAAAAAGATATAGCCACCTTTGCAAAGCACTCAATACACGACCACCCCGATGTATATTTAAATGCAGCACGTGCCGGTATCGACTTTGCGTTAACGACTGATCAAACTGATCAAATTCAACGAATTTCTAGACAAACAAATCAGTACATTAATGATTTAAAAAAACAGTTTCCTAATAATGCAAATCAAGCTCAAATTGATGTACTTAATGCACGACTTCATTACTTAAAAGACGAGCATCAAAAAGCGAAAAAGCTAATTGAGCAGCTTGATGACGACGATACTCATATCCGATCGGTTGATGGAGCACTTGATAAAGCAAAAGCATTTCATGAACTGGGGTTTCATCAGAAGGCGCAAACCTTATTCACACAAATAATTAGCCACTGTGAAAGACACCCTGCAGTTAGCGACACAACTTACTTGCGTTATATTCAGCAGCAACAAAGTGAGCGACGCGATATTAAAATGGGTCCAAAAGAGCTTAATAACCATGCCGTTAATCAATTTAATAAAGGGCAGTTAAATACTGCGCTGGAAGCTTTTACGCAAGCATTTAGAGTAATGCCTCGCAATCAGAGTATTGCACTTAATTTATTACAGTGCCTATTTGATTCAACCAAGCAATCTGGCAGCTCATTTAATATGGATCTTGCTAGAAGATGCTACGCCCTTCTTGATAAAACTAAATTACAAGCAGACCAGACGCAGCGTTTAGATAAGATTTTACATATAGCAAAAGAAATGAATTTAGATATTCAAAGCGCTAGTAAATAAAATATTAGATCTTTTTCATTGCTGCGGCATTAACGCAATAACGTAAACCTGTTGGTAATGGGCCATCTGGAAAAATATGGCCTAAGTGCGAATCGCACACATTACAAACCACCTCTATGCGCTCCATACCATGACTTGTATCGTTTACATAACCAATCGCTTCAATTGTCGCAGGTTGCGTAAATGACGGCCAACCAGTGCCACTATCAAACTTTTCATCGGCATCAAACAATAGATTATCACAGCAAATACACACATACTTGCCAGGTTCGAGTAATGTACAACTACCCGAGCTATCTGGGCGCTCTGTTCCCTTCTTACGTGTTACGTAATATTCATCTTCTGATAGTTGCATCCGCCACTGCTCGTCAGTTTTGACTACTTTTTTACTTGGGGTAGGATTGCCGTTGGTGGCAAAGTTAATAACATCATTCCACTTCAACATAATAGCCTCATTGAATAGTTGATTAACCGTACTTAATAAATTTATAAGAAGTACGGTTAATTATTACGTTATTTAATACACTAAAGATCAGCTAAAGAGTGTTGACCGTTTAAAACTAAAACTCGTTCAATTTTAAAGGTAATCTCCTCAGCTAAAGGTAATATTTTGTTTTTCTGAGTCGGTAAGTATTCGTTTAATAAAACTATCTAGCTCTGCTTTTTTTACAGGTAAACTAACACTCATTTGGCGCTCGTTATTACTGTAAATAATTAGCTCATCATCCTTTGTTGTTATGCGTTCAATACTCTCAATAACTAACCAATTTGGACCATGCTTTTTATCAAAAAATCCCATCAAACTAAAAAGTAGTAAATGTTGGGCATCTCGCTGAATAAAATCCTCTAGCCTATTTCTTGATTTAAATAAGGGCGTTAGCCTATAAACGCTTGAGCAAAAAACAAATACCCACAACCCAAATAGCGCTTTAAACCACATAGACTCTAAAAGCTCAGTGCTAATCATTAAAATAATAAGCACTAACCCTATTAACGATATAGCTATCGCTATTTTTTTATTTACAGCGTCCACAACTAATCCCTTTTAAGTCGCTTTTTTTCTTCTGATGCTTTTTCTGTCGGCTCAGGCCAATCATTAAAAAAAACGGTTAAATAACGGCTTTTCACCAAATACCACAATACCCATAAAACAATCATCATTTGTACTGCTAAAAATGATGAAAATCGATAATGGCTATGCGCTGCCTGAATACTTAACCATGTTAAATCAACAACAGCACATAAAATAAGAGGCCAGCGCATATGTCGCCATATTTTTGCTAACTTATCGCTCGCACTGTGTGAATCTCGTGGTCTGCGTAAACAAAATAAAATAGTCGGTATTATTGCAATACTTCCAATTGCTATTGCGATAAAAAAATCATTTTTATTTTTAAAAAATAACGACATTAAATCCAGTTCAGGCCTGCGGCTTAAAGCCGCAATCACCCAAATAAAATAGCCACGTAAAAGCACCAGCAAACTTAAATGAAATGCTATAGGTGTACGGTAACTTCCGTACTTATCCCAGTATTCTGGCCCATATCGGCTCATTGTCGCTTTCCTAGCCATTATGCTTTTTAAGCAGCTCAATTAATTCATCTTCCGTGAGTATGTCGATACCTAAATCTTGCGCTTTAGTTAGTTTTGAACCTGCTTTTTCACCTGCGACTAACGCATCAGTTTTCGCTGATACGCTACCAGATACTTTAGCACCTAATTGCTGCAAGCGAGCTTTAGCATCATTGCGGTTAAGTGTATTAAGCGTGCCGGTAAGTACATATGTAAGTCCTGCGAGTGGTTGCTCTTCCTCAGAAGGCGCACTCAACGCTGGCCAGTTTACGCCTTGCTCTATAAGCGCATTAACAACTGCTAAATTATGCTCTTCATCAAAAAAGCCACGAACATGCGTTGCAACTATTTCGCCTACATCACTTACCTGCGTTAAACTATCAATGCTGGCATTTATTATATTTTCAAGGGTAAGGAAGTGATTAGCTAAATTTTGTGCTGTTGCCTCACCTGCTTCGCGAATACCTAATGAATATAAAAACTTAGCAAGCGTAGTGCCTTTCGCCTCTTCAAGGGCTGTTACTAAATTTTTGGCTGACTTAGGTCCCATGCGTTCAAGTGACTCAAAATGTCCTTGTTTTAAAATAAACAAATCAGCGGGTGTTTTTATAAGCTCTCTGTCTACCAGCTGATCAACAATTTTATCGCCAAGGCCGTCTATATCCAGCGCTTTGCGTGACGCAAAGTGTTTAATTGCTTGTTTGCGTTGTGCAGGACATACAAGCCCACCCGTACAACGAGCGACAGCTTCGCCTTCAACCTTTTCAACATGAGAGTCACAAATAGGACAAGTTACTGGAAATTCGATATCGCTGGCATCATCAGGGCGGCGCTCAAGTACAACTTGCGTTATTTGTGGGATTACATCTCCTGCGCGGCGAATAATAACTGTATCGCCTACTTTTACGCCTAAACGTGCAACTTCATCACTGTTATGAAGCGTTGCATTTGATACGGTAACGCCACCCACAAAAACAGGCTTCAAACGTGCAACAGGTGTAATGGCGCCAGTACGACCGACTTGAAAATCAACATCAAGTAGTTGGGTTATTTCCTCTTGCGCCGGAAACTTATACGCAATAGCCCAACGAGGAGCACGTGCCACAAAGCCTAAACGCTCTTGTAAGGCCTTTTGGTTTATTTTTATTACTACGCCATCAATTTCATATTTAAGCTCACCACGGCGCGTTAAAATATCGCTGTAGTAATCGAGCGCGGCTTTTGGACCTTCAACTAATTTTGTTTCTGGGCACAAAGGTAGCCCCCAATCAGTTAACTTTTCTAATTGCTGATAGTGATCCTCAGGAATGCTGCCATCAGCAACAAGCCCGGTGCTGTACGCATAAAACATGAGTGGGCGTTTAGCGGTAATTTTAGAGTCGAGTTGACGCAAACTCCCCGCGGCTGCATTACGCGGGTTAACAAATACTTTTTCACCGCGTTTTTGCGCTTCAGTATTTAATTTATCAAAGCCAGCGCTGTCCATAAATACTTCGCCGCGCACTTCAAGCTCTTTTGGGTAATCACCACGTAACTTAAGCGGTACATTACGAATGGTTTTAACATTTTGAGTAATGTTTTCACCGGTAAAGCCATCACCCCGCGTAGCCGCTTGTACAAGCACACCATCACGATAAATAATTGATACGGCTAATCCATCAAGTTTTGGCTCACAACAAAAAGTAAGCTCATCAGTACTCATTAAGCGCTCTTTTATACGACGATTAAACGCAGTGAATTCTTCTTCACTAAACGCGTTATCAAGCGATAACATGGGTACTTGGTGCGCTACTTGCTCAAATTTACTCAGTGCGGCACCGCCTACTTTTTGTGTCGGAGAGTCGGCGGTTAAAAATTCAGGGTGCTGCATCTCTAGTGCGCTTAATTCGCGTAATAACCTATCGTATTCAGAATCAGGAATACTGGGGGTGTCGAGCACATAATAGTTATAGTTGTGTTGCTCTAATGTAGTACGAAGATGATTAATTTGCTCACTAATGCTGCTAGACATTTAAACCTCAATAAACATAAAAAAAGCCACTTTGACGATTCACCGTCCAGTGGCTTATAAAAATATAATGTATGCGTTATTTACGCTGAAAAAGAACGAACCTGTTCAACATATTGCCTGATGCGCTCTACTGTCATTTCATTTCGCTCAGCATCTAAAATTTGTGCACCAAATTCATCCGCTAACTTTTTAGCTGCGCTGTGCAACATATTAAATGCCGCTAGACCATCGCCGTCGCACGGTAACGTCATAAATAAGCTTACCCCAGCGGTACTAAATTGTTCCATATTATCAATATCAAACGTACCTGGGTTATACATATTTACTAATCTAAATAAAACAGGGCCTTGGCCAGCCGGATCTAAGTGGCGATTAAAAAAACCTTCCTCAGAATATTTAAAACCTAAAGTATTAACTGCTGGTAATAATTTACTGCCCTGCATACTAAGCTCTTCTGGCATTTGAATATGCACAATAACAAAGTCAGACATTTGAGTAGGCGCTTCTTCAGCACTTTGATCTTTTGTTTCAAGATCATCAACTATTTCTAAGTCATCTTCAATTGGTGTTTCTGGCACGCTTGTATCAATTTGCGGCTCATTTGCATCAAAGTTAAGCTCGCCAAATTGTGGCTCATCACGTTCGTCTTGCATTGGCTCTTTTGGCTCAGCCTCAGTACGAAACGGTTTAGATGAAGCTGGTGCGCTTTGTTGTAATGGCTCAACCCGTTCATTATCCGATACTTCTGGGCGGTCTTTTTTTCTAACTGACCACAATCCATGTATTAATAAACCACCAATGACAATTACACTGATAACGATTAAAACCCATCTTAATTGTTCGGCCATCCCCTCACCTTTTATTATTTGATATGCCTAAAACCTGTATATTAATGAAAAACTAATACACTTGTTATAAAAATTTATGCGTGTGCAAGTTGCACAGCTTGCTCTATATCTACAGCAACCATACGCGATACGCCAGGTTCTGCCATAGTAACACCTGTTAATCTACCTGCCATTTCCATCGCAATTTTATTATGACTAATATAAATAAACTGCACTGATTGTGACATTTCTTCAACCAAACGGCAAAAACGCACAACGTTGGCATCATCTAGTGGTGCATCTACTTCGTCCAGCATACAGAAAGGAGCTGGATTGAGCCTGAATATAGAAAACACTAATGATAATGCGGTCAGCGCTTTTTCTCCACCACTTAACAAATGAATTGTTGAATTTTTCTTACCCGGTGGTCGTGCCATTATACTAACACCACTTTCGAGTAAATCGTCACTGGTTAATTCTAAATACGCGCTCCCACCACCAAAAACTTTAGGAAATAGCTCAGCAAAGTCTTCGTTAACTTGATCGAACGTCGCTTTAAAGCGTGTTTTGGTCTCAATATCAATTTTACGAATAGCACCTTCAAGGGTACTTAACGCTTTTGTTAAATCATTTAATTGATTATCAAGATAATCACTACGAGCTTTGGCTAAATCAAACTCTTTTATTGCCGCTAAGTTTACTGCACCTAATTTATCTAACTGATTAGTAAATCCGGTTAACTGATTTTGCGCTGCGCTCAAATTTAATGAATCTGGTAATTCATCAAGTATCGCTTTTAAGCTTTGTTTCAACTCTTCTAATGGTTCAAGCGCAGCTTGTGCTTTTATCAGTAAACTTTGCTCTTCAATTGTTAGCTTTTGGTGCTGCTGTTGCAAGCCCACCAGCTCACCTTGTGAATTTTTAAGGCTTACTTGCTTAGTGTTTAAGCTTTCTTTGGCCTGAGCTAATTCTTTTTGTAGCAATACTAATGCCTGCTCACCTTTTTGATGCTGTGCTAAGAGCTGCGTAATTTTATCGCTAAGTTCTTGCTCTGGTATTAGCAGCTCTTCTATTTCACTAAGTAGTTCTTGCGCACCTTCTGATGCACTAACGTGCTCTTGCTCTGCATGGCTCAATTTGGTTTGGCTTAACTGCCATTCACTGCGTGCCTTTTGCTCTGAGAGCGTTGCCTTATGCGCTTGTGTTTTATATTGCTCAAGCATGCTTAATGCTTCGCTATAACTTTTATCACTTTGTGAGCGCAAGCTATTTGCAGCGTCTACTTCATCCGCTAAGTTAAGTTGCTGCTCATTTAACACTTCAAATTGCGCTACTTGCTCATCAAGCACGGTATTTAATTGTAAAAGCGCAGTGGTTAATTGCTGTTTTTGTTGCTGTAGCTTTTCTAGTTGTAACTTAAAGTGTGCTACTTGCTGTTTGAGCATATCGCTGCGCGTACTGGCTACCGCTATATTTTGCGCAAGCTCATGTATGGCTTCTTTTAGCTCGCTTTGCTCGTTAACTAACTTTATTTGCTCAGCTGTATGTACGTCACGCGTGTGTGTTACTTGTTGTAACTCGTCCTCGGTATTATTTAATTGCTGCGCTTTATCTTGCAATTGCTTATGCTTTAACAGTAATGAGTTTTCTGCATTACATTCGGCACTTATATGCCAGTTACGACCATATAAAGCACCGTTTTTATCCATAATGGCTGTATAAAAACTATCTTTTAGTATTTCTAAATCACCGCTTTCACTATAAGCAATACGTGCTAAATGCTCTGGATAAATACCGCTTGTTATATATGTAGCTAAGCTATTTGTTGGCATGCTTTTATCACTATTTGGCCACACACTGTTATCAGCTTGCTGCTCACTTACATTTAAATGCTCTAAAGATTTAAGTGCTTGCTCTATTAGAAGCTCAAAGCCTTCTTTAACACCTAGCTGATTAAACAAACCATTAGTACGTTCACTTTTCTCATCAAGCCCTAATGTACTTTTAAGCCCCGTTATACTGGCTTTTAACTCGTTTATTGTTTGAGTGAGCGTCGAATATTGTTTTTGTGAGTTATTAACAAGCTCATTTTGCACTTCAAGCTTAGCAGTGCACTTCGTATGTGCTGTTTGTTTAGCGGCAAGTTCTTGAGTTAAGGTTTGTGTTTGCTGTGTTTGCTGTATTAACTGCTGCTCTACATCACTACTTTGTAGCTCGCTAAGCTGAACAGTTAACTGATCAATTTGCTCGTTAACATGATCAATTTGCTGATGAGTTTGTTTAATGTGACTACTATGTAGTTGCACGTTATTATTAAGCTGTTGCTGTTGCTCACACAAAGCTTGCCAATGAGTATGGTGGCGCTGCTTAAGTGCTAATAATTCCTCAAGTTCATGCGTTAACCCACTAACTTGCTCTTCACATATTAAGGCATTTTCACTTGCCTCTTGCAGGGCTTCGTTGAGCTGCTCGCACACAATTTGCTGCTGCGATTTTACCTCAGCACTTTGAATTTGGCGTTGCTGTAATTTAATTAAACTTTGTTTAAGCGTTTGGGTTTGCTGCTTTACATTGATTTGTTGTTGCTCAGCGCGAGTAAGCTCGGTGTGTATTACATGTTGCTGATGCTGTGCATCGCTTAGTTTATCTTGCTGGGCTTGTACTTGCCCCTCTAGGCTTGCAAGTACATCGTCATGCCCTGAGTTAGCTGTTTTAAAAAAAGAAATTTGATCATTAAGTTTTTTAATTTGGGCACTTTTTTCAAGTTGCTGCTGATGTAACTTTTGCCATTTTAAAACCGCAATTTGGCCTTTTAGCGTACGTTCTTGTGCTTTTAATTCGCGATATTTTTTTGCATCAACCGACTGCACAGCCAATTTATCTAACTGACTTTGTAGTTCTTTACGCACATCTAACAAACGTTCAAGGTTTTCGCGAGTGCTCTTTATACGAGTTTGTGTTTCACGGCGACGCTCTTTGTATTTAGAAACGCCAGCGGCTTCTTCTAAAAATACGCGCAGCTCTTGTGGTTTACTTTCTATTAAGCGCGAGATCATCCCTTGCTCAATAATTGCGTAACTACGTGGACCAAGACCGGTGCCTAAAAATATATCGGTAATATCGCGCTTACGGCATTTACTGCCATTTAAAAAATACAGTGACTGTCCGTCGCGCGTTACTAAACGCTTAATAGCAATTTGGTTTCGATCGGCAAATGTGTTTGAAGGACTTCCTTTATCGTTATCAAAAACAAGCTCTACAGAGGCTTGTGATATGGCTTTTCGATTAGTTGAGCCATTAAAAATAACGTCGGTCATGGCGTCGCCACGCAGGTTTTTAGCAGAGCTTTCACCTAGCACCCATCGTACTGCATCAATAACGTTAGATTTGCCACAGCCATTGGGGCCAACAACACACGTCATTTGATCAGGAAATGGAATTTTAGTGGGCTCTACAAACGATTTAAAGCCCGCTAATTTAATAGTGCTTAAGCGCATCTTATTGTTATTACCGATTATTATTGTTATTGATTACAAACAATTTAACTCATTAACAGTTAAATTGTTAAGCTTGTCGTTTAAAATTATCTAAAATAATACCGGTCGCCATTGCAACATTAAGCGATTCTGCACCACCAAAAGCGGGGATGGTGATTTTATTAGTTACTAATTTTGCACATGTCTCGCGTATTCCATGCGACTCACTGCCCATTAGTAAAACGCCTGAGCCCGTAAATTGGGTTTTATGCACGCTTTGCCCATCTAAAAAAGCACCGTAAACAGGTAAATTTAAAGACTGTAGGTAATCAGGTAAATCTACTTGGCTTACCGATACCCTTACAAATGAGCCCATCGTGGCGCTAATTGTTTTTGGGTTGTAAGCGTCTGCGCTGTCGGTGCTAGTTACTATATGTTTAATACCGTACCAGTCTGCCACTCTTATTATTGTGCCTAAATTACCAGGGTCTGATACGCCATCAAGTGCGAGTATTAAGCCATTTGCTTGTGGTAAAGCCGCCTTTGGCATATCAACAATAGCAATGGCTGCATTATTGCTAACTAGCGTGCTGGCTTTGGTGAGGGCTTCTTCATCAGCTTCAATAAAATTAGCGTGCTGATACTTACCTTGGTACGCATTTATAAATTCGTTTGTAGCAAAAATATTAACCACATTTAATGGGCTGTTTAATAACTCAAGTACGTTTTTCTCACCCTGTACAAGGTATTGATTATATTGCTTTCGGTACTTTTTTTGGCCAAGTTGGCGAATAAGTTTGAGTTGGTTTTTTGAAATCATAACAGCCCCATAAAATTATCCAGCAAGTATAACAGATTTCGCTATAACATCTGAACTCGAAAAGCAGCGAATGGGGCTAATTTATCTTACTCGCACTTCTTTCAAAGGTCAGATTAATGCGAATAAACATGCCTTTTATTGCCTCTAATTGATTTGAATCGTCCACCGTCTGAGCCAATTCCCCATAAAGATTATCTGACGCTTGCTTAAACTTATTATTAAATTTGCCCTTGGTTGCCAACATAAATGCATCGGCTAATGTACGCTGCCACTCATTTAAATACTTTAGCTTTGTATTACCAGCCAAATTTTCACAAATTGAGTTTAATCGAACCGACGCATGCCCTAAATTTAGAGCGGTTAGTGCAAGATCAGTAATTACGCGTGAGTGTGAACCTTGATCGTAATTAGTTAAGCGTATTAACCTATCTGCCATGCGGCGGTTATACCAAATACTTGGGGCTGGATGGTTATTTATTTCGAGTAAATCTTTATAAGTGGCCTTAAAAACACGATGAACAAGTAATTGCACACTCGGGCCTGTGAATAACTGAAAAATCCAAAATAAAATACTCACCCCCGCAAAAATTGCCATTGCAGAGCTAAGTGTGTAATCGATTGAAAACGCAAGGCTCATATCGGTACTGGGTCTTACCAAAATCGTAAATGGGATACAAAACCCCAAGCCATATGGCAATGTTTGTTGATCAGCTAGCAGCAGTAAACCCAGAAAATAAGGTCCTGCTAATACAAGTAGCAATATTTCTAATTGCCCACCACTTTGTGATAATAAATTGAGTGCGTAAAAAATAGTTACAATAGCAGCAACCACCACGCCTACCAATAAACGCTTTATTACCACCTGTAAAATAGCTAACGGTATTCTCGCCAACATTATCGAAAATATGACCGGTAAAATCATAATTAATAATGCAGCAGAAGAGCCTGTATTAATCCAAATAAATGCGCCGATAGAAAATACCAAAGCAGTTCTAAATCCAACAATAATGCCAGCTAATGGGTCGCGATATGTAAGCATACTGGGTGCATTTAATAATGTTTTATCACGCTCTTCTAACGCTCTGTATGCGCGTAGTAAAATTGTTAAGTCGGCTGCTACTTCTAAGCTCACATTGAGCATGTGAGATTCAAATGGCGAATCACACACCGTATTTGCTCTATAGTCGGTTAGCTCTTTACGCAGCGTTTTAACTTGTTCGGCGCAGTAATCAAAATCGTCAGACTCTTTAATTTGCGCAAATACGTGCTTAAGTTTACTTATTAATTTATCTAAAGTAGGTGTAATAAGGTCTTCGTGGTTTCGCTGTAGACGGCCAATTATTTGAATTAAGGCCAATAAAGAAAGTACTTTTTGCGACAACTGATTTGCAGCACGCGAGCGCCCTGGACCTTTTGGTCCTTCGTACCTTACTGCGCTGGAATCTTCGTTTATTGATCCCAATGTTGCCATAATGCCATCTATTTGCTGATGACGGTTTTCGTGCGAGCCCTTAGAATCAAGCTCAATAACTAAATAATGTAACGTTTGATTTATAACCGACCGCGCTTGTGTTTGCAGTAAATGTTTAACCTTTACAGGCCAAAATAGATGACTCACAAGCCCAGCACATACAGAGCCTATTATTATTTCGCTTACTCGCGCTTGAGCAATATCAAATATACTTTGGCTGCTCACCATTGCCGGAGTAACCATGACTAAAAGTACAATAATGGCGGCTGTTACACCGGCCATAGCAAACGCATACACAAAGTTTGCTTGGCGTACCATTGCCGATAACGCAGAGTTCACCCCCAACCATAATGCCAGTGCACCGAGCGCTAAATAAGGGTAGAGAATTAACTGAGTTAAAAGCAATATGCCAAATAAACCGCCCACTATGGTGCCTATTATTTGGCAAATTGCTTTTTCAATAACCAATCCGCTTTGCGGGCGTAATTGCAAAAATATAGCCGAGACTAACGCCCAATAAGGCCTTTCAAGATTAAGCGACATAGCAATAGAGAGCGCCATCACCATGGCTATAACGCCCTTAGTCGCAAAAATAATTGCCTGTTTTTTAGGAAAAAACAAATTTTGTAATACTACGCCCACTGTATTCCCCTTAACGTGTAGCGAGATGTATAGTGGCGGTCATTCCTGCGCTAAGCTGTGTATTTTCGGGCAATGAATCTAACTTAATATCAACAGGTATACGCTGTGATAAACGTACCCAATTAAATGTTTGTTGTACTTGCGGTAAAAGTTGTCCGTTACTTTGTGTATTCGTATTTGCAATGGCTTTACCTACACTCACTACATGCCCTGTTAATTGCTTACCACCGCTTAGAAGCGCTATTTTAGCTTTTTGATCAGGATAAATAAGCGGTATTTTACTCTCTTCAAAGTAACCCGTTACGTAAAATGAATCTGACTGAACAATAGCAAAAACAGGTGTGCCTTGAGCTACATAGTTACCTTGGCGTAAATTTAAATTAATTATTTGCCCTGATGCAGGCGCAACAATTTTAGTTCTATCAACATTTAACTGCGCAATTGTTTGCTCTGTTTTAGCTAGGTTATAATTTGCCTCAGCAATTTTAGTATTGATACGCGTTGATTCTAAAGTTTCTTCACTTATTGCCTGTTGAGTGTTTAGCTCAACACGTCTTTCGTATTTATGTTTAGCAAGTTCCCATGTATACAATGCGTTTTCTGTGTTTGCTTTACTTTTATCAAGCGCTGCTTGATAACGCTTTTTATCAACATTAAAAAGTACTTCGCCTTTTTGTACGTTTTGACCATCTTTAATATTTAAAGCAGTTACCCAACCCGACACGTCTGGAGCAACCGTGACAATATCGGCTCGAATACGCCCATCACGCGTCCAAGGAGTATGCATGTAGTCAGTCCATACCCAACGCCCAGCAAAAACCGCAGCTATAACAACCAAGATAGTAAAAGTAATACGCAGATATTTAATCATTCAATTTATCTTCCACTTAGTAATACCAACCCGCAATAATACTTGAGTAATTTGAGGGCTTAAACCTGACGCTAACTGTGTTAAAAATTTCTGATATAGAACAACTAAATAACGAAATTTTTGCCTTGTTATCGACACGGTTTTCTTGCCTCAAAATAGCTCAATTAATTAAACAGATTGGTATAAATAGACGGCGAGTGCCAAGTAACAAACAAATAGTGACACCTCAAACCAAGCCACTTTCCAAATACGGTCATGCCAATCTAGTCGATGCAAAACAAAACGAGTCAACGCCGTTAAAATAAATGCTATTGGGAAGTAAACAATCAGCGGGCTAAACTCTAATCCCCCTAACACGACTGCTTGGAACATAATAAATATCCTAATGTTATTTAAAGCGGTGATAAAAGCTGTAAAACCTAAATAAATTTACATCCGCACTACTCTCACAATCTATTATTTTGGCATATAAATCAATTAGCTTAATTGTACGCAGGTGTGCTTAATACATAATTAATGCCATTACATTTAAGCAGCACTAAGTATGTATAGTAGCTAAATCGCATATTAATAAGCTAAAGACCCCAGTTACCAGCCAAATAAATAAACCAGCGAGGTTTATTTATAAAAAAGTATTAGAGTATTTAACTCAATATTTAAAACGCCTATTTATAGCTGTTTGCAGAAGGGTTGGATAATTATAAACATTGAATTTTGCACTAAAAATGGGTAAATTAACAAAAAAACAACATGGATATAATTTAATGGAATCAATACACCCTACCCCATCTAAAACAACCCCACCAATAAATGAACCTGCTGAACCAATTTTTAGCGGAAAAGTGCAATTTAGTGGTAAAGGTGGTGAGTTTTTTGGAATTTGGATTGTAAATATATTACTTAGCGTTATTACGCTTGGCATATATTCGGCGTGGGCTAAAGTACGTACGCATCGCTATTTTTACGGCCACACCCGTATAGATGGCCATAGTTTTGACTACCTAGCAACACCAATACAAATTTTAAAAGGTCGGATTTTAGCGGTTGTTGTATTTTTTATTTACACATTCTCAATTAGCTTTATGCCTATTTTAGGCCTATTTATTGCTCTTGGTTTTATCTTTTTAATGCCATGGATTATTAACCAAGGCTTACGTTTTAATCTGCGTATGACCCGCCATCGTAATGTTCGCTTTGCTTTTAAAGGCAGTTATGGCGAAGCCTTTGTTAACTTTATACTTTTACCTATTGCAAGCATATTTACGCTTTATTTATTAATGCCTTACGTTATAAAACGTATTGATAGTTATATCCATAGCAATATTAGTTATGGCGATAAACCACTTACTGTAAATCTTAAAGGCGAAACCTATTACCTAACAGCGCTTATTTGCTTTGTAGTGAGCTCTATCACCATGGTGGTATTTATGGGGATTTTAGGATTATTTGGCCTCAACTTAGTAGATATTGAAAACCAACAAAATTTAGAAAACTCTGCAGCGATGGTTATGCTTCCTATCTTTATGATGATTGCCTATGTGCTAATGATTGCCATTGTTTCTGCTGTATGGCACGCCGCTATTAGAAATCACATTTTTGATAACAGCCATTTTGAAGGCGTTGCTACATTTAAATCAGAGCTAAAACCAATTCCTTTCGCTGTTTTACTATTAACTAATATGTTGGCTATTGTATTTTCTTTAGGGCTTGCATACCCATGGACAAAAGTACGTACATCAAAAATGCTCGCTGATGTAACTAACGTCACTATTTATCCTGGTGCATTAAACCTAATCGATACCGCGCAAGAACAGCAATCATCATTTGCTGAAGAAGCTGCAAACGTATTTGATATTGACCTTTCTCTAACTTAAGAGCTCACCATGCATGTAAAGGGACATTTTTTCCCCATCGCATCGAGTAACTATCAAGTGTGTGTTGCCACTATTAGCGACACACACATTGAGGTTATCAACGATGAACACGTTATCGCTCGCCACGTAATCTCAAGTCTAACATTAAGTTCAGGGATGGCAGGACTTGCCGACGAATTAAACTTTGAAGATGGCAGTCGTTTTATCCCTCAAGATGTAAGTTACAGATGGCCATTTAAAGAAAATAACCATCACATAATGGAGCGCCTTGAAAAAAGTAAATGGGTAATTTTAGCCGCAGTCATATTTACACCACTTTTTATGTGGTTAGTACTTTATAAAGCGGTTCCGGCCATTGCTGTTTATAGTGTTGATACCCTGCCACGTAATGTTGTGGAACAGATGGGGGAGCAAAGTTTTACACTAATTAAAAAGATTGCGCTTGACCCAAGTGAGCTGCCCGCAGAGCAGCAAACTAAAGTACAAGCACATTTTACAAGTATGCTTAATGCGTTATCGCTTGATCAATCGGTTTATAGGTTATCGTTTTATAAATCAGACAGCTTTGGTGCTAACGCGTTTGCACTACCCCATGGCCGTATCGTGGTAACCGATGATTTAGCAAATTTACTTGCCGATAAACCCAATGCACTAAAAGCGGTATTGCTACACGAAATGGGCCATGTAGTCCACCAGCATAGCGTACGTATTACAGCACAATCTGCCGCAAGTACGATTGTACTAGCAGTTGTATTTGGTGATTTAGAGGGAGTTGCAGAGGTTGCATTAGGTACGGGTGCATCGTTTGCTCAGCAAGGGTTTTCACGAGATATGGAACGCGAGGCAGATAGCTTTGCACTCACCCAATTAGAATCGCTTGGGTATTCGAGTAATGACTTTGCTGATGCAATAGAAGCGCTGCAAGAAAGCCATACCAGCGAAAACGAACACCTAGAAAAAGTAAATGACTTATTAGAGTACTTATCTAGCCACCCAAGTGCACAAGAGCGTATTGACAATGCTAGGAAATAATCGCGGTTATATTCAACTTGCTCGCTACATAGTGAGTTTAAGTTGGATATATCACGGCTTTTTCCCAAAGCTTTATCACGTAGCACCACTTGAAAAATTAATGACTGGCAGTGCTGGTTTTTCAGCCGAAGTGTCTGATTTAATTACACGTTCGGCGGGTGTTGCCGAAATTATATTTGGCTTGTGTTTATTTGTGTTTTATAAACATAAGCATTTGGTAGCTTTAAATATATTGGCGCTTATGGGGCTTTTACTTGCTGTATTTGTAATGCAGCCACAATTGCTTATTGAAGCATTTAACCCTGTAACTACTAACCTGCCGCTTATTGGGCTAAGCGTTATTTGGTTAAAAGAAATTGAGCAGTTGAATAATCGATACCTCTAAATAAAAAAGGGTATGCAAATGCATACCCTTTTTTGTAGTACAAAATTTATAAAATTAGTACTTATTTTTATGCGTCCACAAATGCAGTAATTCGCTCGCAATGGTTGCTGCAGCAATTGCGGTAAGCTCACTTTGGTCGTACGAAGGTGATACTTCTACCACATCCATACCCACCATGTTTATGCCTTTTAGCGCACGCAGTACTTTAAGTACTTGATCTGACGTTAAACCACCACACACAGGAGTGCCTGTACCAGGCGCAAACGCAGGGTCTAAACAATCTATATCAAACGTTAAGTAAACAGGTAGGTCTCCTACTCGCTCAAGTATTTGCGCTGCAATATCATTAGCATGTAAATCGTTGGCTTGCATTGCATCAATCACAGCAAACTCATGTTTACTTTGATCAAAGTCTGTACGGATACCTATTTGTATACTGTGCTCAACATCAATCAACCCTTCCATTGGTGCATGATAAAACATAGTGCCGTGATCAAAACGCGAGCCATTGCTATAGGTATCGGTGTGCGCATCAAAATGTACTAACGCCATTTTGCCATGTATTTTTGCGTGAGCACGTAATAGCGGAAGCGTTACAAAGTGATCGCCCCCTAAACCTAATAGTGTTTTACCTTGGCGAAGTATTTGATCAGCAGCCATTTCTAGTTGCGCAGTAAAATACTCAGGATCCCCGACAGGGTAAGTAAAGTCCCCTGCGTCTGCCACTTTTAAGCGCTCAAACAACGGGAACGTCCACGGGTATTTAGTGTCTTCCCATGCTAAATGAACCGATGCACGACGAATTGCATCAGGGCCTAAGCGCGCACCAGGGCGGCCCGAGGTCGCTAAATCAAATGGTAAGCCTAAAACCACTACGTCTGCATCAATTGCATTAATGTTTTGCACCATAGGACGACGTAAAAACGTCATCCCATTTGAGTACAATGAGTGATCTGCGTGACCAAACAAAGTTGACATTGCTTATAACTCTTCTAAATAAGTGTAGCCATCAAGGCCGCTTTGCAACTCGTCTAAAACGCTTTGCTGTTCGTGTTTTTCAATTTTAGTGCTTACTAACTGCTCGTATGATTGCTGAAAACTTTCAACATCTAAATGTACATAGCGCATCATATCGGCAACAGTGTCACCTTGGTTTATCTCGGTAATACTTGCAACGCCTTGCTCATCCATATTAACAATTGCGCTGTGCGTATCGCCAAACAGGTTATGCATATCACCTAAAATTTCTTGATAAGCGCCCACCAAGAAAAAGCCCATTAAATAAGGTTTATCGGCACTAAATTCTGGTACAGGTAATGTGCTTTCAATACCTTGTCCATCTACGTAATGCTCAAGTGCGCCATCTGAATCACAGGTTATATCAAGTAATACAGCACGTTTTTTTGGTGCTTCAGTTAAGCCACTTAATGGCAATACCGGAAACACTTGATCAATGCCCCATGCATCTGGAAGCGATTGAAATAACGAAAAGTTTACAAAAAACTTATCGGCTAAACGTACGTTTAACTCGTCAATAATAGGACGATGAAAACGGTTTTTGTTATCCATGTGCTTGTTAAGTTCATAACAAATACGAATATTAATTTGTTCAGCCCACGCACGCTGCGCTAAGTCTAATAAACCGAGTGCAAATTGGTTATGCGCTTCAGCTAAATCACCTTGGCTGTCGTGATAAATTTCAATTAATGCACGGTCATCCGTTAAATCAGTTAATTGTACAAACGATGCCCACATGTTTTTTAATAAAAGTGGTGCATCTGCCGCTGGCGCTACTAACTCTTCTGGCGTGTAACTTTCAGTACCAATAACATTAGAAATAAGCACAGCATGATGCGCCGTAAGCGCACGACCCGACTCAGAAATAATAGTCGGCATTGGTTGCTCATATTGCTTACATGTATCGCCAATGGTGTACACAATGTTATTCGCATATTCAGCTAAGCTGTAATTCATAGAGTTATGCGATTGGCTACGCGTGCCGTCGTAATCAACAGCTAAACCACCGCCTACATCAAGACAATCAATTTCTGCGCCTAGTTTACGTAGCTCACAGTAAAAACGCGCAGCTTCGCTTACACCTAAACGTACGTCACGAATGTTCGCCATTTGTGACCCTAAGTGAAAATGCACAAGCTGCAATAAATCAAGCTGGTTTGCGCCTTTTAAACGATTAACTACATGTAAAACTTGCGATGCGGATAAACCAAATTTTGATTTTTCGCCACCACTCGCTTGCCACTTACCTTTACCTTGCGACGCTAAACGTACACGAATACCAATGCGTGGTTTTACGTTAAGCTCTTTTGCTTGGCTAAGCACCATGTCTAGCTCAGAAAGCTTTTCAAGTACGATATACACTTTATGACCTAGCTTTTCGCCAATAAGTGCTAAACGTACGTATTCTTTATCTTTGTAGCCATTACATACAATAACAGCGCTGGTTTTTTCAGCTAATGCTAATACTGTGAGTAGTTCTGGCTTGCTGCCTGCCTCTAAACCAAGTTGCTTTTTTTCTACTTGTGCTTGGCTTGCTACTATTTCTTCAACCACTTCACGTTGTTGGTTTACTTTTATCGGGTAAACTAATAGATAGTCTTTAGGGTAACCATAGTTTTCAATCGCAGTATTAAATGCGCCGCATAAGCTGTGTACACGATGGTGTAAAATTTGCGGAAAACGAACTAAAGCAGGTAAGCTTAAACCTTTATCTTGTAGTTGCTTTGCGATATCTGTTAATGCAATGGTTTGCTCTGGTGCATGAGCCTTGGGCGCAACATACACATCACCTTGATCATTAATACCAAAAAAACCTTGGCTCCAATGACGAACATTGTAGCTCGTACGAGCTTGTTCTAGTGATGTTGTCTCTTTCATTTATCTTTCTCTTTTATTTAATTAATGCCGGCTCGGCTAGTGCCGCGCATTAAAAGAAAAATAGAGATTCAAGTCCAACAAGTATTTTTACTCGTAACGAGTGATTTTTGATGTTAAAAAAATAACCAAACAACTATTGCCCGCTAGCATATATAAAACAGGACTTTGATGATTTTTAAAGATAAGAAAAGTTATAAAAAATGGCTGTTTTTAAATGACTCATTATAAATTTTATTAGCAAAAATGAGTTAGCTCATTCAATAAAATTCATCTTGAGTTACTTTGTTTATAAAATTTACTTTTGATGGATTAGAGTAAGGTGTTCTCAACACCTCAAATTACTGCTATTTAGCCAACGTTTTGTGACCAAGTATTACCTATGTATTCTGCAAAGTGAATAAAAACTGCACGTCAAAAACGCTTAGCATACATCCACCAGCACCAATAACCGCACACAACTACTTATGAGTATTGTATAACTGACTCTTTATTTAACTATTATTGGCTTTTTATCTATCTCTGTCATATTTTCAACCGTAGATAAACCATACCCACCAAACAGTAAAGTCGTAGTAATTAACCTCAACTTGTAAGTATTGCCTATTGTAGATAATTTATGTGGACTAACTTTCCAGAGTTTTTTATAGTCATTTGCATTTACATAAAAGGCCGTATTATTATCAGCTAAAGTAACTACTTTATTTCTTAAAATAACAGTTTCAAGAAAGTGTCTAAAACATGTATTTTTATCAATAAAAACAAATACAATTTCACCTTCAATACATTTTTGCTGCAGGGGTTTTGGTAGTCTATAAATTAAAAATGCAAAAAATAGGAAACTAGCTGCTATAAATATAAAAATAATCACAAGGTATAATATATTCAATCTTTTATTCCATTAAAATATGAGTGCTGGTTTGGTATTACAATTTGCGATGTTTTAATAAGGGTAAGGTAGCCATTCCTGCCAATTAAAACTTTCGCTATACATTTCATCAACTATATCCATATACTCAGATTTTGTAGCTAGGAGGTACGCTTGCCTCTCTTTTGGGCTCATATAAGCAAGCCAATAAGGGAGATAACCTGGATAGTCTACTCCAAACATATCTTCAAAAAATCGGCTTTCGGGTAGTTCAAGGGTAATTTCATTATGAGTAAGCTTTGGCATGCATTTGAATTAAATAGACTTTGGGGCGAACATAATTATTGCCATACCTAGCAGTGCTACTAAACCACCGATAATATCCCACATAGTAAGCTTTACGCCATCTACAACCCATAACCATAATAGCGCAACGCAAATATATACGCCGCCATAAGCTGCATATACACGTCCGGCAGCAGTAGGGTGTAAAGATAGCAACCATGCAAATAGTGCCAAACTTAAAGCCGCAGGAATTAAAAGTAAAATGCTTTTATCTTGTTTTAGCCAAAGGTAGGGCAAATAGCACCCCACTATTTCAGCTAAGGCTGTAATAATAAAAAGTGCGATTGTTTTTAATTCAAACATAATGCTCCGCGCAAAAATAACAAGCATAACAATCTATATAAATTGTTATGCTTAGTGCGTTGTTATTCGCTAAGCGCCATAGTGGCAAGTTTCATTGTGCTTTCAAACGACTTGGTACCCGCTATAAATAAACCATTATGGCAAAACACTGCGTCATCAATACCTGTTTCATCTACGAACGCTTGATCAGATAAACCAGACCATGCTTTAGGAAGCGGTTTTCTATCTTCAAACGAGCCAGGCTCAACGGGTACTGTTTGTAATATCCATTGCCCAGAATGCGATGGGTAAACCATGTATAGCGCCTCACTTGATAAAATATGCATTGTTTTTTTCCACGGTGTGTACTTTTCAAGCACGATTACTCTGGCATCGTCTGCATTTTCAATTGCTCTGGCTACAATCTCTTTTGCATTAACACTACCGTGAGCTGAGGCGATAAAACGAATGAGCATACGTGCTGCAAATTCAACGGCTTCATCAAAACAGGTATCAAAGTTACTTTCTTCTTCCCATGTAGGGTTAAACATTGAAATTGTTTGGCTCAAGCTTATCCCTTTTGATACACCTTCAACATGACCACAATCAATGGCGTCAATAGTTGAAACTAAGCCTGAATCCACTCTATCAGCAACGGCCTGGTTATCATCACACAGTGCTAAGCCGTATTTTTTCCACACTAAACCAAATGATGAAAAAGGAATGCCATTTTCTCGCTCGCCTGCACCACCACGTTGATGATGATCAAAGCGATTAGTTTCAGGATCGTATTCCCCACCTACATCTATTACGTAGTCGGCACTTTCTATAAGCGCTTTATCGCGTGTGCGTACCAATTTAAACGTTGGCAAAACATGTTTAAGTACCGCAATACTAAAAACGTCATCTGCATGAAAATTACCATTGTGGGTTACTACTGTTATTTCGCTCATTTGTTTATTGCTACTTTTAGAAAAGATAAAAATTCTCGCTTTGTAAGTTAGTCACTAATTATCGAGGCAGATTTTATACGAAGACAGGTGTTAAAAACAGTGAAGTATTTTTGCATCACTATAAATGCTGCTTTTATAGTTACTAGTTTGAGTATGACTTTTATTACAAGATAATAATGAAGGAAGATATTTACGACACATTAAGCTTTAACATGTCGCAGCGTTAATGAACTTATTTACTAAGCCCTAATTCCATAAAAACACTTTGTGGATTATCTACATATGAGCCAAAACTGCTACAGCGTTTAAAGCCTAAATTTTCATATAAATTGATTGATTTTATTTGTTTTGGGCCTGTTTCTAAGCGTATTAACGGGATTTGTTTTTCGCCAGCTTGATGCAATAAAATCTGCATAATACGTCTTGATAGACCTTTACCACGATGACTTGGTTTTACATATAAACGTCTTATTTCGCCGTAAGGCTGGGTATCAAATTTCTCTACAATCGCACCGCAGGCAATAATACCTTCTTCAGTTTTTAAACCAATAGCGTACACATTAGGTAAGGTTAATTCGTTTAACTCCAGAGACTGTGCGGTAGCCACAGGATATAAAGAATTTATAAGTCGGTCTATATCATCAAATACATTTACCACGTCGGGATCATTCGGGTTCAAATCGACTAACTGCATAAAGCTTCCATTCATTGTTATAAGTTTATTAAGCTTTAAATAATATATTTAAGCGGTCATAGCTTAGCATTGTTTAATTAAAAAATCTTTACTCCTTATTTAGCATATGGGTTATGACATTTCACCAGCTAAAAGAGCAAAAGTGGCCTAGCAAGTGTATAAATTTTGCTAAATTATTACTAATTAATAAATAGTAATGTTCAAGTATTATTGCGCATTAGTATTAGCGCTATGCCATTTTGCATAGCCTTCTTTATCCATCGGCCTTGCAATTAAGTAGCCTTGCATGGCGTCAATATTCATTTTTTTAAGTAAGTCATATTGTTCTGTTGTTTCTACGCCCTCAGCAACTACCTCTAAGTTTAAGCTTTTTCCTAGGCTGATAATTGTTTGCGCAATATTAAAGCCAACCGTGCTATCTAAAATTTTATCAATAAAGCTTTTATCTATTTTTAATTCTTTAACAGGAAACGCACTTAAGTACGCTAAGCAGGAGTAACCGGTTCCGAAATCATCAATCGAAAATAAAAAGCCAGCGGCAATGAGTTCTTTCATTTGCCTAATTGTATAATCTATATCGCTTGAGAGCATTGACTCAGTTATTTCTAACTTAATTTGCTGTGCCCGAATATCAAATTTATTGATAGTGCTAAACAGCTCTCCTTTTAAATTTGATGAATTAAACTGGCTTTGACTAATATTAATTGAAACACTAAACGAGTCGTCTATTATGTTATCTGCTTTAAGTTCGTTTATTAAAATACATATATCATGTAAAACAATATTTTGTAGTTTTTGAATAAGCCCGTATTGCTCTGCAATTGGTATAAATTCGTTTGCCGCTATTAACCCTTTTTGAGGATGGTTCCACCTAATGAGTGCTTCAGCACCAATAACATCACCATACGTATTTACCTGAGGCTGAAAATAAGCACAAAACTCATCAGATGCAATCGCTCTGACTATATCGGTTTCTAGTTCAGTTTGTTTTTCTAGCAGTGTTTGTAAGGCTGGATCGTAAAAGCTACTGCTATTCCCCCCTTTATTTTTAGAACGATACATAGCCGTGTCTGCAAATTTTAATATATTGCCTGCCTGCGCATTTACGCTATCAATTAGACAAATACCTATGCTGCAGCTTACTTGAAATGCAAGGTTGCCCACTTCAAATTTATCATGAAAAGCTCTTTGAATCTCTTTGGCTACTATTTTGCACTCGATGCTCGCCTGCTGTGTATTTTCTCCAACGTGTTTTAGTAAAATAATAAACTCATCGCCACCCGCTCTGGCCAACGTATCAGAGCCTTTTATTATTGCGCTTAACCTTTTTGATAATTCCACAAGTACTTCATCACCCGCACTGTGCCCAAGTGAATCATTAATACGCTTAAAATTATCTAGGTCTAAAAATAATAACGCCCCTATATTTTTATCACGCTTAACACTCTCCACACACATGCTTAATTTGTCGCTAAGCATTCTTCTATTTGGAAGATTCGTTAATGGGTCGTAAAAGGCAAGCTTATGTACTTCTTGTTCGGCCTTTTTCTTTATTGAAATATCTCTGGCCATCCATACTACGTGCCTTTTTGTAGGACTATTGGGGTGGTAATGATCTAATGCAGCAGCCCTGCCTTCAAAAACTATATTGCCCTTTGGTACAGCTAATTCATATTCAAAAATTTGCGTCTCGTTAGTCGAGAGTGTTTTTTTAATAACGTCCATTATCATTTGTGCATCGTCTTGGGAGAGCAGATCCTTAACACTTTGACCAATAAGGTCCTTGCTTGAATCAAGCAGTAACTCATTAGAAGTACCATACACATCGGTATAAATTCCCTCTTCACTTAAAATAAGAATGAGATCGGGCATTACCTTAGTGAAGGCTTTAAACTTTTCATTACTTTGCTGTAAATTCGCGAGAAGCTGTTTTGCTTTGTTAAATTCGTTACTTTTTTCAAGAGCGATACTAGAAAAGTGTACAAAAAAATCGATTAACTCTAAATCTTGCTTTGATGGTGATTTAGGAGTGCTGTGATAGATAGCAAAGGTGCCTAATAAATCGGCTTGAGTTGAGAAAATAGGCGTTGACCAACATGACTTAAGACCAAACTTTAGTGCTAAGTCTTTAAAGTCCTCCCACAGCGGTGAAGTTTCGATATTTTCAACAATAGTGCGCGATTTCGAAAATGCAGTAGTACCACATGAGCCCACTTTTGGCCCTATATAGACTCCATTAAGCAAACTACAGTACTCTGGATGAATATTAGGAGCTGCGCAATGAAAAAGCTGCTGGCCTTTAACTGATAAGATTGAACACCTAGCGGATTCATCATCAATAATCTGCTCGATTGATGAACAAATTTCAGTAAGCACCTCACTTAAAGGTACCCCTAATGCAATTTTAGATAAAATGCCTTGCTGGTGAGATAATAACTTTTTTAACCTATCCGTACCCATTTTCCTTTACCCGTATTATTTATACACATTGAAACAACAAAAGCTTTAATCAAGCGCTTTTTTCTTACGCAGTAAAGTTCAGTATAGTCATGATTAGTAAGTTTTTTATTTTATTGGCAAAAAATAATCGGGCCTGTCTTAAATAATCATAGTTGCATATTACTGAACACCTATTGTTACTATATAAACAAAACCACAATATTAAAGCTAACACTTTGTTACTTAAAAGTACTGTTCAAAATTTTTAAGCTATTTATACTATAAGTAATGGTAAATATTTTTTGAGGTTACAGTGCAGATCACACAAGGTATGGAGTACTTTTTTTCGGGGTTTAAATTAATTAGCCAAAAAGGGCTAAAGCGTTTTGTCCTTATTCCGCTATTAATTAATATTTTGCTGTTTGGTAGCTCGCTGTTTTTTTTAGTTGGCTGGTTAAGTGATAGTTTTAGCTACATAAACAACATGCTCCCCGAGTGGTTAAGCTGGTTAGAGTGGCTAATGTGGCCTATTGCTGTATTAGTTGTTTTGTTTAGCTATAGTATGCTCTTTACAGTTATCACTAATTTTATTGCAGCCCCTTTCAATGCGCTCTTGAGTGAAAAAGTTGAGCTTTACCTAACAGGTCAAAAAATTAACGATGACGGCTTTGCCGAACTAGTTAAAGATATACCTCGCATGCTTGCCCGTGAGTGGACAAAACTATGCTACTACCTTCCTCGCGCAATTGGCTTTTTTATATTGTTATGGGTTTTACCGGTCATTGGTCAAATACTATGGGTGTTATTTACTTGTTGGATGTACGCAGTTCAATACGAAGACTATGCGTTTGATAATCATAAAATTGACTTTAAGCAAATGAAAGACGATTTAAAATCTAAGCAAGGTTTGTCATACGGATTTGGTTTTGCTGTTATGTTGTTAACTGCTATCCCTTTTATAAACTTAATAGTTATGCCAGTCGCAGTGTGCGGTGCAACACGTTTATGGGTAGATAACTATCGTCCAAAATATCGCAGTTAATTAAAAGGTTGCTGACTTTTTCAATATCCGAAGGACACCGCATTCTAGATTAAAAAAAGCACCTAAGGTGCTTTTTTTAATCTATTTTTAAAGCAATAAACTCAAGCGATGCACGCCTTGGTAATGCATCGCTTTGTTTATCTACTTCTTCAAATTTTTTAATCAAAATACTAAAGCGCTGATTATTAATATTAACGGCTGTAACTTCACCAATTTTTATACTGTAGTTTTGCTGCTGATCAAACAGCTTTAGTATTTGACCTTTTACACGCTCTACGTATAAATAAGGTGTTTGGTCTGGCATCTTTAAACGAATGACATTGATTTTACTTAGTTCATGTACCGCGACCCAATTCTGACTCTGCATTAACGTATTATAACGACTAATACCTTCAGGCTGATAAACAACATCTTGGCTTATAACGCATGTATTACAGTCCTTTACTGATTCAATTCGCCAGTCAACAGCTGTATTTTTATAATACAAATTATCATTTTTTAGTAACCACTCACGTGCATTGTTAGTATCGCTACACGCTATTAGTAAGCTAAAAAAACTACTCAAGATAATAAACTTAGTGCTTAGCATTGGCTTCATACTATTGCTCTTTAATTGCTTTTAACTCAGCAATAATTGCACTCCTTGGCTGTGCTTCTTTTATATAACTGGGCAGCGTTTCAATATTAGTAGGCGAGCTTTGTAAATTATGCACCTTACTGTTATTTGTATTTGGCACGCCAAATCGATTACCTGCACTTTGCATATAAAACTGTAAATTAAGCATGCTCCACTCATCTACATCACTCAGTATTGATATTGTATTATCTTGGTTAGTATCAAAGCTGGTTAAACTTTCGGTGTTAATTGCATTACAATTAAAATCAACTGGTAGTGAGCTATTTCTATTTAACCCCTGTATTTCAATTATGGTGCTTTCATTTAAATCTGCTGAACTACCATTTGAATAATCAATAATAAAATCATCCGTAGAGCCTAAATGACTATTAGTATTTGGTGCAATATCGCAACTAGCATTGCCTGGGTAAAAACGCTCATAGTAACGATCGCCTTCGTTATTACCTATTGTTGATAAACCCGCTAATTGATATAAATAATTCATGGAGCTGAGGTGGTTAGGCTTAAAATTAACCTCCTCATCACCGCCATGGTATAAACCTAAGTTATGACCTAACTCATGAAATATTGTTGATGCTTGATAATTATAAGTTACATTGGTTGCTACTTGCGTATCAAGCGTTAAACCCCAGCCTCCCATAGTTACCATTAAATCATTACCGCTTATCTCAGCAATACCCGACCCACTAATACTACCGTCTTCGTTACCACTACTTGCCATTAATAAATAATGGAAAATGGGCCTGCGAGTTATATCGCTAAATTCCATTTTATAAGCAAATAAATTAGGGCTACTTAAATCGTATTCAAACGGGGTATAGCTGTTAAAAGGGACAAGATTTCCGCCACCTAAATCAAAGTTTTGCGGTGCTGTATTTGTATTTGGATCAAACAAATCACCTACGTCAAAGTGGACTGTATAGCCTTTTTCTGCAAAAACAGTGGCTACTTTTTCAAGTGCGATTCGATGTGGAGTAATACCTACATCAGTGCTGTCCATATAATCAACTTCAATAAATATATCTTTTTGTGAGGTACGCGCCCCCCACTCATAAAGTGGTAAACCCGCGAATGTTGTACCCTGTTGCTCAGCGCAATCAGGAATACCATCCTCATCATCATCTATTGTGCAATTTATATTGTTTGGCCCAGCGGGTGTGTTAAACACAGAATAACTCCAATCAGTACTTTGATTAGTGTCTGTCGCATTAAGCTCGCGCTTTAAGCTGCCTCCTTGCTCGGAGATGATTTGCTCTGCGTTACCACCTTGCCATTGTGATGGCGTTACTGGTTCTTGTACTGAGTTACCAAATTTTACAAAGTCGATTGTTTGTGTACCTGCACTATTAAGTAATTCTACAAAACCGTTTATGTACCAATAAGGTCTAATTTCATCACTAGCATTACCCACAAGCGCTATTTTAGGGTTGTTAACTGATGCACTGACTAAAAAATCATCTCCAAACTTGCTTTGTAAAATAAGGTACTCACCATTTTCAAGCTCTTTATTGGGCAGTGAAAAAGTTGTCTCTGCACTAGTCGAGCTATTAATCATATTAATACTGCGGGTTTTAAGCGAATAACTCTGTAAGTTTACAGCAGCCCCTGTGCCGTTATAAATTTCAATCCAAGGTAAGTCGTTACTAAATTGCACAGAAGAAACTTCAGTTATTTTTATATCTTGGCTAGAGGTAGTAAAAGAAGTAGCGGTTTGCGTTTCAATGGCCGTATCATCAAAATTAGTTAAATCAGCTGTAACACGGACAATATATTGGGTATCTTCATTAAAGCTTGCGCTTACATTTACAGTATGAAAATAAGTACTTGTGTCACTAGTAGTACCCGACAAACTTTCAATATTTAAGGCCAAGCAAGTAGTAAAATTATCTGCCGACACTTGTACGCTTCCTGTACAAACACCACTACTAGAATTAACTGCTAAAGTGCTCGTTAGCATAATATCTGAAAATGTAATACTAACAGGGCTATCTACAAGAACTGGGTCATTATTACTTTGGGGTGTTACATTACTAATTGTAGCGGGCGTTGAATCAACCACAGTAATATTCAGGGTAAATTCGGTTGTGTCTTTTGAATCAGACGCAGTTAACGTATAGCTTTGTGAAGTAATACTGTTTGCAGGAGGCGTGTAGCTAAAAAGTAAGGCTTGTGCATCAATAACACTAATTTGTGCACCATTTAAATCATCACCAAAATCAATCTGAACGGTATCGTTATCGGCATCGCTAACAACTAAACTAAATTCAGTGGCTTGATTATATTGCACGCTAATACTTACATCATCTGCAGTTGGTGGATTGTTTGGTGCTAATACTACAACTGTTTTTTGAGCGCTATTTGTAGCGTTATCGTCATCGGTTACAGTAACCACAAATGTAACATTGGTATTTTGTGAAACAGTGGGCGCATTAAAGCTAATGCTTGTTTGTGTTTGAGTAAGTTCAACTACAGGACCACTTATTTGCTGCCAAGTTATGCTATTAATACTACCATCGCTGTCTTGTGCATCTGCAACTAAGGTTACACTGTCACCTTTTTCAGCTTCTTCAGGGCCTGTAACAATGACTGTTGGCGCGCTATTGACTTGATTAATTAAAACCGTTTTACTCGCTTGAGCGCTTTTACCTGCATTGTCAGTTACGGTTACGCTAAAACCTAGTGTTGTATTTTCAGATACATTAGGGGCGGTAAAACTAAGGACTCCATCAGTTTGTGAAAACTCAACATTGTCCCCAGCAGACTGAATCCAATTAATATTACTTATAGTGCCATCTGTATCTTGAGCGTTAGCAACTAAACTAACTTGTGTGCTGGCAAGTGCACTACTTGGGCCTGTTATATTAACTGTAGGAGCATTATTTTGAGAGGTGATAGTGCCTGAAAAAACTTGTTGTGCAGTAGCACCTGAGTTGTCAGTAACTGTAACCGAAAAGCTAAAGGTCGTATCGGTTGTTACACTAGGTGCAGTGGCTGTAAGCGTGTTACCGTTAGAGGTAAACGTAAACTCAGGCCCGCTAAGTTGTTGCCATTGATAGCTGGCAATTTGTCCGTCGCTATCACTTGCAAGCGCTGTAATAGTAAATGATTGATTAGAAGTAATAACGTTACTGCTAACCGAAAGCGTAACACTGGGCGCAGCGTTACCAGGGGCCGTAGTTGTATCACTACTTTCGCCTCCCCCGCCACAGCCTGTGATTAAAAGTGATAAAAAAAGTAAACTTAGCCATTTATTAATATTGTTTTTTACCACTTTTAGCCTCTACATATTAACTATACAAATTTTGTGGCACCTTAGTAACGTTTAAATGAACGGTTATTTCCTCACGATCATGATATAGATGTTTAGCTTGCAACTCGTAATTGATACCTTGTTTCTCAAGCTCTTTTCTGATCATCGAAAGACATTCATAAACACTATCAAAGCGTTTTTTCATAGGCAGCTTTAAGTTAAATATAAACTCTTTTGCGTATGCATTTACTGCCCAGTCAATCATTAGCGTAGTCACTTTGGTCGGTTTTTCCACCATATCGCACACTAACCAAGTAATATTTCTTTTTTCTGGGCGATATTTAAAACCGTCGGCTCTAAAATGTTTAACTTGCCCAGTTTGCATTAAATCGTCATTCATTGGGCCGTTATCAATCGCACTTACAAACATACCACGGCGTACAAGCTGATAAGTCCAACCACCTGGGCATGCACCTAAATCAACACTGCGCATACCGGCAGCTACGCGTGACTCGCGTTGTTGCTCAGGTATAAATACGTTAAATGCTTCATCGAGTTTTAACGTTGAGCGACTCGGTGCATCGCTTGGCATACGAAGGCGCAAAATACCCATGAAAAATGGAGAATTATTAAAGCTATACGAGTAACCAACATAAGCCGTATTGTTTGTTAAAAACATGACATGCATTACTGGGCGATTTGCTTTTGGCTCACGTAGTACAGTATTTTGTTTTTCGAGGGCTTTTTTAAGCGGTGTTGAGATTTTTTTACAGAACGTTAAAAGCTCTTTGCCTTCGTTTGTGTCTGGCGTTTCAACGCGCAGTTCTGAGCACAATGTAAAATCTTTAGCAGCTTCAACTACTGCGCTCACACGGTCCTCTACTGGCATGTTTTCAAGTAATGTGCCGGCAAACCATTGACGTGCAAACACCATGTTTTTAAAATCAACTTTTTTGATTATTTCATCGCTGTGATGCGCTTCAAAACATTCGTAAACAACATAACCTGTATTGGGTTTTGCTTTTACATACCCTGCAAAACCTTGCTCTGCAGCATGAAACGTTATTTCAGCAGCGGCATCGTTTTCAAAACCACTACGACAAAAAATCACAACACTAGACATATTAACCCTTAAACTCTTTAAAACTTAAATCGTGCAACTTGCACTAAAATAACAATCCAACCAATAATAAAGCACAACCCACCAAGCGGTGTTATAGGCCCAAGCCACTTCATTCCTGTTAGAGCGAGTAAATATAAACTACCACTAAAAAGTAGTGTGCCCATTATAAAAAAGCCACCAGCCCAACTCAGGTTTATGCCCCATTTAATTAAAATAGCCACCGCAATAAGTGCAAGTCCATGTACCATTTGATACTCAGCAGCCGTTTTAAAAACGCCTAATGAATACTCCGATAAGCGGCTTTTTAAACCATGGGCAGCAAATGCACCTAACATCACCGAAAGCATACAAAAAATACTACCGGTCATTAAAAATAATTTAATCATCTAACCCCCTGCTCGAGTCTTAACGTATCTCAATTTGTTGCTTAATAAATTCAACAGCACTTAACGCTGCTGTTTCTCTATTTTGCAGTTCAGTTACGCCACTTTTTATACGTGGTTTTAATGAGTGATCGCCATCACTCAGCCAAGTAAACAAAGGCTGCTTTGGCATTTTCATAGTAAGAAGTTCTTCACGTGTACCAAATGTATCTCGCTCGCCCTGTAATACTAAAAAAGGGCAAACAATATCAGCAAAATGATCGGTGCGTAATTTTTCTGGCTTACCCGGCGGATGAAATGGATAACCAAATGCTATAACACCTGAAAGGCTTTGCTCTGTACTACATGCAAGCATTGATGCCATGCGACCGCCCATCGATTTACCGCCTATAAACAACGGCAAATCTGGCTGCGCACTCGTTAGCACTCGTTCATAATAAATAAGTAGCTTTGGTGCTCGCTCAGGAGGCCTGCGTTTATTAGTTTTTTTAGCGATTTGCATATATTCAAAATCAAATAAACCAACATCAACACCCTGCTCGCTTATTAATTTTGCCATGTGCTGCATAAAGTCAGAATCGCTACCAGCACCTGCGCCATGTGCAAATATAAACTGTGCTATTGCAGGTTTCTCCGTGCTTTTAAACCATTCAATCATTATTAATACTCATGTTCTTGCTCATGCTCTACTAAGCTCAGCATCCACTCTTTAAACGAAACTATTTTACCAAGCTCTGTTTGCGACTCACGAAGCACTAAGTAATACGCATTTTTACTCTCTAGGCTATGATTAAACGGAATTACCAAACGCCCTGCGTCTATGTCGGGTTTAGCTAATACACTATTGCCAATTGCCACACCTTGTCCATGTACCGCTGCTTGTAAAACCATAGAGGAGTGGCTAAATATAGGCCCTTGATTTACCTGGATGTTACGCACGCCTGCGGTTTTCATCCACGTCTTCCAGTTTTTACGTGTAGTGTCGTGTAATAGTGTGTGATGCGCTAAATCACTAGGTTGATCAAGCGGCTTTAACCCGCTTAATAACATAGGACTACAAAGTGGTACTAAATATTCGGTATGAAGCTTGTACGCTTGTACGCCATTCCAATGGCCCCTTCCATAATAAATAGCAATATCTACGTCATCAGTGAGTGAGTTTTCATCTTGGTCTTGTGCTTTTATTCGAACATCTATCTCTGGATGTAACTCATTAAACAAACTCAAACGAGGCACTAACCACTGAATAGCAAAACTAGGGGTTAGGCTTACCGTTAGTGAGCCCTTAGCGCCACGAGCTAATAGCTTTTCAGTTGCATCAATAAGCTGAGTAAAAATCTCTTTAATATCTAAAAAATAGCCTTGGCCTTCTTCAGTTAATAATAAAGAGCGGTTTTTACGTAAAAACAACTTCAGCCCTAAATGCTCTTCAAGAGTTTTTATTTGATGACTTACTGCCGCCTGCGTTACATAAAGCTCTTCTGCAGCTTTTGTAAAGCTTAAATGGCGTGCAGCCGCTTCAAAGGCTTTTAATGCGTTTAATGGAGGTACCCGTCTTGACATAATAACCAAGCTTAGAATTAGTTTTTCTTATGCGTGAGATTATATACATCATATAAGTTTGTGTATATTAAAGGCATAAAAAAAGCGACCTGAGTCGCTTTTTAATAAACATCATGCTTAATTATAAATCGCTTGCACTTGTATCAAGTGGAGCAAAACTTTTAATTAAATCATCAACCGCTTTCATTTGCGTTAAGTAGCCTTCTAACTTACTAAGCGCTAGCGCACATGGGCCATCACATTTAGCTTCGTTAGGATTTGGATGCGCTTCGATAAATAAACCAGCAATACCCAACGCCATACCACTGCGCGCAAGCTCTGCAGCTTGTGCACGACGACCATCAGCAGAGTCAGCTCGTCCACCAGGGCGTTGTAGCGCATGTGTTGCATCAAAAATAACAGGTGCCATTGCCTTCATGTCATCCATACCCAGCATATCAACCACAAGGTTGTTGTAACCAAAGCTAGAACCACGCTCACAAAGAGCTACGTTGTTATTACCAGCTTCATTAAATTTAGTAATGATATGACGCATTTCATGTGGCGCTAAAAACTGTGGTTTTTTCACATTAATAATTGCACCTGTTTTAGCCATCGCCACAACTAAATCTGTTTGACGCGCTAAAAAAGCAGGTAACTGAATTACATCAACAACTTCTGCAACAGGTGCAGCTTGATGCGGTTCATGTACGTCAGTAATTAGTGGAATTTTAAACGTGTTTTTAATTTCTTCGAATATTTTTAAACCTTCTTCCATACCTGGACCACGGTACGAATTGATTGAAGAGCGATTAGCTTTATCAAATGAGGCCTTAAATACATAAGGAATATTTAGTTTCGTCGTAACTTCTACGTAATGCTCTGCAACACGCATTGCTAAATCGCGAGATTCTAATACGTTAATACCACCAAACAATACAAACGGTTTATTGTTTGCAAGTTCAATTTCATTAATTTTAATAATTTGGTCTTTCATTTAAATTCCTTAAGGTGCAACTGCTTGCATCATTAATCCACAAATATAAGCCATATAAGTACCCACACCGTAGCCTAGTACAGCTAACAAGACACCAACAGGCGCTAATGACGGATGAAACGCTGATGCTACAACAGGTGCTGACGCTGCGCCGCCCACATTAGCCTGAGAACCCACTGCCATATAAAATAACGGTGCTTTAATCAGTTTAGCCACAATTAACATAATGCTTGCATGCACTAACATCCAAATTGCACCCACTAAAAATAGCCCAGGGTTATTGAAAATAGCGGTTACATTCATGTGTAAACCAATCGATGCAACCAAAATATATAAAAAGCTAGAAGCTACTTTTGAAGCGCCAAACGCTTCTATTTGCCTCACTTTAGTAAACGATAAGCCTATACCAATCGTTGTTGATATAACAATTAGCCAAAAGAATTTACTGTTTAAGCTGTATTCTTTTGCCCACTCATAAGTAGTGCCAAAGTATGGTCCTAAAAAGTCAGCGCAAAAGTGCGCTAAACCAGTTATACCAAATGCAATTGCAATCAGCGTCATGTAATCATTAAGAGTTGGGATGCGTGCATGTTCTGCGTGATATTCTTCCACACGCTTTTTCAAGTCTTCAATTGCGCTTGTATCAGCACCCGTCGCTGCATCAATCTTTTTATGATTTGCTGCCATTAACAATAAAACAGCCATCCAAATATTAGCGACAATTACATCGACTGTAATCATTACAGAAAATATATCACCACCAACTTCAAACATTTCTTTCATTGATGCTTGGTTAGCACCGCCGCCAATCCAGCTACCTGCAACAGTTGTCATACCGCGCCATACGGCATCTGGGCCATGCCCACCAACAATACTTGGGTCAAATGCGCTCACCACTAAAATAGCTAATGGCCCACCAATAACAATGCCTAAAGTACCCACTAAAAACATAATAAGTGCTTTAGGGCCTAAGTTAATAATCGCTTTTAAATCAATACTAATGGTAAGTAGTATTAAACAGGCAGGTAGTAAGTAGCGCGAAGCCACATAATAAACATTAGATTTATTACCATCTACAATACCAAAGGTATTTAATAACGAAGGTAAAAAGTAACACAGCAATAAAGCAGGTACGTATTTATAAAATCGTTTTAAAGCTGGACGCTCACTGTTTGAGGTTTTAAAAATAAACCCCAAAATAATAGCAAGCAAACCAAGCACAACGGCATCATTTGTAATTAATGCGCTTTGAGTTTCAACCATAATTATTCCTATTCTTAATGGTGCGTTTTATTATTATCTTCTAGTTCTTCTATTTGGTGTTGAATAATCTCTATTGCAGGATCGTCCGGACACTCATCTACAAAAAACTGTAAATCATCACGTGCCATTTTAGGGCAACCGAGCTGATTTAATAAGTAACCTCTGTCGCGTCTCTCATACGGGTCGTCGCCTATTAACTCCATTAGCATCTCTACACAGGTTAAAGCATGACCAAATTTATTTTCGCTAATGAAAGACCATTTTTGCTGAGCTAAAAATAACTTATATACTTCGTCATCAAAAATCAGTTCTAGTGGCTCTTGCTCTTGACCATCATCTTCATCTGCGTTTTCAGGGATAATATACCAACTTTGTTGTCCACTGCTTGGCTCTATTATGTAGCCTTCTTCATCACTAATCGCCACATGTACACCAACATCACCTTGGGTAAGACTAAGGTTCGCGTCACAGTTAGCTTGTTGTAAAAAATGACAAAGTATAATTGCCAGTGTTGTAGGTGAACCACTGCGCATAGAAAGCGTATAGCTTAATGTATTTAATTTATATTCAGGCACTTTTAAACCTGATGCACTAAATAGCCAATCACTGTAAAACATATCTAATAATTTTTCGAGGCGATCGTGCTCATCACTCACTTTTAAACACAGCGCTGAAATTTGCTGTTCAAAGTCAGTTAAAGTTTCATAACATGGTGTTAAATCTATCTGAGGGTCCCACTTTGACTCTGCTTTAATACAGCGGTAAATCGCTGGAGGTGTAAATTCATCGTAAGCATCATCAAGATAAGATTCATCGTGTTCGTCAAACCCGAGGGTAGTCATTAATACTGCAACATTTTAGAAAACGAAGGCGTAGTTTACCTAACTTTAAAGCTATATACCAATATAGAGGTGTATTTGAATATTTTCTGAGAGGGAGTTGTATTTGAGCTTTACAAAACAACTATAAAGCTCAAATAGTCAGATATTACTTAAAGCAAAAAAGCTGATTTAGACGTCGCTAAATAACCTATCGCTAAAATAACAGCGGTATTAACTAAAACGTAAGCAACTTTAGCCGTCATTTTAGTTTGTCTGGCGCTTTTAGCCCCAATACCAATATATATAACCACTAAAACTATTTTTTCTAATAGCCAATATTGTTCAAACGGATTAATTTTGGCCATAAATATAAGCGTAAGTGCAGACACTAATAACAAAGTATCTATACTGTGACTACCAATCATTACTGCTTTATTTTTTGCTAATTTACCACTGCCCATTCGCGAAAAAGCGCGAACATAAAATAATATTACACTTAACATCGCAATTGCCATGTGCGAGTGCTTTACTGCTAAATAATCCATATGCCCCTGTACTTCTGTTTTATAAAAATTTAATCAGGAAAACGGCTAAGAACCGCCTCTAACTCATCAAGCTTTTCGTTAAATACTTCAACCATTTTTGGTTCAAAATGTGTGCCTTTTTCAGCATTAATTTCATCAACCACATTTTGTAATGTCCAAGGCTCTTTATAACACCGTTTATGGCGAAGTGCATCGTATACATCAGCAAGTGCGACTATGCGACCAAATACATTAATTGCGTTTCCGCTTAGACCTTGTGGGTAACCAGACCCATCCCATTTTTCATGATGCTCTTTTGCAATAATTGCACCTGTACTCACAATTTCATGGGGAGAGTCTTTTAAAATAGTATAGCCTTTATCAGTATGGGTTTTCATCACTTCCCATTCTTGAGGTTCTAACTTTGCTGGTTTGTTTAAAATCGCATCAGGAATACCCACTTTACCTACATCATGAAGAGGAGACGCCAACCTTACTAAATCTGCATCATGTTTAGATAAACCATAGCCCTCAGCTAAAATATGACAAATATGTGCTACACGTTTAACATGATTACCTGTCTCGGTTGAGCGCTGCTCTACTGCTTCACTTAACCTATAAACAAGCTCTTGTTGTGTCGCTTCTATTTCAGACTGAAGCTGCACATTTTCAAAGGCAAGTTGCACATTTTGAGAAAATATTTTGATTAAATGACGCTGAGTATCCGTTAAATCCTTTGGGACACCTGATATGAACAGCATTGAATTATGATTGTACTCACTACTGCAGTACGCAAATAAGTAATTATCTTTATAAATGATACTTTTATCATTAAGCGCCTGATGACACGCACTTAACTGCTCAGCTTGTAATACCTCATCAAGCTCTTTACCTTCACTTTTTTCAAAATCGCCAGTGCCAGAGCAAACTATTAGTTTTTTATTTTTTTCATGTTCTGGGTTTTGTGCAACTAAAGTGGTGGCATACATAGCTTGATCAGCAATACCCAATAAAGATGTTAATTGCTGCATAACGCCTTCAATAAAGTGCTCTATTGAATGCGCAGAAAAAATATCACGAGACGCTACAATTATTTTCTCAAGCCCTTCGCGTGATTGCTCAATCGAAATAATATCCCGATACGAGCGTAGGCTCGACATAATAACAGTAAATAATTTTTGAGCCGTTAGCTCCGTTTTCGATTTGTAATCGTTAATATCATAATTAATAATGACTTGACGTTCAGGTGCCTGGCCAGGTTGGCCTGTTCTTAAAATAATCCGTATATGATTATTTTTAGCTTCTTCACGAATAAACTTAGCAACCTGCAAACCAGCGTCGTCGGTTTCCATTACCACGTCAAGTAGCACAATAGCGGCATCTGGATGCTCTTTTATGAGCTCTTTCGCTTCAGCACCTGAGTAAGCACTAATAAACTCTAAGCGTTTATTTTGAAATTCAAAATCACTCAGTGCTAGTTTTGTAACAGCATGAACTTCAGGTTCATCATCAACGATTAATACTTTCCAGGTACCGTGTTCAATCTCATCGATTGTTTCTTCTGGTTCATCTGAAAATAAAAAATCACCCATCATAGTCGAAATTCCTTCATGGCATTATTTAACGCACTAGTAGGCAATTATTATTCTCTAGGGCCACAGTGCAAGTGTTACACGGTCATTGTTACCAAGGTCTTTCACTGTTTTAATATTAACAAATGCCATTTTTTTGAAAAAATGACGAACAGCTTCACCTTGCTCAAAACCGTGTTCTATTAAAAGATAGCCACTAGATAACAAATAGTCACGTGATTGTGTAATTATTTGTTTAATATCAGACATTCCGCAATCATCAGCCACTAATGCCGACAAAGGCTCAAAGCGCACATCGCCCTGATTTAAATGTATATCACTGCTTTCAATATAAGGTGGGTTAGTGACAATTAGGTTGAATTTTTCACCGTGCAACTCACTAAACCAGTTGCTTTGCTTAACGTGTACGTTGTTAATCGCCAATCGCTGCTGGTTACGTGTAGCAAGTGCAACAGCATCGCTTACTCTATCTACTGCAGTAATTTGCCAATTAGGCATTTCACTACCCAGTGCCAACGCAATTGCACCAGTACCGGTGCCTAAATCAAGTACTTTAGCTGTAGCAGGTACAGTCACTTCAAGTGCTTGTTCTACTAGCGTTTCGGTATCTGGTCGAGGTATTAAGGTTGTTGCGTTAACTTCAAGCGATAAACTCCAAAACTCACGCTGCCCCGTAATATGTGCAACAGGCTCACCTTTTAAACGTCTTTGGATAAATACATTAAACTGCGATTGTTGCTCATCACTAAGCGCATGTTCTGGCCAAGTAAAAAGGTAACTGCGAGGTTTTTGAAGTATATGAAGAAGTAAAACTTGTGCATCTAATTTAGCACTTTCGCTGCTAAGTGCTAATAAGTCAGCACCTGCAGCAATTGCTTGTTCAAGAGTGTGAGCCACAATTACTCGTCGCCCATGGCCGCAAGTAAGTCAGCTTGATGCTCTTGCATTAATGGGTCAATAATCGCACTTAAATCACCGGCTACCACTTCGTTTAAACGATAAAGTGTTAAGTTAATACGGTGATCGGTAATACGACCTTGCGGGTAGTTATAAGTACGAATACGCTCAGAACGATCGCCACTACCTACCAAGTCACGACGTTCAGAGGCTTCTGCCGCATGGCGTTTTTCATCTTCAGCTTGTTGCAGTCGAGCTGCAAGTACTGACATCGCTTTAGCGCGGTTTTTATGCTGCGAACGCTGATCCTGACACTCAACCACAACACCGGTAGGTATATGTGTAAGTCGAATAGCAGAATCAGTTTTATTTACGTGCTGACCACCTGCGCCTGATGCACGAAATGTATCAACTTTTAAATCTGCTGTATTAATTTGTATCGCTTCTGCTTCTGGTACTTCTGCCATAACCGCAACAGTACACGCTGAGGTATGAACACGACCTTGTGATTCAGTCTCTGGCACACGTTGTACGCGGTGTACACCTGATTCAAACTTTAATTGACCGTAAACGCCTTCGCCACTGATATTTGCAATAACTTCTTTGTAACCGCCATGCTCACCTTCATTGGTGCTTACAACTTCTACTTTCCATTTTTTATTTTCTGCGTAGCGGCTGTACATACGAAATAAGTCACCAGCAAAAATAGCCGCTTCATCGCCGCCCGTCCCTGCACGTACTTCAACAAACACGTTGTTGTTATCTCGCGGATCTTTTGGCAACATTAATACTTGAATTTGATCTTCAATCACTAGTATTTGTGCTTTTGCTTCTTTATATTCTTCTTGCGCCATTTCACGCATTTCAGGGTCAGAATCTTTAAGCATTTCTTCTGCACTGGCTAAATCGTCTTGCGTTTCTTTATAGTTTAAAAACGTTTTTACAATCTCTTCAAGCTCAGAATACTCTTTTGAAAGCGCACGAAAACGGTTTTGATCACTAATGACCGACGGGTCGCTTAGCAGCGCTTGTACTTCTTCATAACGCTCTACTAAGGTTTCTAATTTATTATAAACAGACTCTTTCATTTAACGGTTATTCCTGATCAATACCTAACATTTTTTTCAACTGGTTTAGCTGCGCCACTTCACCTTTTTTCGCTGCATCTTGTATTGCACGGGTAGGCGCGTGCATTAAGCGATTGGTTAATTTATTGGCGAGCTCTAATATAATTTTTTCTGCATCTTTACCTGTATTGAGCTGACTAACAGCACGCTCTACAAGTTCAGACTTAATTGTTTGTACATCGTTTCGATAATGGCGGATTAAATCTACCGAATCGAGTGAACGCATCCACATTGCAAATTCTTTGGTGCGTTCAGTAATAATTATTTGCGCTTGCTGTGCAGCTTGCTCGCGCGCTGCCATATTCTCGCTTACAATGGTTTGTAAGTCATCAACGGAATATAAATAGGCAGCATCTAGCTCCCCAACTTGGCTTTCTATATCACGCGGAACCGCTATATCTATAAATAGCATAGGTTTGTGACGTCGCTGCTTTAGCGCCTGCTCAACCACCCCTTTACCAATAATAGGCAAAGTGCTGGCTGTAGAACTAATCACTATATCGGCTTTATGCAAACGCTCAGGCAATTGCGCCAAAGCAATCACATCTGCCGACACTTCATCAGCTAAGTTACGAGCTCGCTCAATAGTTCTATTTGCAACAGTGATATTTTGAGGCTCATTTTGGTATAAATGTTTAGCAACCAATTCAATGGTTTCACCTGCGCCAATTAATAACACATTGGTCTTATCAAGCTTGCCATAAATATGCTTTGCCAAGTTAACTGCAGCAAACGCTACCGATACAGCACTTGCGCCAATATCGGTTTCAGTTCTAACTTGTTTCGCTACTGAAAATGTTTTTTGAAACAACCTATCAAACGTAACACCAACTGCATCGTGGTTTTTAGCACTAAAAAACGATTGTTTTATTTGCCCCAAAATTTGCGGTTCGCCCAACACCAAAGAATCCAACCCACACGCCACGCGCATTAAGTGATTAATAGCATCGTTATCTTCGTAGCAATAAGTGTTTTTGCTCAGTTCATGTTCATCCAAACCATGGAAACTGGCAAGCCAGCTCAACAGTGTTTGGGAATTTTGCTGAGCGAGGCTACAATAGATCTCGGTTCGATTGCAGGTAGACACAATAACCGCTTCATTAAAGTCGGCATGGCCACTTAATTGTTGCAACGCCTCTGAAATTTGCTCAGGCGAAAAAGCCACTTTTTCACGTAATTCTACGGATGCGGTTTTGTGATTTATACCTAGTGCTATTATGGTCATATTTGCCAAATATTGCTGAGCCCTACTTCAAAGGCGGTAATTTTACCAAAAATCAGCGGAATATGGAAAGTAAGGAACAACATTTGATTCGACAATATTTGATTTTATTCATGTTTTTTTTGTTTTTAGGTGGCTGTGCTCATCAAATTGATACAAAAACAACACTTTATGATGATTGGAAACCACGTTTAGCTGCTCAAAAAACTTGGCAAGTAGAAGGTAAACTTGCATTTATTAGCCCAGAAGAGCGTCAATCTGCAAACTTAAATTGGCAGCAAACAACAAATTCCAATAATTTAATACTGACTACTTTTATTGGTACTCGTATTTTGTCGCTTAAACAAACAGCTAACGGTGCTGAATTAGAGTTTGACGGTGAACAATACTTTGATACTAATGCTGCAGAGCTTTTAAAACGATTAACGGGTTTTACACTACCGGTTGATAATGCCGATAACTGGCTTAAAGGCACTATTGACGATGAAAGTTTAATTGTTGATGAGCTTGGGCGTGCAAAGCAAGTATTATGGTTTGATAATACAGGCAAAAAATGGCAAATAGATTATGGCACCTATGTACAAAACGCAGGTTACTGGTTACCTACTAAACTGACGTTAAAGCACCAACAAATAAAAATTAAAATTCAACTATACGATTGGCAGTTTAAATAAGTATGAATAACAAAACCTCTTTTTCACTTATAGCTCCGGCAAAACTCAATTTATTTTTACATATTAATGCTCGCCGAGAAGATGGCTATCATGAACTTGAAACCTTATTTACTTTTTTAAATTTTGGCGATGAGCTGCATTTTGAGTTAACAACAGATGGGAGTATTTCTGTCGGTGGTGATACTAAAGACATCCCTCTAAATGATAATCTCATCTATAAAGCGGCTTTATTATTACAAACACACTGTAAAACCTCTTTGGGTGTAAAAATAAATTTAATTAAGCGCTTGCCGATGGGGGGCGGTGTTGGAGGAGGTTCATCTGACGCAGCGAGTACTTTATTAGCCCTAAATAAGTTATGGAAATTGGCACTAAATTTAGAAACACTAGCTCAACTAGGGCTCAAGTTAGGGGCAGATGTTCCAGTGTTCATACAAGGTCAAAGCGCCATAGCGCAAGGTATTGGTGAAAAACTACACCACGTAACACTTGAACAAAAATGGTACTGCGTTGTACACCCTAACCAACATGTAAGTACCGCAAAAATATTTACACATCCAGATTTAAAACGCGACACACCAAAAATAATAGGCGACTGGAAACACCACACTTTGACCAACGATTGTGAGCCTTTAGTTAAAAAGCTTTGCCCCGAGGTTGAAAAAACCCTCCAGTGGTTGCTAAAATACGCACCGTCGAAGATGACCGGAACAGGTTCATGTTGTTTTGTCGAATTTGCTAGCCAAGTTCAAGCACAAGATGTACTTGAAAATCTCCCCCATACTTGGCAGGGTTTTGTGGCTTCAAGCGCAAATGTCTCACCTGCTCATACGGAGTTAACCGCCATATTCGATCAATGAAGTAACGTACAAGTAATCATAAGTTAACCCGCAGTGAAATTTATCATTGCCCGTTAGTCCAAATATTCAGTGCCTGAGGAACCCTACCGTGCCTGACATGAAGCTCTTCGCTGGTAACGCAACACCTGAGTTAGCTCAAAAAGTTGCAAAACGTTTATATATTGAATTAGGCGATGCTGTTGTTGGCCGTTTTAGCGACGGTGAGATCAGTGTTCAAATAAATGAAAATGTTCGTGGCTCGGACGTTTTTATCTTGCAATCAACCTGTGCCCCTACAAACGATAACCTGATGGAACTTATCGTTATGGTTGATGCTCTACGTCGTGCATCTGCAGGTCGTATTACTGCCGTCATTCCTTATTTTGGTTATGCGCGCCAAGACCGTCGTGTACGTTCTGCTCGTGTTCCAATTACCGCTAAAGTTGTTGCAGATTTCTTATCAAGTGTTGGTGTTGACCGTGTTCTTACGGTTGATTTACACGCTGAACAAATCCAAGGCTTCTTTGATGTACCTGTAGATAACGTATTTGGCAGCCCTGTATTACTTGAAGATATGAAAGAACGCGACTTTGAAGACGTCGTTGTTGTATCTCCAGATATTGGTGGTGTTGTACGTGCTCGTGCAATTGCAAAACTACTAAACGATACCGATTTAGCAATCATTGATAAACGTCGCCCTCAAGCAAATGTTTCTCAAGTAATGCACATTATTGGTGACGTTGAAGGTCGTGATTGTATTATCGTAGATGATATGATTGATACCGGTGGTACATTGTGTAAAGCCGCAGAAGCACTTAAAGAACATGGCGCTAAGCGTGTATTTGCATACGCAACACACCCTATCCTTTCAGGTAAAGCAGCCGAAAACTTACGTGACTCAATGATTGATGAAGTAATTGTAACTGACTCAATTCCGCTATCTGATGAGCTTAAAGCCCTTGATAAAGTTAAGGTACTTACGCTTGCTGACATGTTAGCAGAGACTATTCGTCGTATTAGTAACGAAGAATCTATCTCAGCGATGTTTGAACACTAAAATTAAACATCCCTGAATATAAAAGCGCCTTTTGGCGCTTTTTTTGTAAGCGATGTTTATTTTATCTGGGCGTGGTGGTATGATAGCGCGCCTTTTGGCTAGGGACCTTGGTCGCAAAGGCCCTACACATTTAAATAACTGGAGACATCATGTCTAACAAAACTTATACGTATAACGCTGAACTTCGCGTAGAAACTGGTACTGGTGCGAGCCGCCGCCTACGTCGCGAAGACAAAGTTCCTGCAATCCTTTACGGAGCTGATAAAGAAGCTTTATCTCTTACTTTTGCTCATAAAGATATGATCAAAGCTCAAGAAGACGAAGGTTTCTACACGCATATCCTTACGCTTAACGTTGATGGCGAAGCTGTTGAAGTAATCTTAAAAGATATCCAACGTCACCCATTCAAGCCTAAGCTTACTCACCTTGATTTCCAACGTGTAGATGCTACTCATAAATTTCAAACTAAAGTTCCTCTACACTTCATCGGTGAAGAGATTGTAACTAAAGCTGGCGCAACTGTTGTTCACCAGTTAACTGAAGTTGAAATTACGTGTCTTCCAAAAGCACTTCCAGAATTCATTGAAGTAGATGTTTCTAAGTTTGTTGTTGGCGATTCAGTTCATATCTCTGACCTAACTTTCCCTAAAGGCGTTAGCTCTGTAGATTTAGCTAAAGGCGAAGGCCATGATCAGTCTATCCTGACTATCAAAGCAAACAAAGCAGCTCCAGTTGAAGACGACGCTGCAGCAGCAGAATAATATTTAAGGTCTCGCAACCTTGAATTCTATTCAAATGCTTGTGGGCCTGGCTAATCCAGGCCCCGAATACGCAAACACACGCCACAATGCAGGTGCTTGGTTCATCGAGCAAATCGCTGCACGCTATAACTGCACTCTAAAACACGATCCTAAATATCACGGCCTTACAGGCAAAGTGATCATTCAAGGCCAAGAATTCAAATTATTGATCCCCACTACTTACATGAATTTAAGTGGTAAAGCGGTCAGTAGTTTAGCTAATTTTTTCAAAATCCCTGTCGAGGACATTTTAGTTGCCCATGACGAATTGGATTTAGACCCAGGCGTTGCCAAATTAAAAAAAGGTGGCGGGCATGGCGGTCATAATGGTTTAAAAGACATTATTGCAAAAATGGCAAATCAAAAAGACTTTATGCGCTTGCGCATTGGTGTAGGTCATCCGGGGCATCGTGAAATGGTAACTGGTTGGGTGCTTGGAAAAGCGGCCAAAGAAGACCAAGAAAAAATGGATGCTGCTGTTGATGAAGCAGTTCGTTGCATGGAAATACTTGCAAAAGATGGTGTGTTAAAAGCACAAAACAGACTACATTCGTTTAAACCCTAGTAACTTGGGTCCAAGTACACCGTTTAAACGAATTCTAAACAAGGTATCTTACTATGGGTTTTAAATGTGGCATCGTTGGCTTGCCTAACGTAGGTAAATCAACGCTTTTCAATGCACTAACTAAAGCGGGTATTGAAGCCGCTAACTTTCCTTTTTGTACCATTGAGCCTAATACAGGTGTGGTACCTGTGCCAGATCCTCGTCTAGACGAACTTGCTAAAATTGTTAATCCTCAACGAGTTCTTACCACTAGTATGGAATTTGTAGACATTGCTGGCTTGGTAAAGGGCGCATCTAAAGGTGAAGGCCTTGGTAACCAGTTTTTAGCTAACATTCGTGAAACCGATGCAATTGGCCACGTAGTTCGCTGTTTTGAAGATGAAAACATCATACACGTAGCAGGCACTATTGACCCTGCTGACGATATTGACGTAATCAACACTGAGTTAGTACTTGCTGATATGGATAGCGCTGAAAAAGCCCTTTTCCGTAACGCAAAAAAAGCAAAAGGTGGTGATAAAGACGCCAAAGAGCAAAATGCCGTACTTGAAAAAGTAAAAGTGCATCTTGATGAAGGCTTAACTTTACGCGCTTTAGCATTAACTAAAGAAGAAAAAGCAGCAATCAGCTCTATCAACTTCTTAACTATTAAACCAACTATGTATATTGCAAACGTTGCTGAAGATGGTTTTGAAAATAATCCATACCTTGACCGTGTACGCGCTATTGCTGCAGCAGAAGATGCGATTGTTGTTCCTGTATGTGCTGCTATCGAATCTGAGCTTTCAGAATTAGATGACGAAGACAAGCTTGAGTTTATGGCTGATCTTGGCTTAGAAGAGCCCGGCCTTAATCTTGTTATTCGTGGTGGTTATGAATTACTACAATTACAAACTTATTTCACTGCGGGTGTTAAAGAAGTGCGTGCATGGACAATCCCTGTAGGTGCAACAGCGCCACAAGCAGCGGGTAAAATCCATACCGACTTCGAGCGTGGCTTTATTCGTGCGCAAACGATTGCTTTTGACGACTTTGTTGCCTTTAAAGGTGAAAGCGGCGCAAAAGAAGCAGGTAAGATGCGTCAAGAAGGTAAAGAGTACATTGTTAAAGACGGCGATGTAATGAACTTCTTGTTCAACGTATAAGGTAAATGAAACCGAATTAGTATTGGTAATAATTTTAAAGGCTCGTTTTTACGAGCCTTTTTTGTACCTCCAACGTTATAAACTTATAAAATTGATATAGCCCCAACCTAAATGCCTACGTTTAATCTAAAAAAACACACTGCGCAGAAGATCAAACCTCAATAATAAGTACCTCTTAAACAAATTAATGTTAAGATTTAACCAGAGCGTAATAATTTGTTGAATAATCAAACAGCTTCAAACTATTGGTTTTTGCTTTTTTTATTTAGCGACAAATTTTGTATGTGAATTGCACTCAAAAAATCATCATTTTTATTAAAATTTAGCCGCTTAGCTTAATTTTCCTGCAAACAAACACAGTTAAGTGTTTTTTTGCAAAAAAGGTGTTGACGAATTTGGGTCATATCAGCATAATACGCCCCGCACTCAGCGATGAAGTGCTAACAAAAAAAAGATGGCTAAGTAGCTCAGCTGGTTAGAGCACATCACTCATAATGATGGGGTCACAGGTTCAAATCCCGTCTTAGCCACCATATTTTTTTGTTGCTCAATGAAGAGTTTAAAATAACTACCTTGTGTGCGGGAGTGGCGGAATTGGTAGACGCGCTGGATTTAGGTTCCAGTATCTTAGGATGTGAGAGTTCAAGTCTCTCCTTCCGCACCATAATTCTTGATAAGAATTAAAACTATCAATTGTTATTGTTGGGATATCGCCAAGCGGTAAGGCACCAGGTTTTGATCCTGGCATTCCCAGGTTCAAATCCTGGTATCCCAGCCAACAATGGCTAAGTAGCTCAGCTGGTTAGAGCACATCACTCATAATGATGGGGTCACAGGTTCAAATCCCGTCTTAGCCACCATTTCTATTTTTAGAAGTGGCTCTGCAAGAGTTAAATTGCACTCAATGAAGAGTCTAAAATAGCTACCTGTGTTTTATAACACAAACGATGCGGGAGTGGCGGAATTGGTAGACGCGCTGGATTTAGGTTCCAGTAACTTCGGTTGTGAGAGTTCAAGTCTCTCTTTCCGCACCATGTTCTTGATACGAACTAAAAATATCAATTAATTCTTTGTTGGGATATCGCCAAGCGGTAAGGCACCAGGTTTTGATCCTGGCATTCCCAGGTTCAAATCCTGGTATCCCAGCCAACTTCTTCTACCAAGGAAAGTTGGATAAAAGAATGACTCTTGCTTAGAGTTTAAATGAGCAAATTAGTGATGCGGGAGTGGCGGAATTGGTAGACGCGCTGGATTTAGGTTCCAGTATCTTAGGATGTGAGAGTTCAAGTCTCTCCTTCCGCACCATGTTCTGATAAGAACTAAAATTATAAAAGAATTCTTTGTTGGGATATCGCCAAGCGGTAAGGCACCAGGTTTTGATCCTGGCATTCCCAGGTTCAAATCCTGGTATCCCAGCCAACTTCTTCTACCAAGGAAAGTTGAATAAAAGAATTACTCTAGCTTAGAGGTTAAATGAGCACATTAGTGATGCGGGAGTGGCGGAATTGGTAGACGCGCTGGATTTAGGTTCCAGTATCTTAGGATGTGAGAGTTCAAGTCTCTCCTTCCGCACCATGTTCTTATTAAGAACTAAAATTAATATCAAATTTATAGTTGGGATATCGCCAAGCGGTAAGGCACCAGGTTTTGATCCTGGCATTCCCAGGTTCAAATCCTGGTATCCCAGCCAATTTGACTTCCTTCTCTAAAACTTCTCAATATTCATTAAATTCAGCTTACTTTTTCTGTACTTAAATATACATTTATAAATTCGTCTATATTTATTGGTTTGCTATATAAATACCCTTGTAAATAATCACAGTTCATACTCAATAGCGCTTGTTCTACTTCTTTGGTTTCTATTCCTTCAGCTACTACATCGCAATTTAATCGGCTCGCCAAAAACAACGTAGATTCTACAATAGCGTAATCAGGCGGATTAATGAGCATGTCTTTGATAAACGATTGATCTATTTTTATCTGGTTTATGGGCAACTCCCTTAATAACGACAGTGACGAAAACCCCGTACCAAAATCATCAACACTAAATTTAAATCCACGCATACTTAACTGCTGCATCATTTTTCTTGCTGCGGGTATGTTTGTCATCATTGCCCCTTCTGTAATTTCAAATATTAGTGAATCACTTAAAGTCGGGTCAGTAGTAAGTAAGCTAATTATAAATTCGTAAAACTCGCTGCTTTCAATATCTTTCGTTGATAAGTTGACATGAATAGTACCGGTAAACCCAAACAGTTTAAGTTTTCTAATATGGTTAACTGCTTCTTGTACAACCCATTTCGATAAAACAAAAATAAGCCCTGTACGCTCAGCTACACTTATAAACTTTTCAGGACTAATAAAGCTACCATCAGCTTGCGGCCATCGGATCAGCGCTTCTAGGCCATGCAATTGAATATCTTTGGAGTTCATTATTGGTTGTAAATAAAGCTCGAACTCACCTTTGTGTAACGCGGCTTTAATTTTGACTGATAAATCAAAAAAGTCCTCAGCTCGTTTACCTATTTCAGATGAGTAATTTACTAAAGGTTGAAATGTCTTTTTTGCTTCATGCAGTGCCAAGTTGGCTTTTTTTAGTAACTGGTCGGGTAATCGGCTATCATCTGGGAAACGGCTTACGCCTATACTTAATTGTATTTTAACCATTTGCTCATGTGTACAAAACGGAGCTTTAACGGCTGAGTTTATAATATTTACACAGTGAGCCATGCTTTCATCAGTATCGGTATTCAGTAAGAACGCAAACTCATCCCCCCCTATTCGATATAACTTAGCAATGCCACATAGTTCTTTGCTTAACTTATTAGCAAAAGCAGCCAGTAGTTGATCACCACATTGATGACCAAACGCATCATTAATTTGTTTAAAATTATTTAAATCAATATAAAATAATGCAAATGAAGAAGGGTAATCGACTTGTTTACTCAAGGATTTAAAAAAGTTATTGCGGTTGGGTAAGGTTGTTAAGTTATCGTGCTCAGTTTGATATTTTTGATACTGCGTTGCTTGCTCTATTTTAAGGATGCTTTTCAAACTCAGTTTGACAACTAAGAAAACAAACCCTGCACCACCAAATAATATTGTGGCAACTGCATTTCTTATTATTGGTGCCGTATCGTAATTTGAAAAGTAATAAAGTATCCACCAATACCCTAAAATAAAACAGACAATAGCGCATAACAGTACACTCCACGCTCTTTGCGATGTTTTTTTACAAACTTTAAAGGTTGTTTTTAAGCTAGCAACTAGCAGTAGCGCACCTAAAATAATTATTACTGAAAAAAAATTATCCACACATAGGCTCTTTAAAATTATTAAATTGCGGTTTAGTGATATAACCCTAGTCAAATTAAAATTTTATTTAATATAACTGGGTCACTATTTGTCCACTTAAAAACAGACATAAAAAAAGGCTCATAAATGAGCCTTTTTAATCTCTACTTTAAATTTAGCCTAAATCACCGCTAATTGCGTATTTTAAAACCCAGTTTTTTATAGGGCCTGTATTATTAGCCATTTTTAAAAACTGGCTACGTGCCCATTTAAGTGGCGCAACTTGGTTAGAAAAGCCAAAGTAACAGGCATCCATCATGCTCATCATTAATAAATTAGCTTTACGGCGAGCTCGCTCGTATTCTTTAAGCGTTAACGGGCACCCTATATCCGCAGCATTATCTAAAACTTCAGCAAGTGCCACTACGTCCTGAAAACCTAAATTAACGCCCTGCCCTGCAAGGGGATTTATTGTATGTGCAGCGTCACCGACTAAAACTAAGCGCCCTTGTGAATAATTGTTAGCATGTTGGCGAGTAAGCGGAAATATTGCATGGGTTTGTACTTCAAAGTCTCCAGCAAGTTCAGGAAATTTATTAAGTATGTGCATTTTTAGCTCAGCTGGGTTTAGCCCTTTAAATGCTTGCAGTGTATTTGCATCATCGTACCAAATTAAATTAGCGTATGGTGCCTGCATTGGCAAAAATGCGAGTGGCCCACTTGGCGTAAACTGCTGCCATGTTTTTATTTGTTGCGGCGCATCGAGTTTAATTAATACCCCCATACAATGTTGCTGATACTGCCAGCCGGTAATTCCTATATTAGCTTTAGCACGCAGCTGCGATTGTCCGCCATCGGCTGCAATCACTAAATCAGCGGTATAGGTTTGAGCTCCATACACAAGCGTAATTAAATCATCCGTTTGCTCTATTTTAGTAATAGGCGTGGCTTGCTCAATAACCTCAATTTTATAATGATCAAATTGCTGCCATAAACTTGCTTGAATTAAACTATTTTCAATTAAGTGGCCTAAATGCGTGGTGTTTATATCGGCGCAGTCAAACAATAAATTATCACCACCGCGCTCAAATGCCTCTAATTGCTGATAAGGCGCTATGCGGTTTTGTCTTAAAAGCGGCATTGCTCCTAATTCATCAAGTAAATTTTCTGAAAAACGATTAATAGCCGACACTCTAATATCAACCTTATCACTACTAAGAATCTGTGATGGGTCTATTAGGTGTTTTTCGATTATGCGTACGCCAAAGCCCTGTTGAGCAAGCTTTATCGCCATAGCCGCGCCAACCATGCCACCACCAACTACTATCACATTATTTTTAGTCATGTTTTTCATCATTTTATTATTACTTGAGTCTGTTTTGATTGTATCAAAATTAATTTGTTTTATACCAGAGGATATCCCTAACTGCTGATTAAACTCGCCTCGTATTGATTTGAGATCACAAACATGAAAACTATACTTGGATCTGGACGGGTATCCAGCTAAAATACGCCTCCTTTAAGTGAGCATGCTTGCTCCTTAATCCTGTTTCAAGCACATTTTTGTGCCACTATCGAATTGAACACGAGGCTATATTTCAATGAGCAAAAAGCTGCATATTAAAACCTGGGGTTGTCAGATGAACGAATACGACTCTCAGAAAATGGCTGAACTTTTAGATGCCACCAACGGCTACCAGCTAACTGAAGATGCAACAGATGCCGACGTAATCTTACTTAACACCTGTTCAATTCGTGAAAAAGCACAAGAAAAAGTATTTCACCAATTAGGTCGCTGGAAGTTATTAAAAGACGACAAGCCAGATTTAATCATTGGTGTAGGTGGTTGTGTTGCCTCACAAGAAGGTGACTCTATTCGCCAACGTGCACCATTTGTAGATGTTATTTTTGGTCCGCAAACGCTACACCGTTTACCAGAAATGATTAAACAAGTGCAAGGCGACAAAGGCTCATCGGTTGTTGATATTTCATTCCCAGAGATTGAAAAATTTGACCGTCTGCCAGAGCCAAAAGCAGATGGCCCATCTGCTTTCGTATCAATTATGGAAGGCTGTTCTAAGTACTGTACTTTTTGTGTTGTACCTTATACTCGCGGTGAAGAAGTTAGTCGCCCAGTAGATGACGTACTACTTGAAGTTGCACAACTTGCAGAGCAAGGCGTACGTGAAGTAAATCTTTTAGGTCAAAACGTAAACGCATACCGCGGTGATACGCACGATGGTGAAATTTGTTACTTTTCTGATTTAATTCGTCTTATTGCAGCTATTGATGGTATTGACCGTATTCGTTACACCACATCGCACCCGGTAGAATTTACCCCAGATATAATCGACGTTTACGCCGATGTGCCAGAGCTTGTAGATCACTTACATTTACCAGTACAAAGTGGTTCAGACCGTATATTAAACCTAATGAAACGTGGCCATACGGCAATTGAATACAAATCGACAATTCGTAAGTTACGTAAAATTCGTCCTAACTTAAGCATGTCGTCAGATTTCATTATTGGTTTTCCAGGCGAAAGCAAAGAAGACTTTGAAGCAACCATGAAGCTTATTAGCGACATAGGTTTTGATATGAGCTTTAGCTTTATTTACAGCGCACGCCCAGGTACGCCAGCGGCAGATTTGCCAGATGACGTAACAGAGCAAGAGAAAAAAGAGCGCTTATACTTACTACAAAACCGTATTACACAAATGGCGCAGCAAATTAGTCGTCAAATGTTCGATACAGAGCAACGTATACTTGTTGAAGGTCCTTCTAAGAAGAACCCTATGGAATTACGTGGCCGTACAGAAAACAACCGTGTAGTAAACTTTGTTGGCCCGCACACAGTGATCGGACAGTTTGTTGATGTACGTATTACCGAAGCACTACCTAACTCTTTACGTGGTGACTTAATTCGTACAGAATCAGAAATGAACTTACGACGTGAAGTAGCTCCTTCAGCTATTTTAACTAAAGCTGCAGCTGCAGAGCCAAAACCAGACACTGTTAACGAAATTGGCGTAGCTACTTTCGTTCCTTAGTCACACAATTAGCGCCAGTTAACGCTGGCGCAGTACTATAGGAAGCAATTTTGAGTAATCAGTTAAAAACATTAGAGATTTATTTAGAACCTGCCGATAACAAACGCCTATCTTCTTTATGTGGCCCGTTTGACGAAAACATCAAACAAATTGAACGCCACCTGGCTGTTGAAATAATTCACCGTGACAACTTTTTTAAAGTAACCGGTAAACTACACAACTGCGCCGGCGCTGTAGAAATCTTAAAAAACCTTTATGTTGATACTCAGCCAGTTCGTGGTGTTTTAGGCGAAATAGAACCCGACGCCGTTCATTTAGCTATTACCGAATCAAAAGCCTTAGAGCAAGATGCATCCAGCAGCGCTTATGGCAAAGAAATGGTTATTAAAACCCGCCGTGGTGTAATTAAACCACGTAACGACAACCAAGGTGTTTATGTAGCTAATATTTTAAACCACGACATTACCTTTGGTATTGGCCCTGCAGGTACTGGTAAAACTTACCTTGCAGTTGCAGCCGCCGTCGACGCTCTTGAGCGCCAAGAAATACGCCGTATATTACTAACGCGCCCTGCTGTAGAAGCTGGCGAAAAGCTTGGCTTTTTACCTGGCGATTTAAGTCAAAAAATAGACCCATACCTGCGCCCTCTTTACGATGCGCTTTTTGAAATGCTAGGTTTTGAAAAAGTAGAAAAGCTCATCGAAAAAAATATCATCGAAGTCGCACCGCTTGCTTACATGCGCGGACGTACTTTAAACGATGCCTTTATTATTTTAGACGAAAGCCAAAATACCACCGCTGAGCAAATGAAAATGTTTTTAACCCGTATAGGGTTTAACTCAAAAGCGGTGATTACAGGCGATATTACACAGGTCGATTTACCTCGTGGCACACGCTCAGGCCTTCGCCATGCAATTGAAGTGCTTGATGGCGTAAACGAAATTAGCTTTAACTACTTCAAAGCCCACGACGTAGTACGCCACCCTGTTGTAGCACGCATAGTTGAAGCCTACGAGCGTAACGACGAAAGCGAGCGACTTAAGCGCATTGAAAAGCAAAATGCAAAAGACGCACTCGCTGCTCTTCAACAGCCTACTACTAAAGAGTAATACTTTGACAACCGAACTTGATTTACAAATAGCCTGTGAGTTTGACAACCTCCCAAGCGAAGAACAATTTGCACTATGGGCCGACAAAGCCCTTAGCCAATACCGTGACGAGTCCGAACTCAGTATCGTTATTAGCGACGAAGCGCAATCGCAACAACTTAATAACGACTATCGCGGTAAAAATAAACCGACCAACGTACTGTCGTTCGAATTTGAAGCACCACCAGGCATAGATATTCCCTTGGTTGGTGATTTAATTATTTGCCCAGCCATTGTATTAGCTGAAGCAATTGAGCAAGAGAAGTCATTTCATGACCACTTTGCTCACATGGTTATTCACGGATGCTTGCATTTGCTTGGATTTGACCATATAAAGAGTGACGATGCTTTAGAGATGGAAAGCATCGAAAAGCAATTACTTGCAGAGCTAAACATAGCAGACCCATACCGGGACGATATTTAAATTAACGGAGCAATTAGACGCAATGAGCGACGGTAACTCGCAATCTAGCCAGGGTTCTTCTGGCAAAACGTGGTTGGGCAGAATAGCCCAAATGTTGCAAGGGGAACCCCAGAATAGAGAAGAGCTGGTCGAAGTTATTGCCGATGCGCAAGAACGAGACGTAATCGATCCAGAAACAAAAGAGATGATAGAAGGTGTGCTTGGCGTGTCTGAGCTTAAAGTGCGAGACATAATGGTTCCGCGCTCACAAATGATCACTCTTGAGATCGACAGCCCGCTTGAAGAACTAATTCCAATGATGGTTGACTCAACTCACTCACGTTTTCCAGTTGTGATTGAAGACAAAGATCATGTAGAAGGTTTTTTACTCGCTAAAGATTTATTGCCACTGATCTTAAATAAAGACGAGCATTTACCATCAATACGCGATTATTTACGCCCAGCAATGGTAGTACCTGAAAGCAAACGTGTTGATACATTGCTAAACGAATTCCGTCAGCAACGCTACCATATGGCTGTTGTTATTGACGAATACGGCGGCGTATCGGGCTTAGTAACGATTGAAGATATTCTTGAAATAATTGTTGGCGAAATCGAAGATGAGCACGACGAAGAAGAAGAACATCAAGATATTCGTCAACTTGCTAAACATGTCCATGTAGTGCAAGCACTCACACCTGTAGATGACTTTAACGAGCATTTTAAAACAGGCTACAGCACAGACGAAGCCGATACTATTGGCGGAACTGTACTGCACGCATTTGGCCATATGCCAAGCCGTGGTGAAACGATTGACATAGAAGGTTACCAATTTAAAGTAACCAACGCCGACAATCGTCGTATTTTGCAACTGCAAGTCACCGTTCCTAAGGCTGATGATAACGACAGTGAAGAAACTGCTAACTAGACTTACCCTATTAGCAAAAGATAAAAAAGCATGGCTCGCACTCGTTGCGGGCCTTGTTTTAACTTTTGGCTATGCCCCTTTTGAAATTTGGCCCATCGTATTTATTAGCCTTGGCGCCATAATTTTTTGCATTAATCCCAATAATACCGGTAAAGCACACGCAAAAACCGCCGCTAGATATGGCTTTATATTTGGCCTAGGCTGGTTTGGTGCAGGTATAAGCTGGGTACATGTTTCTATTGCCACCTTTGGCGGTATGCCGCTTATAGCGTCGCTCTCGTTAATGGCTTTTTTGTGCTCATACTTAGCATTATTTCCCGCACTTGCCTTTTGGGCAACTACACGCTTTGCTAGTGGCCCTAAAAGCTTTGGCGCATTACTAATTGCCTGCTTTGCAATTAGTGAGTATTTACGTGGCACCGTACTTACCGGTTTCCCGTGGTTAAGCTTTGGCTACACACAAACCGACGGACCTTTAAGGCTGCTCGCCCCTTATATTGGCGAGTTTGGCTTAACACTAACATGTGTGGCTATTGGCTTTGCACTATATAGACTTACCCAAAAAGATTTTAAAACCCCGGCGGTTACTGCGACAGCTGTTGCGCTTATTTATACAGGTGCAAATACCACAGGCAGCATTCATTACACAGATAAAAACATGTCAGTATTGCTCGTACAAGGGAACATACAGCAACACCTGCGCTTTGAGCCAAGTGAGTTTTGGACCACAATGAGCAAATACCAAGACATGACACGTCCACATTGGGATGCCGACTTAATAGTATGGCCAGAAGCCGCAGTGCCTGAAATAGAAATGCTTGCCGATTCCTACCTAGCCAATTTAGACAGTGCCGCCTCGTTTAATCAAACCGCCCTTGTAACCGGTATTGTTGACTACCAGCGAGACACCAAAAATATATTCAACACACTTATTGTGGTCGGTAATAAAGAACGTGGCGACGAGCATGGGCATTACCATTACCTTGATAAAAACCGCTATCAAAAACACCAGCTACTACCTATTGGCGAATTTGTACCGTTTCAAGACTTTTTGCGCCCTATTGCCCCATTATTCGATTTGCCTATGTCATCGTTTACCCGTGGCGACAAAGTGCAAAACAACTTGCGCGCCAATGGCTATAACCTACTCCCTGCTATTTGCTACGAAATTGTTTTTGCAGATTTAGTACGCGGTAATTACAAAAGCGATTCCGACCTACTCTTTACAGTAAGTAACGATGCCTGGTTTGGTGACTCTATTGGGCCTTTGCAACACATGCAAATAGCCCGTATGCGCGCGCTCGAACTACAACGCCCTCTAGTGCGTGTTACTAACAATGGTGTAAGCGTCGTATACGACCCTATAAGCCACACACAACAAACCATGCCTCAGTTTGAAGCTACCATATTGAAAGCCAAAATTAAGCTTATAAAAGGCGACAGCGTGTACAGCCAATACGGCAATGTGTTTGTGTGGGGATTTGTGTTGTTGATGGGAGTTGTTGGGTTTGGGGTTAGGTTGAGAAAGTGAATTAAAATTAATAGCTGTCGGTGGACAGCTATTTAAAAAAGTGTTTATTGTTGGGTTTCGCTTCGCTCTACCCAACCTACGCAAATTTACTTTTTAATCTAGCCTATGCTAAAAATATAACGAGCTTTGTTCTATTTTTAATGCTTGCTGTTGCTCAATATCAGGTTTAAAAAGTTAAACTCGACTGTAATTTATAATTGGATTTTCACAGATAAACTCACCACCTTTAACGGCATACATCAATACAATATTGAGATTGAGCCTAAATGCCGACCGACTTTAACTTTATCGGTATGCGACTTTATTTCACTTACTTGCGGGAGTTTAATTAAGTATCAAATTTAAATGAGGTTAGCATACAGCATAGTAACATTTTATCGTAACCCGACTATTGGCGTCCACGCTCCCAACTAAATAACTTTTTAGTCATAACTACTCGTTATGCTTTTTGCTTTCTATGGGGGTAGTTTACAGCAACTATCAAAACCACTTAAACTTTAGCTTTGCTGAGTGTACTCTGCTCACCTGTGGCCTCAGTAGATTACAATGAATATCAATATAGCTACTTTTATTTGGTTCTATAAAAATATCATCGCTTTTACCTAAACAATTACCAACAAACTTTCCGTTTTTATCGAATGTAGATGCTATAACACCACCTGCATATATGCTTTCATTGGTGATATTTTTTAACTCGGCAGTTATTCTTACTCGCCCATTTTCTTTAAAGATATCAGAAAGGGTAAGTTTATAATCACTATTTAAGTCGTCAGTGCCCTCCAATGCTTTATTTGATACCTGCTCTTTAAAGCCACTATCAACTTCTGCGGCTATTGTTAGCGCGTACACACTGATACCACCGAGTGTTGCTATTACAAACCCTACCCCCCAAAAAAAGCCCTTTATAGCCTCATTAAAATTATTACTCATTTAATTCCCTTTTAATTTTTCACTACTAAATTTCGTTAACAATATACCCAAAATTACTCCTTTCACTAACCTAGTATATAAATTAAGACTTATTTTTGTAATAAGCTTTTTAAACCATAGTACCAACTAAGCGCTGCCACCGTGCCATGAGTTTCTTCTTCAAAGTAACGTTGATTTATATATAAACTATTACTCGGGTGCACTTTTAGTTTTTTAGCAAGCTCTAAGCCCCATTTATAATTAGCCTCTCCAATTTCACCAAAAGCTGCATTATTAGCAAAAGTAAAATATACATTGCCTTTAAGCTGCTTGTTTATAAGCTGTTGCTCGTCAAAATAACGATTGAGATAATTATTATCCCAAAGGTAGGTTGCATCAATAATTAAGTAATCAGTAAATAAAGAGTGATTGGTAAGTAAAACATAGCTTGCGAACAAGCCACCGAAAGATTCCCCAATTAATACCCGCTTATTTGATGTACGGTAATTTTTATTAATGAAGGGAATAAGTTCTTTTTCAAAAAAAGCGGTGTAGTTTGCGGCATTGCCAATGTTTTCAAATTTTTCGAGTAGCTTACCGTTAAAAGTCCAATCGACATTAGTAGGGGTAAAGTCGCGCTCTCTTATCGCATTTTTACTATTAGGAACAGCGACAATAATTGCTTGTTGAATTTGTTTTTCTAGCCGCTCAGTACTGAGTGCTTCAACAAGCCCCGCTAAGGCTTTTAAATGGGTTGGGTCGCCATCAAGCAAGTAAATAACAGGATATACTCGTTCGAGGTTTTGCTTGTAGCTTGGCGGTAAATAAACACTATAACTGCGCTGCTCACCTAAAATAATAGACTTAAGCTGATGTTTTTTTGCTAACACAATATTTTCTGACGCATACGAAGCTGTAATAAAATACAGATAACTAAACGCCATTAATAAAGCTTTCATAACCATCCTTGTAATTAATAAGAGCAAACTTAACTTTTTACAGTCTCTTCTACCGTTTCAACATTTACAACTTGATTCAAGTTGCCTTTAATAACCACTGTTGCTGATATTTTATCTTGAATGGCTTGTCTGTTTGGGTCCCAATATATCTGTAAAAACCCTAACAAGCCTGTGGCAAAGCCTGCGCCGTAGCCGCCGTAGCGACCAAAACAATCTAATAAACCTAATGGCTCGCCGCTTAGGGCTACAACACGGATATTACAAACCTTTTTACCCGGGGTTTGGCCGCGCCAAAGTAACGAGAACAACGTAAAGTAAACAGCAGCCCAGCCAAAACCTAAGCCTAAGTCTTGAATAATGCCTTTGCTCCACTGCAAAATACTATTTGTGCTTGTTTGTGCAGGTTTTTCTTCTGTTAACTGTGCAGGCTTTATTTCGTTATTTTCACTGAGCACTAATAGTTGTAAAAGTACGGTAGCAAGTTGTGGGCTTTGTAGGTCGTCCATTTCTGCTAATTTGGGAACTTGCCCAATTAAATTATCAAACGCGTTTTGTTGGCAAGGTTGCTCACAGCTTTCATCAGCTGTTTGCGCTAAATAAGTATTTACCCGTTGCTTTTCTGTGGGAGTAAGCTGAATTTCATCTTGTATTTTTACGCCCTGAACAGCTAAAGCTTGATCAGCGTTATCGTCTTCTAAGTAATCAATGCCAATTGAAAGCACAGTAAGTGCGCTTACAAATAAAATACTTGCTGCCGTTATTTTTAAGATTCTTCGCCACACATTCGACATTTTTGGAAGGTATTGCTGGGCCGTACCTTTATAAAAAGCCATTGCAGCAACAAACGCTATTAAAGCAGCGCTAAGCTTGGCCGCTAAAAATATCAGTGCAACATCAATAATAATCGCTAGTGCACGCCGAATTGGCGTAGCTAAAGGCAAGCCCAGTAAAGCGCTGTCAATTTTAAAAGCGTAGGGTGTAATAATTTCTCGGGTTTCAGAATTTGATAATTCTAATTGTTCTATTTCTGTGGCTTTCATTTATTTTCTTGTTATTAAAATAGGTAACCCGGTTAACTTACGCGTTTTTTATTTTTTGCTCAAGGTAAAGCTATTAGAATCAATGCACAAAAAAGGGCTGCATAAAATGCAGCCCTTCATGTTTTTACTCAATGTTAATTACTTACTAGCAATTATACCGTTGGATAATCGGTGTAGCCTTGTTCTGCGCCACCAAACAAAGTGTCGGGGTTGTGGCTGTTAAGTGGCTTGCCTTGCTTTAAGCGTGCTGGTAAGTCTGGGTTTGATACAAACGGGCGACCAAAGCCAATCATGTCGGCCCAGCCTTCGCTAAGTGCTTTGTCTGCGCGCTCTTTGGTGTACTTACCTGCGTAAATTAATACTCCACTGTAGGCTTTGCGAATCGATTTTTTAAATTCAACACTCATTAAAGGTGCGTCATCCCAATCGGCTTCGGCTATATGCATGTAACCTACACCGGCTTTATTTAGTGCCTCAGAAACCGCTAAGTAAGTTTCCTTAGGGTTTTCGTCTACAGTGCCATTAAGAGTTGTTAACGGGGCAAGTCTTACGCCTACTTTGCTGCTACCAATTTCGTCGCTAACAGCATGTACCACTTCAATTAAAAAGCGCATTCGGTTTTGCACACTGCCACCATATTCATCGGTGCGAGCATTTGACTCTGAGTCTAAAAATTGATTAATAAGGTAACCATTTGCAGCATGAAGCTCTATGCCATCAAACCCTGCATTAACTGCATTTTTAGCTGCTTGGCGAAATTCGCCTATGACATGCGTAATATCTTGTTTGCTCATTTCGCGTGGGAGTTGGGTGTCTACAAACCCCGGTGCGCCGTTTGTATCTACAAATACTTTTACGTCTTTTGCGGCAATGGCCGATGCAGAAATAGGCTGCACGCCACCAGTGTTGTCACTGTGGGTAACACGGCCAACATGCCAAAGCTGAGCAAACATCACTCCACCAGCGCTATGTACTGCGTTTGTTACTTTACTCCAGCCTGCAACTTGCTCATTTGAATAAATACCCGGAGTCCAAGCGTAACCTTTACCAAGCTCACTAATTTGTGTGCCTTCGCTTACAATTAGTCCGGCACTTGCGCGCTGTGCGTAATATGTTGCCATTAAGTCGTTAGCTATATCGCCAGGCTGTGTTGAACGCGAGCGAGTCATTGGGGGCATAACAATACGGTTTTTTAATGTTTTACCTGCAAGTTCTATTGGTTCAAAAAGTAATGTCATAATGCCTCCTAAGTTTGATTGCGCTCATAATAACGTAACCAAGCACATGCAAAAACAACAAAAACTGCAAAATAGTTTTGTTGTATCTGCAATAAAGCCACAAAGTAAAACACATTAACTTTAGGTGAACTAAATGTATTTTATTGACTCTTAACAGCACTATTAAGTTGAGGGTTTGATGTGAATAAAGGGAATGCATGGCCGTGGGTTATCTCGTTGTGTATACACGCTATTGTGTTGTACTTTTTGTTTTCGCAATCTATTAAAGTTGCGCCGCCAAAGGAGGAAAAAAACGCAATAATACAGGCCTATGTTACGGTTAATTTAGCAAGCCTACCTAAGCTAAGCTCAGTTGTTACAACAACCAATGCGCCTGATATAAAACCTGTAAACACTAAAACTGATGCACCAAATTCAGCGACCTCTAACACTACACCTATAAAAAAAGATTCTACAAAAGCCAAAGTAAGGGTAACTAAAAAAACGCAAGCCAAAACCATCACGTTACCAAAGGCACAAACAGAGCTTAAAAAAGCCCCTGTAAAACCTGTTGAACCCATGGTAGCAGCGCCTTCAGAGCCTACAACAAAAGCTTCTCAAACATTTAAAAAGCTAAATCCATACGCGCCGCTATTTGGCTCTCCTGTAAATAATATGACTCATAAAAAAATGGTCTCCTTTGGTGAAGATAAAAGCTCTGAAAATGAAGAGATAAACAATAAGCCCACAATTAAAACGCCAGTAAAATCTGATAATTCAGAAGTTATTAGCCAAAATACAACTGGCACACGACGATTAGAAAAATTTAACGGTAAATGCTATTTAATTGATACTTCAACCGTATTTGGTAGTAATGGCATGCCTCAGGGTAGCGGTAAACCCTGTCCTGAGGATAAAACTGATAAAGAAATTATGTTTGAAAAAATCATGAAAAAATGGAGCCGTAAAAATAATTAACTTTAAATAAGTGAACAAATAATATGTTTATCCGTATTGATAAGCTTAAAGTAATTAGGAGTAAGCCATGATCACCAAACAACTATCCTCACTTTTTGTATTTAATTTATTAGTTGTAAGTGCACAAGCTAATGCAAACCAGCGCTGGTACGTTGTTAACGACTCAGTAATGGGCGGTGTATCTAATAGCCAAGTAACACAAACTCAAGAAAGTTTGCTTTTTACAGGCAATGTTTCGCTTGATAATAACGGCGGCTTTGCATCAATACGTACAGAGCTAAGTACACAAAGCCAAAATACTAAAGCTATAGCGCTGCGTGTTAAAGGTGATGGACAAATCTATCAGCTTAGGCTCAGAACTACCAATTACCTTGATGGCGCAGCGTACACTCACTCATTTAAAACAGTAAAAAATGAATGGGTAGATATAAACTTTGCTCCGAGTGATTTTACTTTAACGTATCGCGGTCGCGTGCTTGAGCAACAACCTATTATTGATTTTGATGATATAAAACAGCTAGGCTTTATGATTGCAGGCAAGCAAGAAGGTAAGTTTAAACTTGAAGTGGGTAAAATTGAGTTTAAAAGCTAACCCAACAGCATGTTGGTCGCGCTAAATAGTATAGTCGTCGCCCCGCCTCTTTAGTTCATTAATAACCAGTTCAACCATTTGTTGCTTTATTGCCGCTTGCTCTGATTTTAACTCCCCTAATTGCAGCTCTAACATATCTATTTGTTCTTGCTGTTGCGTGTTTTTATATTGTTTTACACCTAGGTGCTCAGCATCTAAAGTTAAACTCGCATCACTTTTATTCGGCTCACTTACAGAAGTGTTTATAGTTATACTACGTTGTACGGGGCTTTGTTTAAGTTTATTAATTTGCTCTTGCAGCGCAATAACTCGCCCAGCGAAGTGCTTGTATACTTTTTCTAGGTTTTTATAGTGACTGCCAAACGTTGCATTATCTTCACTATACTCTTCGGCTTTGGTATCTAAAAACTTTGATAACACATATTTTGGCTCTTCCTCATTCTCTTCCTCGCTCTTTTCTTCACTCGCTTTTTCAACAGGTAGTTTATCTGATTGCGCTAAAGGTTGAGTATTTGAGCTGTGTACTTGGTATGGAATGGAAGCCGCTGAAATCTTCATTATTTTATCCCTAAAATAGCTTTGTAACTATTATAGGTATCGACCTCGTATTAAAACCCTTGAGTAAATTTTATTGTTAGCTAAAAGCAAAAAGCCCCACTTTATTAAAGTAAGGCTTATACCAATTTATCAAACTAACTCGTTACTTACTTAGTGCTTTGGTTATCTTGCGAGAGCGAAATAAGGGCAAGCGCCGCATTTAGACGAGTATTTAAATTATTATAAATAGTCATTCCAAACACACCGATAATACAAACTATTAAACCCATTTGTAGGTTAACGCTCATCTCTAGTAAAAAAACAGCTGCAACTAGTAAGCATAGCGCTAATGCATAAATAATAGATTGAAAGGTAAAGTTAATATCACCTTTGGCTATTTTAAGTAATTCATCTTTATTCATAATTTACTTCCTTGTTATTTAATCACTAAGACTCAATTGCCAGTAGCTCTACTTCAAAAATAAGTACTGAGGCAGGAGGAATACTCCCTACACGTTTTTCGCCGTATGCTAATTGGTGCGGTACATAAAAAATGTATTTATCGCCTGGGCTCATCAGTTGTAAGCCCTCAGTCCAACCTTTAATCACTTGGTGTAAGCCAAAGCTAATCGGTGTTTTACGCTCTACTGAGCTGTCAAATACAGTGCCGTCGATTAGTGTGCCGTGGTAATGCACGTTAACCATACTTGTTGGGCTTGGTGTGTTTTCACTCTCACCTTTGTTTACTATTTTGAACTGCAAGCCAGAAGCTGTTTCTACTACACCTTCTACTTTTGCGTTAGCGGCTAAGTAATCTGCCCCTATTTTTGCATTTATGCCTGCTTGTTGTTTTGCTTTTTTACTATTTTGAAATATTAAAAAACAAAAAATGGCGATAACCACCGCCAAAATTATATTGATCATTATTAACCTTTTTCGTTATCTAGTTCTTCGTCTTTTTCGTCATCGTTATCGCCATTAACTATGTCGGCAATTTCTTTAAGGCGAGCAAGCGCAATTCCGTTTACTGAGTTTTCTGGATACTGGTCATCAATAATATCGCCAGCTTCTATATCCATTAACAGGTTAAGCGCTTGGTCTACGGTTTCAACTGCGTAAATATTAAATTTACCCGCTTCAACCGCATTAAGTATTTCGTCATCAAGCACTAAGTTAACTTGGTTTGATTTAGGAATGATAACGCCTTGCGAACCTGTTAAGCCACGCATTTTACACAGTTTGAAAAAGCCTTCTATTTTTTCGTTTACGCCACCAATAGCCTGTACATCACCATGTTGGTTAATAGAGCCTGTCAGTGCAATTGATTGGCTAATAGGTAGGCTTGTAATAGACGAAATAAGCGCACACAACTCTGCCAAAGATGCACTATCGCCATCTATATAACCGTAGCTTTGCTCAATAGCGATATTAGCGCTAAGCGTTAAGCTAAAGTGCTGCGCGTATTTATTACCTAAATAACCGGTAAGTAGCATTACCCCTTTTGAGTGAATTGCTTTACCAAGCTCGGCTTCACGTTCAACATCTATTACGCCATCGGCGCCAGCATAAACCGTTGCCGTGATACGCGCAGGGGTACCAAAAGAAGTATCGCCAATGTGTAATACGGTTAAGCCATTTACTTTACCAATGGCTTGGCCGTCGGTTGCAATAAGTGTGTGACCTTCTTTTATATCGCTTAGCATGTTTTCACTAATTTGGCCGGTACGGTATTGCTTACCTTCAATGGCTTCATCAATATGATGCGCATCTATAACAGTTAATTTATCTTGTTTTGCGTAGTAACTTGCCTCTGCAACTAATTCAAGTACATCAGCAAAGCGCGCAGAAAGCTTATTGTGATGCTCTGCTTGGCGGTAGCTAAACTTAAGTAAACGCACCATAGCAGCTTGCGTGGTAGTGCACTTTAATGTTTGCTCGCAGTACTCGGTAACTTTAGTTATAAATTGGTACTGTAATTTATCGCTACTTGGTAAGTAGTAATCAAAGTCAGCTAATACTCTAAATAACTCTGCAAACTCTTCATCGTATTCACCTATGGTGTAATACAGTTCGCGCGAGCCTAATAAAATAATTTTCACATCAAGCGGTATAAGCTGCGGGCGCAGTGTAAAACTACTACCTACTGAGCTATCTTGATACGGTAAGTCGTTTTTAATTTGATGCGTTTTAAGCGAAAGTTTTAAACCATCCCACACTTGAGGGTTAGCCATTACCTTTTCAGCATCCATAATTAAATAACCGCCATTAGCACGGTGCAATGCTCCCGGCTGAATAGAGCGATAACTGGTAATTAAAGACCCTTGCGATGTGGAATACTCAATTTTACCAAATATATTACCAAATGTTGGATTGGGCTCGTACACCACGGGTGCTGCATCGTCTTCTTTAAACTCAACTAAAATATTAGGTGCAAAAAAGTCGGTAAGCATGCCTTTACGATCAAAGTCTTCTTTGCTTTCTTCGCTTTCGTCTTCGTCATCGAGCCACTCAAGTACCGCGTCTATAATTTCAACGCGTATATCTTTTAAATAACGCAGTACACCAATATGAGTTGCATATTTATGTTCTAAGTCTTTTAAAAGCGGTTTTGTGGCCTGCTCTGCAGTCGACTTTTTAAGATTACGCTGTTTTTCTTTTGATTCGCGCTTCCAGCGTGGCAGCTCAATTAACGCTTCTATTAATGCATCTTCTAGCTTTTCAATTTTTTCAAAAAACTCTTCGCGTAACGTTTCTTCAAGTTCGCCAAATTCGCTATCGCTTAATTGTTTACCATCTACAAGCGGTGCAAACCCAACTGAATTTTTTTCTTCGACTAATGCAACACTTTGCTCAAATGCCGCAATTTCTACTGCGGTAATAGCACTGTCGTAGGCATCGTTAAATTCACGGTCGATTGATTTTTTTTTGCGTTGATATCCTGGGTTATCAAATGCAGCAGGAAATGTGTCGAGTACTTCATCTAAAAATGAATCTATGTCGTCACTAAGTTGCTTACTTTGCCCTGCATGCATAAACAGCGCGATAGGCTCTCTGTGGTCATCGTAATTATTTACGTATAGCCATTCGTTTGGGGTTGGGCGGTCTTTTGCGTGTTGCTTAAGTTTATCTTTAACAAGCGTAAAGCGCCCATGGGCAGCCTCGCCCATTACATAAACGTTGTAACCAGGTAGTTCCATCCCTAAAGAGAAATCTAAGGCACTTTGGGCGCGTTGTTGGCCTATAAATGTTAGTTGCTCGGGGTATGGATTGCTCATACACGTATGTACGTGATTAGTAGAAATACTCGGTGCGAGCTTTGAAACAGATAGTGGCAGCAATTTTTTCGTCATTCTAACTTCTTTTTTTACCAACATATTCGCTGGCCTTTGGGCGTATTAAGTGGCCCGCAGCCACTTAATAATTATATTTAAGGGTGCAGCGCCTTACGACTAAAATAGATTCCATCACATTCAATACACGGTGTAATTTGTGTCGCGTGATAAACATCGTAACTATGGGTGCAATTCTTACATACTAATGTGCCCATGGCTATCCATTCGCCTGCGTGATACACACCATTGTGCTTAAAATCTTGACTAAGAGATTGCCACTCAAGCTGAGTTTTATCTTCTATGTGCGAAAGCTCAAACCATAATGATTCTTTAAGCTCTTGCCATGCAAGCGAATTATAGTGCGATTCGTTTTCTTGGACATGTTCTATATCGCGCTGTAAATAACTTTTATATAAAGCGTATCTTTCTTGCCCTAAATCTTTAAGTGCCTGCTCAGATTCAACAAATCGAGTAACTGCGTCTTTTACTTCATGATCTTTTACATCTTTTAGCCATTTGGTTAAATCGCCAAGCCATGCTTTATAATCTGCCATTTTTTACTCCTTCAAAATTGCTGTTAAATCACCCTATAACTTAGATAAGTATAGGTTAACCTGAACTGAAGGTTAGAATTTATCAAAACCGCGTTTTTGACGCTGTGAATAGCACTTTATTTGGGGTATCCTAATGGCAATTTTTTATTAGTTTGCAAGAAGTCTGGAACCATAGATGCAAGAGCAATATAACCCGCAAGATATAGAGTCAAAAGTACAAAGCTACTGGGAAGAAAACCAGGTATTTAAAGTCACTGAAGATGAGAGCAAAGAAAAGTATTATTGCCTTTCTATGTTTCCTTATCCGAGTGGTCGACTGCATATGGGTCATGTACGTAACTACACCATTGGTGATGTTGTTTCTCGTTTCCAGCGCCTGCAAGGCAAAAACGTAATGCAACCTATGGGTTGGGATGCGTTTGGTTTACCTGCAGAAAACGCTGCTATTAAAAACAAAACAGCACCTGCTAAGTGGACATACGAAAATATTGACTACATGCGTACACAGCTTAAGCAATTAGGTTTTGGTTATGACTGGGATCGCGAAATTGCGACGTGTCATCCAGAATACTACAAGTGGGAGCAGTGGTTTTTCACTAAGCTTTACGAAAAAGGCTTAGTGTATAAAAAAATGTCGACGGTTAACTGGGATCCAGTGGATCAAACAGTATTAGCTAATGAGCAAGTTATTGACGGTCGCGGTTGGCGTTCAGGCGCTGTGGTTGAGCAAAAAGAAATTCCACAGTGGTTTATTAAAATTACCGACTACGCACAAGAACTACTTGACGATTTAGACAAGTTGGAAGATTGGCCAGAGCAAGTTAAAACAATGCAGCGTAACTGGATTGGCCGCTCTGAAGGGTGTGATATTGAATTTAAACGCACCGATAACGACGAAACTTTTAGTGTATACACAACTCGTCCAGACACCTTTATGGGTGTTACGTATGTTGCTGTTGCTGGTGGTCACCCTATTGCACAAGAAGCCGCTAAAAATAGCGATGCTGTTGCAATGTTTGTTGAAGAATGCAAAAACACCAAAATTGCCGAAGCAGACATGGCAACAATGGAGAAAAAAGGCATAGCAACAGGCTTTTACGCAACTCACCCATTAACGGGCGAGCAAGTACCAATTTGGGTCGCTAACTTTGTATTAATGCATTACGGCTCAGGCGCTGTTATGGCGGTACCTGCACACGACCAACGCGATTTTGAATTTGCAACGGCTTACGGCCTAGATATTAAACAAGTAATTGCACCGGTTGAAGGCTCAGGTCTTGAAGTAAACCTTGAGCAAGAAGCATTTACCGATAAAGGCGTACTTGTAAATTCAGGTGAATTTGATGGTCTTGATTTTGACGCCGCGTTTAAAGCCATTGCCGACAAGCTTGAAGCACTCGGTGTTGGGGAGCGCAAAGTAAACTTCCGTCTACGTGACTGGGGTGTGAGCCGTCAGCGTTATTGGGGCTCTCCAATCCCAATGCTGAGCGACGAAGAAGGCAAAGAACTTGCAGCAACAGAAGATATGCTACCAGTTCGCTTACCAGAAGATGTGGTAATGAATGGTGTAACGTCACCTCTTAAAGCAGACCCTGAATGGGCTAAAACAACAGTAAATGGCGCACCTGCGTTTCACGAAACTGACACGTTTGACACCTTTATGGAATCATCTTGGTACTACGCACGCTACTGTAGCCCACGCTACGACGAAGGCATGCTAGATCCAGCGGCTGCTAACTATTGGTTACCAGTAAACCAATACATTGGTGGTATTGAGCACGCTATTTTACACTTATTGTACTCGCGATTTTTCCATAAATTATTACGTGACTTTGGTTTAGTAAATTCAGACGAGCCGTTCGACCGCTTACTTTGTCAAGGTATGGTGCTTGCTGAAACATTTTATCGTAAAGATGAAAAAGGCGGCGATGTATGGATTTCGCCAAGCGATGTAAATACCGAAACCGACGACAAGGGCCGCGTAACTAAAGCATGGCATAAAGAAGACGGTGAGCCGGTATTCTCATCAGGCATGAGTAAAATGTCGAAGTCTAAAAACAACGGTATAGACCCACAACAAGTAATTGCCCAATACGGTGCAGATACAGTGCGTTTATTTATGATGTTTACAGCACCACCAGAGCAAACGCTTGAATGGTCAGACTCAGGTGTTGAAGGCGCACATCGCTTCTTAAAACGTGTATGGAAATACGCAGTAGATGTTAAAACAGTAGGTTACCAAGCACTTGATAAATCAGCGCTCACTAACCCGCAAAAAGTACTACGTCGCGACTTACACAAAGCAATTGCTAAAGTGACTGATGATGTTGAACGTCGTCAAACCTTTAACACCGCTATTGCAGCCATTATGGAGCTTTCTAATAAGTTATTAAAAGCACCACTGAGCGACAAACAAGATGTAGCGATTGCTAACGAAGCACTTGAAGCATTAGTTATTATGCTTGCACCTATTACTCCGCATTTATCACATGAGCTTTGGAAAGAGCTTGGTAAAGAAGGCGAGATTTTAGATGCGCAGTGGCCAAAAGTTGACGAGTCGGCTCTTGTTGAAGATGAAAAACTAATCATCGTACAAGTAAACGGCAAGCTTCGCGCTAAGTTAACAGTGGCAGCTGATGCCACTCAAGAGCAAGTAGAAGCCCTTGCGTTTGCAGAATCTAACGTAACTAAATTTACGGATGGCGCAACTATTCGTAAAATCATTTACGTTCCAGGTAAACTACTTAACGTGGTAGCTAACTAATATGGCTGCATTTAACGCCATTAAAAATGGACTAGCCTTAGTGCTAGTCTGTTTTTTGTTATCAAGCTGTGGCTTTCATTTAAAAAAAGCCTCTAGCTTGCCTGATAACTTAAAACAGCTAACACTTGTAGGCGATGATGAAAAATCGACTTTATTTACTGAGCTTAAAAAAGAGCTTAAAGCGAGTAACGTAGAGCTAGTATCGTCAGCTAAAGATAAAGCCCAATTGTATTTACGCAAAGAAAGTATTGAACGCCAAACTCTTTCGCTGTTTCAAAATGGTCAGGTTGCTGAATACGAACTTGCTTATGGCGTGTCGTATGTAGTTAAACTCCCTGGCGAAAAAGCGATAGAAAAACGTTTTGAGCTTTACCGTAATTACCAAGACGATCCGGATCATGCATTAGCAAAAGCAAAAGAGCTTGAGCTACTCATTAGCGAGATTCGTGAGCAAGCCAGTCGTCGTATTGTTAGAGAGCTGTCGCAACTATAATGCGCTGCTATGCTAATCAACTACCGAGTGAATTAAATAAAGGGCTAAAGCCCTTTTATTTAGTATTTGGTGAAGAGCCTTTTCAAGAAGCGCAGTGCGTACAACAAATTCGCGACTGTGCTAAGCAACAAGGTTTTGATGAAGTAATTAAGTTTACTTTAATGCAAGGATTCGATTGGCAAGAAATCATAGCCCAGTATCAGAGCATGTCGCTGTTTAGCGCCCGCACTATTATTGAGCTTGATTTAAACCAACAAAAGCCAGGCGTTATTGGCAGTAATACCTTTAAAAAAGTAGTTGAGCTGGTTAATCCCGATACTATTTTAATTGTTAAAGGCGCTAAAGCCAGTCAAGAAGTACAACGTGGTGCGTGGTTTAAAGCCCTTGATAAACTAGGCGTGTTCGTACCTTGCTACCCACTTACGGGCTCTCACGTAAAACGATGGCTTGATGAGCAATGCCAACGTTTATCACTTAATATGCAAAGCGACGCCAAAGTAAGCTTAATAAATGCCACTGAAGGCAACTTATTAGCCTGTTTTCAGGAGCTTGAAAAGCTCTCGCTACTACACGGCAATGCATTAATTACTCAGCAACTAGTTATGCAAGGGCTGTTAAATCAAGCCAAGTTTGATATTTTTGATTTAAGCGATGCACTATTAAATGGCCACGCTAAACAAGCTATAAAAGTACTAAACAAACTTGCCAGCGATAACACCGAAGTGGTGAGTATTTTGTGGGCTATAACCAAAGAGCTTAATACACTTATAAGTGTGCAACTTGGTTTATTAAATGGCGAACCCATAGCAAATTTATTTAAACAAAAAGCAATTTGGAAAAACCAACAAGGTCCAGTTCAAAACGCAATTAACCGTTTAAATATGCACACACTGGAACAAATAAACAGTGATGTTGCGTTGTTTGATGCCAGTTACAAGCAAGGTAATTTAATTGCACCTTACCAAGCGCTTGCTCATATTTGTATTAAATTTTGCCAGCCGCTCAACATTCCTATGCCGTGCCACGCGGTTAATTAATAAATAATGGGTGTTAAATGATCGCAATTTTTGGTGGCACTTTCGACCCCGTCCATTTAGGCCATCTAAATATGGCGCAGCAATGCGTTAATGCGTTTAATTTAGATACGCTTTATTTTATGCCCTGTGCACTCCCTGCACATAAAGCAGCTCCGGGAATTAGTACGCAGCACCGTATTAATATGCTAAACGCAGCTATTGCACCTTATCCTCATTTTGAACTCGATTTAAGAGAGCTTAACCGAGCTGGTCCATCGTATTCGCTACTTAGTTTGCAAGAACTTCGTAAAGAGCACCCCACTACACCTATTTTATTTTTAATTGGTATGGACTCGTTTAACAATCTCGATAAGTGGTTTGAGTGGAAGGCAATAACACAGCTTTGCCATATTGTGGTGTACCAGCGCCCAGCTCAACATTGCACTGTAAAAGGTGAGCTCAAAAGCTATATGCAACACGCAAATGCTGGCGAAGTAGCGGCACTTAAACACTCACTTGCAGGTAAACTTTATTTTTTACCGGGCGAAATGCTCGATGCAGCCTCAAGTACAATTCGCAAGCAGCTAAAAAAAAGTAATAAAAAGAATGAACTATTGCCCGATGCAGTGAGTCATTACATAGAAGTGCATCAGCTCTATCAAATTGATGCTTAAAAACTCCTAGCGTGTTAAAATGCGCGCCATTAAATTTTTAAATTGAGACAAAACCTTGGATTCAAAACAACTACTCGCCTTTGCTATGGACAAAATTGACGATATGAAAGCGCGTGACATCGTTCATATTGACGTAACTGAAACATCAGATATTACAGATTACATGGTAATTTGTTCTGGTACTTCTAAACGCCACGTACAGTCAATTGCCGATCACTTAGCAAAAGAAGCGCGTCATGCAGATTCAGAGCCACTAGGTTATGAAGGTGAAGGCGACGGCGAATGGGCACTGGTTGATTTAGGTGATGTGGTTGTACACGTGATGCAAAACGAAGCACGTAGCTATTACGATCTAGAAAAACTGTGGGGCTAAACGCTCACTCATTTTAGACAATGCTTGGAAGTAATACGTGAAAATACAAATGATTGCTGTTGGTACTAAAATGCCAGCATGGGTAGAAACGGGATTTGCAGAATATCAGCGCCGTTTCCCTAAGGATATGGCGCTAGAGTTAATCGAAATTCCAGCCGGTAAACGTGGTAAAAATGCAGATATAAAGCGTATTTTACACATTGAAGGTGAAAAAACATTAGCGGCTATTCCAAAAGGCAATCGTATTGTAACGTTAGAGGTAACAGGGAAAGCACTGGATACTCACCAACTTGCTAAAAATATGGAAAAATGGCAACTCGATGGCCGCGATGTAAGTTTACTTATTGGCGGACCTGAAGGACTTGCTCCAGAGTGTATTGCAGCGTCTGAGCAAAAATGGTCGTTATCTAATTTAACATTGCCGCATCCTTTGGTGCGTATAATTGTTGCAGAGAGCCTTTACCGAGGCTGGAGCTTAAATAACAACCATCCTTATCATCGCGAGTAACCCCTTGCCATGCTAAAACATAGACCCACTATTCGTGACCACTCCGCAGAAGCAAACTTATTTGCTAGGCGAGCATTCGTGGGTTTTGTTTTTGTATTAGGATTAGTCGCAGTATTGCTTTCTAATCTTTATACTATTCAGGTCGAAGATCACCAAGACTACCAAACCCGCTCCAACGATAATCGTATTAAAGTTATTCCTATTGCACCCAACCGTGGTTTAATTTACGACCGTAACGGTGTGCTACTTGCTGAAAACAAACCTGTTTACAACCTTGAGGTCATCCCCGAAGAGGTAGACGACCTTGACGAATCGCTTGATCAAATAAGTAAAATAATTGCGATTACAGAGCAAGACAAACAAGACTTCTTAAAAGATATAAAACACACCCGTCGTTTTAAATCACAAGTATTAAAAGCTCGCTTAGACGAAACAGAAGTGGCGAAATTTTCGGTTAATCAACATAAATTCCCTGGTTTTAGCATTGAGGCACGCCTTGCACGCTACTACCCATTTGGCGACACACTAACGCATGCGCTCGGTTACGTTGCCAAGCTTAATAGAAAAGAGCTAAACCAATTAGAACAAGAAGACCGTGCAACCAATTACCGCGCCACACATGATATTGGCAAACTCGGCATAGAAAAATATTACGAAGAAACACTGCACGGTAAAGTAGGCTCACAACGGGTAGAAGTTAATAACCGTGGCCGTGTAATACGCACCCTGAGCATGACCCAACCGCAACCTGGTAGCGACCTAGTACTTACTTTAGACGTGGGCTTGCAACAAATAGCACAACATGCGCTTAAAGATATGCGTGGCGCTGTTGTAGTTATGGACGCCAAAGATGGCGGCGTGCTGGCACTTTATTCAAACCCAAGTTACGATCCAAACTTATTTGTACACGGCATTAGCAGCAAAAATTATAAAGCGCTGCTTAACCAAGACCGACCATTAATAAACCGTACTACGCAAGGTCGTTATGCGCCGGCCTCTACTGTAAAGCCTTTAATGGCAGTATTAGCGCTTGAAGAAAATATAGTAAATGAGTCAACATCAATGTGGGATCCTGGCTTTTTTCAAATTCCAAATGTTGAACATAAATGGCGAGATTGGAAACGTTGGGGCCATGGTCATGTAGATGTATATAAAGCGATTGAAGAGTCGTGTGATACCTATTTTTACGATGCGGCTTATCGATTAGGCATTACTAAAATAAGCGATTTTATGGCCCGTTTTGGCTACGGCGATTTGTCAGGTATTGATATTCACGAAGAAACTACTGCTATTCTACCTTCAAAAGAATGGAAAGAAGGACGCTTTAAAGAGTCTTGGTGGCGCGGTGATACTATTTCGGTAGGCATTGGCCAAGGTTACTGGACTGCCACACCTATTCAAATTGCAAATGCAACTAACATATTAGTTAATCGTGGTATTAATCATCCACCTCATTTGGTGCAAGTAATAAAAAAAGATAACGACATAACGCAAATTAACAACGAAGAAAAACCCCCTGTTATTTTAAAAGATCCGCGCCATTGGCAGGTATCGTTAGATGCAATGCATAATACAGTACAAAAAATATCAGGCACAGCCCACAAAGCATTTAAAGGGACTAACTACGACTCGGCTGGTAAAACCGGTACCGCGCAAGTAGTTAGTATTGCCCAAGGTGAGCGTTACGATGCAGAATCTCTTAAAGAACGCCAACGCGATAATACAATTTATGTAGGCTTTGCACCTTATAGCGATCCTAAAATTGTGGTTTCTGTTGTATTAGAAAACAACCACGGCGGCATTCAAATAGCTCGCCAACTTATGGATTACTACTTTGCAGCCAACCCTGTTAATCTTGCAAGGAACGAGACACCATGACCGCTTTGCACGATAAACGCTCTATTTGGATGCGTATGCACCTCGACCTACCGCTGCTTATTGCACTACTTATAATGATGGCTGGCAGCATAATGGTTGTTTACAGCGCAAGCGGGCAAGAGTCTTCTATGATGATTAGGCATATGACCCGCATGGGCGGTGCGATTGTTGCTATGATTGTTTTAGCCCAGTTTTCGCCTGCCACGTTAAAGCGGTTAGTGATCCCACTTTATTGTGTTGGGTTATTAATGCTAGTCGGTGTACTTTTATTTGGAGTAAGCTCAAAAGGCGCGCAGCGTTGGCTCAATTTAGGGGTGACACGGTTTCAACCTGCAGAATTAATGAAGTTGGCAGTCCCGATGATGGTAGCTTGGTATATAGGTAGAAATCACTTACCACCTCGCCCGCTACATTTAATTATTGGTTTTATGATTGTAATGCTCCCTACATTATTAATTAAAGAACAACCCGATTTAGGTACCGCTATACTTATTGCAAGCTCAGGTATATTTGTATTATTTTTGTCTGGGTTGAGTTGGCGTTTAATAGGGTTTTTAAGCTCGATTGTAGCGCTTGCTGCATGGCCATTTTGGCACTACGGTATGCACGATTATCAAAAACAACGTGTACTCACCTTTTTAGATCCTGAGAGCGATCCGCTTGGTTCGGGTTATCATATTATTCAATCGAAAATTGCTATTGGATCAGGCGGCATAGAAGGTAAAGGCTGGTTGCTTGGTACACAATCGCAATTAGAGTTTTTGCCAGAGCGCCACACCGACTTTATATTTTCGGTTTTAAGCGAAGAATTTGGCTTATTCGGCGTATGTGTTTTACTTAGCCTGTACTTATTTATTATTGGTCGTGGTTTATACATTGCTGTTAATGCACAAGATGCATTTGGTAAATTGCTCGCAGGCGCACTCACACTCACCTTTTTTGTATATGTATTCGTAAACATAGGCATGGTATCGGGTTTATTACCTGTTGTAGGCGTACCTTTACCACTGATTAGTTATGGTGGTACATCGATGGTGACGTTAATGGCAGGATTTGGCATTATTATGTCAATCGCGACAGATAAAAGGATGCTTTTAAAATAATGCGACACACGAATCAGTTTATATTTACTACATTATTAATTTTACTTTTAAGTGCTTGTAGTAGTGGGCCAAGTAGCCGTTATAGTATGCGTCATGATGCAGCGCCATTAAGAGCTCCAACTACACTTGAGATGCAAGACGCTATAGTTACCGAAACCACTAAAAGTGCTAGCGCTAGCCGCCCATACACAGTGCTTGGTAAAAGCTATTCGCCCATGCTTGATGAGACGGGTTATAGTGAGGAAGGCATTGCCTCTTGGTATGGTCGTAAATTTCATGGTTATCACACTTCAAATGGTGAAACGTATGATATGTTTGCCATGACCGCAGCGCATAAAACGCTGCCACTACCTAGCTTTGTTAAAGTAACCAATACAGCAAATGGTAAATCGGTAATCGTACGCGTGAACGACCGTGGCCCATTTCATGACGATAGAATAATTGATCTTTCGTACGCAGCCGCTTATAAGCTTGGCTACTACACCCATGGTACAGCAAAGGTTAAGCTAGAGGCCGTTACGCTTGCGGGCGCAACTGCGCGTCAAACCTATATTCAGGTAGCTGCAGGTAGTACACTTGCTAATATTGAAGCACTTGCCAGCACATTGCGAGAGCAATACAAATTACCAACAAATATTGTGCAAAAAGACGATATTTACAGATTGCATTTAGGGCCAATAAAAGACACCCCTCATGCAGACGAAGTATTAAAAAAATTAAAACAAAATCAATTTCAAAACGCGTTCTTGCTTTACACTCAGTAAGACTAATACCCAAACCAGCCCAAGATGCTCGCATCTCGGGGTAGTTTGGGTATAAAATGGCGTAACGCGAATCTTTAACTTTAACCATTAATGAGTATGATGAAATCTATTAAACATAAAATCCTCAAAGGTGTATGCGGCCTAGTTTGTACAGCCGCCGTATTCTCAGCCAGCGCCCAAATTATTCCGGCACCACCTCAAGTTAATGCGAAAGGTTATTTTTTAGTCGACTTTACAACTGGTAAAGTTATTGCTGAAGGTGAAGCCGATACACAGCTAGCACCTGCAAGTTTAACTAAAATGATGACCAGTTATGTAATTGGTACTGAAATTAAAGCAGGTAATATTGCCACTACCGATATGGTAACGGTAAGCGAAAAAGCATGGGCTAAAAACTTTCCAGAATCTTCAAAGATGTTTATTGAAGTAGGTAAACAAATTAGTGTTGATGAGCTTAACCACGGTATTATTATTCAATCAGGTAATGATGCATGTGTAGCAATGGCTGAGCATATTGCTGGAAGCGAAAGCGCATTTGCTGATTTAATGAATGCCCATGCTGCTAAATTAGGTATGAGCAACAGTCACTTTATCAACAGCCACGGCCTTGATACTGACGAGCACTTCACAACTCCACGCGATATGGCGACACTTGGTGCTGCTCTTATTCGTGATGTGCCAGATGAATATGCACTTTATAAGCAAAAGTCATTTACTTATAACGGCATTAAACAATATAACCGTAACTCATTATTATGGGATGAAAGCTTAGATGTTGACGGCATTAAAACAGGGCATACATCAGAAGCTGGTTACAGCCTAGTTACCTCAGCAACTAAAAACGATATGCGTTTAATTGCTGTTGTTATGGGTACCTCAAGCGAACGAGCTCGTAAAGTAGAAAGTAAAAAGCTACTTAACTATGGTTTTCGTTTTTATGAAACAATTACTCCGTACAAAGCAGGCGATAGCTTTGCAGAACAACGTATTTGGATGGGTAACAAAGAGAACGTATCTTTAGGTATTTTAGAAGATACACCAATTACTATCCCACGTGGTCAGCATAAAAACCTTAAAGCTAACTTTGAGCTAGATAATACGCTTGAAGCACCACTTGCTAAAGGTACTAAAGTAGGTACGTTATTCTTACAACTAGAGGGCGAAGATATTGCTCAATACCCACTAGTTACACTTGAAGAAGTGGAAGAAGGCAGCTTCTTTAGCAAAATTTATGATTACTTACGCTTACAGATCATGCAGTAATTTATATCTCCCCTATTAACTAGGTAACTAATTTAAACGTCTCCACTGTGAGGCGTTTTTTTTTGCTTGAAAAATGTTAGAATGCGCCCCATATAAGCAAGACTGCTAATTGCCTATCTGTATTAAGCTTCAAGCTTGCATAGAGTCCACACTTTTGTATGAGGAGTCACCGTCGTGGTTCAACCTGTTAAAGATACTAAATTTGATGAGTACCTAGAGTACCCTTGCCCATTTACATTCAGAATAATGGGTTTAGCTAACGTAAACTTAACTGATCAAATTTTAGCTAAGTTACAACCAATAGCACCTGGCGATTACGCCCCTAAAGTAAAACCAAGCAGCAAAGGTAATTACGAGTCAGTAAGCCTTGTAGCAACAGTTACTAGTGGCAAACACATTGAAGAAATTTACAACGTGATCAGCAATATTGATGACGTACGCCACATGCTTTAATCCATAGTTGAGATTTGTTGTGAACGAAAACACTTTGATCGTACGCCAACTGGGTCGTCAGCGTTATATGCCAATTTGGCAAAAAATGCAGGACTTTACCGACACCCGTGATGAAAATACGCCAGATGAAATTTGGCTTGTAGAGCACGAGAGTGTATTCACCCAAGGTCAGGCTGGTAAGGACGAACACTTACTAGCTCCTGGCGACATTGAGGTGATTAAAGTTGACCGTGGCGGGCAAGTAACTTACCACGGCCCAGGCCAGCAAATGATGTATGTATTATTTAATCTACGTCGTTTAAAGATTGGTGTACGTGAACTGGTTACTTGGCTTGAAGAGTGCATTATTGAATCACTCGCCGAGTATGGTATTGAAGCTTATGCTAAAGCTGATGCACCAGGTGTATACGTTAATGACAGTAAAATTGCATCCCTTGGTTTAAGGGTTCGTCGTGGTTGCTCGTTTCATGGCTTAGCATTAAATGTTAACATGGACCTAAGTCCATTTTTACGCATTAACCCATGTGGTTATGCGGGCATGAATATGGTGCAAACTAAAGAATTAGATGGTCCTCAAAACCTAGAAAGTGCGGGTGAAGGATTGGTGAAACACATGATCAAGAAGCTTAATGCAACACAGGTTAAGCATACTGAAGGGTTTGAAAACGAATGAATAAACCAGTCAAAATGGAACCAGGTGTAAAACTACGCGACGCAGAAAAAATGGCGTTGATCCCAGTAAAAGTTTTACCTACAGAAAAAACTGAAATGTTGCGTAAGCCAGAATGGTTAAAAATTCGCTTACCTAAATCAACCGATCGTATTGACGGTATTAAAAAAGCGCTACGTAAGCATGGCTTACACTCGGTATGTGAAGAAGCTTCGTGCCCTAACCTATCTGAATGTTTTAACCACGGTACAGCTACCTTTATGATTTTAGGTGCTATTTGTACTCGTCGTTGCCCATTTTGTGATGTTGCTCATGGTCGCCCATTAAAACCTGATGCCACTGAACCTGAAAAGCTAGCACTTACTATTAAAGATATGAAGCTAAGCTACGTTGTAATCACTTCAGTTGACCGTGATGATTTACGTGATGGTGGTGCACAGCACTTTGCTGATTGTATTCGCGAGATTCGTAAACATAATCCCACTATCACTATTGAAATATTAGTACCTGATTTTCGTGGCCGTATGGACCGCGCACTAGAGATTTTAATCGAGACGCCACCAGATGTGTTTAATCACAACTTAGAAACTGCGCCACGTTTATACAAACTAGCGCGCCCAGGTGCTGACTACAAATGGTCATTAGAATTACTTCGTCGCTTTAAAGAAGCTCACCCAGAAGTAAAAACTAAATCAGGCTTAATGGTAGGTTTAGGTGAAGAAATTAGCGAAATAGAAGAAGTACTTCGTGATTTGCGTGCGCACAACGTAGACATGCTTACTGTAGGCCAATACTTACAGCCTTCTAAGCATCACTTACCGGTTAAACGCTACGTGCCACCAGTAGAATTTGATGGCTTAAAAGCGTATGCAGATGAAATTGGCTTTACTCACGCGGCTTCTGGCCCGTTTGTACGTTCAAGCTACCATGCTGATCAACAAGCAGCGGGTAAAGAAGTGAAATAATCACTTTTATCAAAAAATTAAAAAAGCCGTTAATGATGCATAATTATTAACGGCTTTTTCATGCTAATTGATAAAATAGCTTACTGCGCTATCTTACCTTTTGTAATAGAAAAATCAGCAAACCTAATACGTTCTTCATCAACTCGAAGGCTGTCGGTTTCAACAATTGAGCGGTAAATTCCCCACTTAGGGCGAGCAAAATCAGCATCACTAAAGCCGCGCCACATATCTATGTTTTGCTCGCTTATATTAAATATCTCTGCATTATCGCTTAAGCGCGTTAACGTCATATCAAACTTACCGTTTTCACTAAATGTAGCTTGTACAAATACCTTGACCCATTCATCTGTAATGAGTGACCAGTCGGTTTCAATGAGGTTTTTATCAAGCCCTGTGCTGTTACCGTTTTCATCAAAGCCTGCACTATATCGCACTTGCAGCTGATTACCTGTACTGTTTTTTTGTGCTCCAGAGAGCGTAATAACAGGCTGGTCGTCGTTGCCATTAGTATTATCGTTGCTGTCATTTCGAGCTTTTATTTGAAAAAAATGGCTAAACTTACTCGTAAGCTCAAGCTCGCTGCTTACTTTAAATTTCCAGCTATATTGAAATGTCTCACCCTCAAACGCCAGTGTTTCTTGTGGTGATTTATCGTAGGTTTTTATTTCGTTACGTTGTCTATCACTTACGCCTTTGTCTTTATCTTGGTCATCATCTCGGTGAGCTAAAAAGACAAAATGGTTACCAATTATCGTATCGGTATCTTCAATAATATGGACAACACTTTGATGATTGCCAGCATATAAGTCTGGAGATTCAATTGACCCTTCGCCGAAGGCATTTTCAATAAGCGTGTATGCGTCAAGCCCCGAATTAACGCCATCTGATCGCAATAAAACGTGTGATATTTTCTCAAAGCCATCAGCTTGAGCTATTGGTGCACCTACAATTGTTATGATAATTTGTGCGCTGGTACCATCTACAGAGTTTACTGTTATTGTATCTTGTAGTGTTTCACCTTCACTTAAAGATGTTATTGAAGCGTTTAAATCGTCAAGTGTGTATGACCAATCTCCACCAGCATTTAAGCTAAAAAAACCATAGCTTGTAGCGCTATTTTCTTGTGCTACAAAAGCAGCTTCACCTGATTGTTGATCCGTAATAGTTAACGAGCCTGTTATTGCATCATTACTATCGCTAATAACTTCACCTAGAGTGTTACCACCAATTGTTGCAGGAGTTTGTGAAGAAATCGCTTCATTATTTTGCACCGTAGGATCAGAGCCTGAGCTGCCACAACCAGTAACTAAACAAGATAGAAGTATAGCTGTAACTGTATTACAGGGTTTAAGGGTATATTTAGACATGAGTAGTTCTGCGGTTAATAGTAAGTTAATTAAATATTAATTTACCAATTTATTGTACAAATAACCACAACTCAATTACCAATTAACATTACCAATTTACTGATATTTTAAATTTAATTATAAAATCTATTATTTTCATAGTGATACAAAAAATTATTTCTATAGAGTGTTTATTTATATTTGTTTTAAAATAAAATTAGGTTAAACCTGAGTTACTTGAGATAATTAATACTGACATAATTATTTAGGTTCATTATGAAACTATTAGTTCGTAACTTGTCTCGTGCTACCACTGAGCATGAGCTTCGTACTTTATTTGCAGAGCACGGTAAAGTGACTACTTGTAACTTGGTACTTGATAAAGAAACTGGCCAATCTAAAGGTTTTGCCTTTGTAGAAATGCCAAACGACATAGAAAGTAAAAGCGCAATTACTGCACTTAACCAATCTACTGTTGATAAAAGTAAGATCCGCGTAAAACTTGCAGACGCATAAAGCTAACTGCAACCTATGCAAAAAAACCAGCTAATGCTGGTTTTTTGCTTTTAGTGCCCAGTATTATAAAAGAAGCAGACAGCACAAAAAATGTCTCCTGCTCAGCTAATATTGCAGCAGCAAAAAATGCAATGCCACTAGCTATAAATAAATACCCACTTTTTTACATTGGCCCATTATGTGCTCCTTTAGGTTGTTCGTTATTTATACACTTTATAAAATCAATCTGCAATTGAATGAAAAGTTCTCTATAAAAATTCGACATCGCTGCGGTGCTTCCTTTATATTGAAAGCCTAATTAAATAACAATATGAAGACTATGGCATCTACTCTTTTAAAAAGCGCTAGCCTAAGCTTGCTAGTTGCACTCTTTGGCTGCTCAGAGCCTGCAAGCGAGAAAACTCCATTAGAAAATACAGCAGGTGTAAGCCTTAGCAATATTAAACAGCATATTAAAACGCTAGCCTCTGATGACTTTGAAGGCCGAGGCCCGCTTACTCATGGTGAAGTAAAAACCGTAGGCTACTTAAGCGAGCAATATAAAGCGCTGGGTTTAACCGGTGCTTATAAAGGTAAATACTTACAGCCTGTAAAAATGGCAATGGTGACAGCTAATCAGGATATGCAGTTAAAGGTAGGTGATTTAAGCTTTGAATCAGGTAAAGACTTTACCGCACGTACCGAGCAGCTTCAGCCATTAATTGATGTACGCCATTCTGACGTTGTATTTGTTGGCTATGGTATTAATGCACCAGAATATAACTGGAATGACTATAAAAATATCGATGTAACTGGTAAAACTGTGGTTGTGCTAGTTAACGATCCAGGCTTTGCTACTCAAAACGACGCCCTTTTTACTGGTAATGCAATGACCTACTACGGTCGTTGGACTTATAAATATGAAGAAGCCGCTCGCCAAGGTGCAAAGGCTGTATTTATTGTTCATGAAACAGCACCTGCGGCATACCCTTGGGGCGTAGTTGAAAGTTCAAACACCGGCACTAAATACACGTTAATGGATAACAATTTAAACGCGTCTAAATTACCGGTTATGGGCTGGCTAACACTTGATGCGACTGAGAAAATGTTTAACGCCGCAAAGCTTAACTACCAAGATTTAAAACAAGCAGCATTAAATGATGACTTTAAAGCGACGCCACTTAACTTAAAAGCAAACCTTGCCTTTAAAAACGAAGTATCACATGCCAAATCGCATAACGTAGTTGCACAAATTACAGGTAGCGAATCACCTGACGAATACGTTGTTATTAGCGCTCACTGGGACCATTTTGGTACTAAACAAACTGATACTGGCCCTAAGATTTATAACGGCGCGGTAGATAACGCTTCAGGCACTGCAGCCACGCTTGAAATAGCACGTATAATGAGCAAAATGAACAAGCAAAAACCATTTAAACGCTCAATTATTTTTGCTAACTTTACAGCAGAAGAAACGGGGTTAATTGGTTCTGAAGAATTTGCATCAGGTGCGGTTGTACCTACAAAACAAATGGTCGGTCTATTAAATATTGATGGCATGAACGTGCTTGATGGCACTGACTACATTTTACAATACGGTAAAGATTTATCGACAATGGAAAACTATTTAGCAAAGGCTGCAAAATCACAAGGCCGTGTTGTTAAAATGGATCCTCGCCCGCAAAATGGCTTGTTTTTTAGATCAGATCATTTCTCGCTTTCTAAGCAAGGCGTGCCTAGTTTATTATTTATGAGTCTGGGTGATACCGATCCTGAGTACATTGCGCATAAATACCATAAAGAAGCAGACGACTACTCAGCTGATTGGTCGTTAGGTGGTGTTAAGCAAGATATAGATCTTATTGTTGATATAGCCACACAGCTTGCAAATAATGGCGATTGGCCAAAGTGGACGAGCGAGTCTGACTTTAAAGCCAAACGCGCACAAGATAAGCAATAAATAGCTATTAAATAGTTATGTAATATAAAAATCCTCCTACTTGGAGGATTTTTGTTTTAAACGAGCGCGCATTAATAGCGTTTCGGCCTTTGCCCCTAAATAAACATAAATAGCCAGTGCAATTAAAAGCCCTACCACTGCCAGCATCATCGCTATGGCAGGCATTAAATATTCCGATTGCCCCAACGCCGCTTTAAACATAGTTAACAGCGCCTCAATTGATATAGCAATCAACACAGTAGAGATAAACCGTGTAATAGTGCGCCGCGTAGACGAGTGCCTAAAAATATCCTTATGCATCAGGATTTCTTCTTCGAGTATTGTTTTACCTAAATCAAATACTGCCAATGCCAAGGTGATGTAAATAATGATACTAAAGGGTTCAAGTGGGTCTGATGAGGTATCTACATGAGTTAATAGAGCGTATATATCACTAAAAACGATATTTAGTAAAAATAATACTAAGCAAAATAAGCACGCCACAATAATACCGTAACCCGCCTTGAAGTAAGGCGACATATTAGCGCGCGCAGTATCACCCATTACAAACTCAATAAGCTGCGTTAAGCTCACATCAACAACCAAGTAATGTTGATTATTAATTGGTTTTTTTAGCTCTTTAATCGCCGATATACATAAATGGTTAGTCGCTATAGAAATATAGGGATCAGTAAAGCACACTTTATCACTTGCTTTAGCGTTCAAAAAATAGGGTCGCTCACTTAAATCTTGTTGATTACCACTTTCACCTAATTTTTTGCTGTATGCGCGTTTAAAGCAGACGTTATTACCCTGCTGCAAACCTTCTGCATTTAAACAATATTGTAATTCTAAAAATGGGTACTGCTTAATCAGATAGCGAGTATCACGTTCTTTAGTTAATCCGTCCTCAATACTCATTAAAATAGATTCAAGTAAACTGTGTATTACATGCTCATATTCGTGGTAGCGCTCAACACTACTGATATAACTCATTCGCGCCATTTTAAATACTCATTAACCTAAGTTATAAATAGATTTGCAAGTTTAAAACCAACAATAAAATAACTTAACAATCAGTAACTTGACACTATTCAAACTCAAGTTTTGCACTACTTTGGTGACTAAATAGTAATATATTAAATTAAATGCACAAAAAAGCAGCTAAGTATTAATTACTTAGCTGCTTTGTGAGTATGACTGGTAAGGTTCTACATAGAGCTTATTACTGAACCTTCGAAAACTCTTCTTTAGATAACTCGCCATTACCATCTGTATCTAATTGATCAAAAAGCTGTACTAGTTGCGAGTTTACTTGGGCTTCTGTTTTGCTAATTACGCCGTCGCCATCTGTATCAAAAGAATCAAAATCTACCGCAGCAAACGCCGCTGAAGAAGAAGCTAGGGCTACAAGAGCTAAAGTTTTGTGTAATGTTTTCATAATCGTTTCCTTAGGCTTTGAGCCTGATTAGGGGTAAGAAGTCCTTTTCAAAGATCCTTTAGGAGTAAAATGTCTATAAATTAATATTCAAAAAAATCATTTTCTGTCGGACCACCGCTACTTTGAACATTCAGCTCGTCAAATTGCTCTATCACTTGCACCGATTCTTCAGAGCGACTAATTGAAGCGTTGTCGTCTGCATCGCGTGTTTCAAAGTCTGTGTTTGCAAATACTACTGACGAAGAAACAATAGCCATAAGTACAAATGTTGATTGTAGCTTTTTCATAATTTAATCCTTCAAAAGTATGCGGTGTCCTAAATAAATTTGCTCTATAGTGCTCTCTAGCCACTTCCTGGTTATTCTTTTTAGTAGGCTCCCTTGCCTACTTAGGTTGTCTTTGGCAACTCAGAATTTAGATAACATCACAGAGCATTAACTGCTTAAGGCTTTAATTTTAGGCCTTAGAAAACTCATCTTCAGATAGCTCACCATCTTGGTTTGTATCGAGTTCTTCAAATTTGCTTAAAAGCTCAGCATCTACTGAAGCTTCGGCTTGGCTGATTGCGCCATTACCATCTACGTCTAGCGTATCAAAATCTGTTGCTGCAAAAGCCGCTGATGAAGAAGCTAGCGCCATTAGTACTAATGTTGATTGAAATGTTTTCATAATAGTATTCCTTCATTGGGTTGTTGCGATTAAGGCCTTTGGCTTTCATCACGTTTTGCTTAATACACTCTAGGTATTACAACTTCGGTGCCACTTTTTATTTATCATTTAAAAACAATGAGCTAAATGATATAAAGCGAGAAAAGCTTAATTTGCGGAGGTGTTATTGTTGCTATTTAGCAACAGCCATTTAACTAAAAATAATAAACCATTATAAATCAATTGGTTAAGTTTAATTAAAAAGACACACTTTGGCTAAAAAGCCAATAAAGGGGGCGTTTAGGTTAGCCTTCAAAATAAACTGAATATGAACATGGAAATTACATCGGATTTATTTTCGGCTACTAAATAATTAATTTATTTTTAATCAATAAGTTACATTATTTTTTGAGATTTATTATAAAAATTTTGAAAGGATATTTTGAAATTAATTGTTTTGTTGCCAAATGGCGAATTTATCTAGGAAGGTTTCAATGCTAAAGCTAAGTTGTAGCATTCAACTCATAATTTAATGCGCTGTAAAATGTAGGTTTGCTTAAATTAAGCAAACCTACATCGTGTGCCAGCTATTGGAGTAAGGTAAATTATATAGATTTAAACTACTTCCACCCTTGCAGCCACTTTTGGTTATCCTTTAAATCTCGCCAACTAATTGGATATTGATTTTTTGACATAACAGCCTCAGTAATACATTCAATTACATTGCCGTCTTCATCAAATTCCACCTCAACAATAATGAAGTGTTTTTCTTTATTTATAGCAGGTGTTGCGGTCCATTTACTATTCAATAATTTTTTAGGGTTTAGTTTATTCATTTAATGTAACCACTCCTACTCATAGCTTATATAAGGCAACTATACGACCCCAACACCTACTTAGTTCAGACTACTCTGCAACTAGCTTGCCTTTGTACATTTGCATTTGGCAATGAAAGTCATACTCACCGGCTTCAAGCGCAGGTAGTTTAACCGTATTGCCATCACCCATTGCCAGCGTTTTACTTATATCAAGCTGTGGAAATACCACTGTTTCGGCGCACGGCGCGCTGTCTTTTCTATCAAAGGTAAGTACAACCTCTTTGTTGGCTGCCACTTTAATGTGTCCTGGCTTATAAACACCGTTATCAACGACTATCGTTTCTTTGTTGTCATCACTTTGTGTTTGCTCTGGTTTGTATAGCCAAAACCAATAAATAATTGCAGCTATTAACAGTGCACCACCTATATTAATCATCAACATAATGTACTCCTTAGCTTAAATTACGATTTATTTGGTTTGAAAAAACGTAAGCGATTAGCGTTACTTACCACTGTAAGCGATGAAAGTGCCATAGCTGCACCTGCAACAACAGGGTTAAGTAGGATGCCAAAAAATGGATACAACACGCCGGCTGCAATCGGAATCCCCGCCACGTTATAAATAAAGGCACCAAATAGGTTTTGTTTAATATTTGAAATAGTTGCATTACTCACTGCAATTGCATCAGCAAGGCCATGTAATGAACCACGCATTAAGGTAATGTCTGCACTTTCTATTGCAACATCGGTACCTGTACCAATTGCAAATCCTACGTCGGCTTGTGCAAGTGCGGGAGCATCGTTAATACCATCACCTGTCATACCCACTATTTCACCATTTGCTTGGCGTTTTGTTACTTCGTTTACTTTATCATCGGGCATTACTTCTGCAATAAAGTCATCAATACCAACTTGTTTAGCAACGGCTTGTGCAGTGGCTTTGTTGTCACCTGTTAGCATAACTAGGTGGATACCTTTATCTTGCAGGCGTTTAATAGCTTCAACTGAATCCTCTTTAATTGGATCGGCTACTGCAATAATAGCGTGGAGCTTATTATTACTTGCAAAATACATGGGCGTTTTAGCATCACTGGCAAGTGTTTGAGCTTGCTCGATTGCATCATCAACGGCGACGTTGTATTTATCCATTAGCGCTTTATTGCCAAACAACAATGTTTGCCCGTCAACACTGCCAGTGACACCTTTACCTGTAATTGCATTAAAGTCGGCTACTTTACTTAAAGCTAAGCCCTGCTTTTTAGCGTGTGCCGTAATTGCTTGGGCTAGTGGATGCTCTGAGCTACTTTCAAGGCTTGCAACAAGTTGCATTACTGTATTTTCATCACTGTTATTAAAGGTAACTACATCGGTAACTTGCGGTGTGCCTTGAGTAATAGTGCCTGTTTTATCTAAAATCATGGTGGTGATTTTAGATGTTGTTTGCAGCGACTCACCATTTCGAATTAATATTCCTGACTCTGCAGCTTTACCAATACCCACCATAACCGACATAGGGGTTGCGAGTCCTAGCGCACAAGGACAAGCAATAATAAGTACAGTGGTAACCGCAACAACGGCATAAGCAATTGATGGCTCAGGTCCAAAGTTTAACCATGCAAGGCCTGCAAGCACCGCAATAATCATGACTGTTGGTACAAATATTCCTGATATAACATCAGCTAAGCGCCCTATTGATGGCTTTGAGTTTTGTGCACGCTTTACCATATTGATAATATTGGCAAGTGTGGTTTCGCTACCAATGTGCGTGGCTTTAAATAATAAAGTGCCACTTTTATTAATACTTCCGGCAACGACTTTGTCGCCCGTTTTTTTGCTTACAGCCATTGGCTCACCAGTAAGCATTGACTCATCAACCGTACTGCTGCCTTCAATAACATCGCCATCCACAGGGATTTTTTCACCCGGGCGTACGCGTACTTCATCATTTTTTACAACATCACTAATGTCGATGTCTTGCTCTTGACCATCGCGAATAACGCGTGCAGTTTTTGGTTGCAGGCCAATTAAGCGTTTAATTGCTTGTGAGGTGCGCCCACGTGCTTTTACTTCAAAAGCGAGCCCTAAACTAATTAAACCGATAATCATCGATGATGCTTCAAAATATACGTGTCTTGCGACTTGTGGTAATAAGTTTGGTGCTATTACTACGAACATTGAATACAACCACGCAGTACCTGTACCAAGCGCTATTAATGTATCCATATTGGCAGCATGGTTTTTAAATGCCTGCCAAGCACCGTTGTAAAATTGCTTACCTGATATAGCCATAACCACAAGCGTGACTATACCCACTAAAAACCAGGCTATTCGTTGTGTGTCGGTGGTCACACTCATATCAAAAATAAGCCCGTATATCATTAACGGTGCACCGACTCCTAACGCTAATATCATATTACGCATTAGCTTTTTGTAATGTGCCTCATCCGATTTTGCTTTTTCATCAAGTGCATCTTGATCAGACTCGTTACTCATTGGCTTAGCTGAATAACCAATGTTTTCGACTGCTTTAATAAGCGTGCTTTCGCGGGCTTTACCTTCTACACGGACAGTACGCTGTGCAAAGTTCATTTCTACATTTTGCGCGCCTTGCACGCTATTAAGGGCTTTTTCAATTTTAGCCACACAACTGCCGCAATTAGCGCCTTCAATAATAAAGTTTTGCGCGGTGTCTTTTGGATTAGTCGTCATTACGCTGCTCCTTATTTGCAGAATCGTTTATTGGATCAACAAAAGATTCTATTAAACTACACACGTCACTGGCATTTGCACCATCGGCTGATGTATCCCATTGCGCCAGAGCTGCATGCATTCTGTTTCGTAATTTTAATGTTTCTTGAAATAGTGCTTCGGTTTCTTCTAGGCGTTTAGTAATGAGTTTACGCGTTAACGGACAAGGACAATTCCCCTGCTCAGACTCGCCTATAATGTGTTGAATATCTTTGAGTGAAAAACCAAGTTGACGAGAGCTAATAATAAACTTTAAACGCTGCTGGTCTTGCTTTGTATATTCTTGATAACCATTTTTTTCACTGCGTATTGGGTTAAGTAACCCAATTCGTGTGTAATGACGAACAGTATCTGCAGTCACGCCCATTAACTTGGCAAGTTGTTTAACATACATAATTTAGCTCCGTCGTGTTTCAATAGCTTCATAATAAACCTAGGTGCAACACATAGGTCAATGGCTATTTTAAAACTAACAAAATAATACTAATTGGCTCAATTAAGTGCTCTATTTAAGACAATAAATCGAGTGGATAACAGAGCAAAGGTTTCGTTATTTAGTTGTTATTATTAATTGCCCCTGCATCCATGCAGTCGTATCTCAAAAATGTTTAACGCAGTTAGCGCCGAATTTATTCCCTCAAATTGATTATGTATTGTTGCTCATTGGTATAGTGACACAAACATAATTAACTTAAGCTGATATTGGCCGTGTATTATCTGAAGGGGGCGTAATTTAGCAAAGAAGCGCCTAAGTAAGGCGCGTATTAATCTAAGGGAGTGTTAATCATTGGTGATTTAATTTATGCAGACTGTTTGGTCTTTAGGCAAGGCAGAGCCTATGTAGTGTGGTTATCCCCCATAAATAGGCGATAACGCAGCATAAATACCAAACATGCGCTGCCCTAGTTTGATTCGCTACGGCTTTGCTCTAATTCGTCGCTTAGTTGCTGCGCTAAAGTTTGTATTTTAGGCATAGCATCTTTCATTAAGCTTTGTGACATTTGCATAGACTCTTGCATTACAACAGGCATTTTTTCAAGTATTTTTTGCCCTGTATCTGTTTTATAAAACGCTAACATATCGGCAATCTCTTGCTCACTAAAATGCTTGTCGTATACATTGACCATCATTGGCTGCATTTTAGCCCAGCTCATTTCGGTTTTTAATACCGTCGTCATGTCGCTGTAGTATTTATCAAAAATTGCTTGCTCAGAAGGCTTAACACCCATTTGGTCTGACATGCCTTTCATCATACCTTCAACCTGGCCGTACATAGAATCAACCATTGAATCTAAATTCATTACATTAATGAGTTCATCTATTTTTTGCTGCTTAGTATTTTGTTCAGCATATAAACTACTAGAAAAAATTAGCAATGATAAAAGTAGTACCTTACCCATAATAATATCCTTTCATATAAATAATGAATTTATAGTCACATGAATAGTTTGTATTGTAAAGGGTACAAGCAATCATTAAAAAGGCCGAATAAAATGAATTTATTCGGCCTTTTATAAATTACTTTTTGCGTTAGTCGTCTTCTACATTATCTAGGCCTTTAGTGCCTTCTTTGGCTTTTAGCTTATGATGAATAGCTGACTTTATTAGCATGTAACCACTAATCGGTGCTGTAATTAGTAAAAATATAGTAATGAGTATTTCTTTAACACTTAGGCCATGCTCTGAACTTGCAAAATAAACCATAGCCGCAATTAACATACTCGCCATGCCTAACGTGGTTGCTTTAGTTGGTCCATGCAAACGCATAAAAAAGTCAGGTAGTTTAATTAAACCTATTGAGCCAATTAAAATAAACGTACCACCAAATAACAATAATATTGATACAACCCATTCGCTGATCATGTTTTCACCTTATTCAATTATATCGCCACGTAGTAAATACTTACACACTGCAACCGTACTTATAAAGCCGAGCATGGCAATGAGCAGTGCAGCTTCAAAATAAAGCCCTGTATCCATACTAATGCTGTATAAAATAATCAGTGCGATGACGTTAATGTACATAGTATCGAGCGCTAAAACACGGTCAGGCACTGACGGACCGATGATCAATCGCCATAAATTAAGCAATAATGATAAGCCAATCATCGAAAAAACAATGAGTAATACAGTATCTAACATTGAAATATCTCCTTTAGTGGAGCTTCGTAGCGTTGTTTTATTTGTTTGATAAGTGCTTCTTCATCTTTAAGATCAAGCACATGTATCAGTAAGTAGCGTTGCGTTGGCTCTTCACCTTCAGGTAACGACTCAGCAATTGGATAAACCTCTGCACTCACAGTACCAGGTGTAAGCGATACACAACTAGCCAATATAGTAATTGGCATGTCGTGTGTTAAATCTATAGGAACTTTTATAAAGGCCGGACGCAATTTTTTTGATGGTCCAAGTATAAGTAAAGCCACTTGTAAATTTGCAACAACAATATCGTACAGCACTATAAGTAACTGCTTAAGCGCCAAGCCTGGCTTTAAAATCAGTGGCTGAGGGTCTCGAAACGAAAAACTCAATATAGGGATAAGTATCGCAAAAATAGTCGCTAATACTAAGTGCCCTACCGATACGCTATTGTTTAACAATAACCAAACCATAAACAAAAATAAGCTACGAAATGGCGTTGGTAACCAACGAAAACGGGCTTGTAATCTCATCACATGCCTCCTTTAAGTACAGCATTAATACCGCCGCTTAGATCATGTAACTGAGTAGCAGCATTTAGCATATATTCACTTATTGGTCCGCCCAAAATAACTAGCAATGGCGAACATGCAAGTAAAGCTATAATTACAGTTACCTGCAACGGGTGTGCACTTGCACAATCGGCATTTTCGCTACTTTTGCTTCTATGCTCCCAGAACAAAGTTGTGCCAGCGCGCGAAAGCGCTACTAACAACGCAAAACTTGTTACTAAATATACTGGCCAAAATAGTAAAGCTTGCTCACTGTTTAATGTCGCTTTAAGTATCCAAATTTTACCTACAAAGCCTGACAGTGGTGGCATACCAACTACCGTTAAAGACGCAATAATAAAGCACACACCTAATAAAAATGGCTGTTTTACAGAGCGACCTGCTACTAGCCTATCGCCAACTTTACCGCGCTGGATTGAAACTAAGTCTGCTAGTAAAAATAGTGCGGCACTAACAAGTGTTGAATGCACTAAATAATATAAAAGTGCAGCAGTGGCATTTACATTTTGCAATGCTATTAGCGCAACCAGCGTACCTACCGATACTAATACTAAGTTAGAGGTGAGTTTACGTAAGTCTTGTGCTGCCATCACACCAATTGCACCTACTATAATGGTCGCAATTGCTAAGCCCCAAAGCCAAGGCTGCGCCATGTGTTCAAGCGCTCCGGCTTGTTCACCAAATATCACCGTATAAACACGAAGCATAGCGTAAACGCCTACTTTAGTCATAATCGCAAACAATGCAGCAACCACAGGTTTAGCACTTGCGTAAGTATTTGGAAGCCATAAATGCAGAGGTAATAGTGCGCCTTTTAAAGCAAATACTATTAATAGCAGTAAGCCGCCTGCTTTTGCTAGATATACATCATCACCTGTAAGTAGTGATACCTTTTGCGTCATGTCTGCAATATTAAGCGTACCAAGCACACCGTACAAAATACCCAAACCAATTAAAAATACGCTTGAGCCAACTAAATTCAATATTACATATTGCAATGCCGCGCGAGTATTTTGTTTATCACCTGCGTGCATTAACAATGCATAAGATGCAATCAGTAGCACTTCAAAAAATACAAATAGGTTAAATAAATCGCCAGTTAAAAACGCGCCATTTACACCTAATATCAAAAAGTGAACAAGTGGGTGATAAAAGCTGCCTTTTTCATCATCGCCAGCACTACCATATAAAATAGCGCCCAAACCTAAAAATGAAGTTAACGTAACCAATAAGGTAGACAACATATCGGCTACTAAGACTATTCCAAATGGTGCAGACCAATTACCAATAGCGTAAACGTTAATACCTGTATTATTAACATGTACAAGTAAAAGCACACTAATGGCAAAAGTAGCTATTGCCATTACAATTGAAACTAAGCGGCGAATTTTAACGCTTTTACCACATGGTGGCAGCAATAAAATAACAGCCGTCAGCATAGGTAATAAAATAGGGAGCGAAGCTAAATGTTGGATCATTTTTGCTCCTTATTATCTGCAGAGGTGTTGGGCACATAACCATCAACATGGTCGCTACCTAAATCGGCGCGTCCACGTATTGCCAAAATAACCACGAATGCGGTCATCGCAAAACCAATAACAATAGCTGTAAGCACTAAAGCTTGAGGTAGAGGATCGGCGTATTCTGTACCAGTACCAAGCACTACCGCTTTATTAATAGTAAGACGACCTGCTGAAAACAAAAATAAGTTAACAGCATATGAAATCATAGTAAGCCCAAGTACTACAGGAAACGTACGAGCTCTTAGCAGTAAAAACACACCGCAACTGACCAATACTCCAACGCAAGATGCGTACAATAATTCCATTAAATATTTACCTCTTTTTTCTGGGTATCTGCCGTCATATTACCTAAGCTTGCCAAAATCATTAGCGTAGCGCCTACAACCGTTAAGTAAACACCTAGGTCAAATGCAATCGCGCTGGCAAGCTCTGTTTTACCGACAAACGGAATATCAAAGTAGTCAAACCAAGTTGTTAAAAATGGCTTATCAAAGAACCAGCTACCCACACCAGTGAACAGTGAAATACCAATGCCTGAAGCTATGATTTTACGATAATTAACATCAAAACGTCCGTTTATCCATGCTGTACCATGCGCCATGTATTGCAAAATAAACGCGATTGACGTTACCAGTCCAGCAATAAAGCCACCGCCAGGTAAGTTATGTCCACGTAAGAAAATATATGCAGAAACCAATAACGCAAGCGGTAATAAACTTTGTGAAATACTCGCCAGTAAGATTGGATGGCGCTCTCGTGCCCATGGGCGCCCTTCGCTGTCACTTGCTGGCATAAATAATGGGATTCGAGAAAGTACTTTAAATATACCTAATGCGGCAATGCCTAATACGGTAATTTCACCAAGCGTATCAAAGCCCCTAAAGTCGACTAAAATAACGTTAACTACATTAGTACCACCGCCACCAATTTTAGCGTTAGCAATAAAGAAGTCTGAGATTGAATCTAATGGACGTGTAAGTAATGCATAACAGATACTCGCTATAACTACACCTAAAGTAGAGGCAATTCCTAAATCTCGAAGTACGCGTAATGAACTTGATTCTTTTGGCGTATGCTGGGGCAAGAAAAACAATGCCAGCATAAGTAAAATAATAGTAACAACCTCAACAGTTAACTGTGTAAGTGCTAAATCAGGAGCAGAAAAGCGTGTGAATACAACCGATACCATTAACCCTACGATTGAGAGCATTAACAACGATACCATTCGAGAGCGATGCCAAATAACGGTAGCAAGAGCACCAATAATCAATAAGCCCGCACCAATTGCATTGTGCACATCAACAGGGGTAAGTGGCATGCTGCCAGCAAGTTGTTGCATTTCAAATAATGGCCAACCGGCACACAGTAAGACTACCGCTAACATAATTACTAGGTAGCGCTGCAGCGATCCATTTTCGATACTGCTTACCTTTGACTGACACCAAGCAACAACACTTAAAATTACACGTTCAAAGGTTTTTTTAGCATTTAAAGGTGGTAATGACGCTTGAAACTGAAATAGATATTTACGATTAATATAAATAAATAAACCGCCAGCAATCGCCATTGCACTCATTAATAGAGGCAAGTTAAACCCGTGCCAAATAGCCAATTCGTAAACTGGCATTTCTTTTCCAAGTACAGCTAAAGACGCCGCAGATAAAATGCCATCAATTGTAAAGTGTGGGAACATACCCACTAGTAAACAAATCACAACTAATATTTCTATTGGTACACGCATATAACGTGGCGGTTCGTGCGGCGTGCGAGGTAAATCGATTGGCTCACCATTAAAGAACACGTCATGAATAAAGCGTGCGGAGTACGCAACAGCTAATGCGCCTGCAACCGTTGCCAGTACTGGAATTAACCACGACATAGAACCAAGCACTTGCTGATGCAGCGTTTCTGCGAAAAACATCTCTTTAGACAAGAAACCATTAAGTAATGGAACCCCTGCCATAGCAGCCGCCGCGACCATTGCAAGCGTTGCAGTGTATGGTAAGTATCGCCACATACCATTTAATTTACGCATATCGCGCGTGCCTGTTTCATGATCGATAATACCAACGGCCATAAATAACGACGCTTTAAACGTTGCATGGTTAATTATATGAAATATAGCAGCAACAGTCGCAAGCTCAGTATCAAGCCCGAGTAATAGCGTTATTAAACCCAAATGGCTTATTGTTGAGTAAGCTAACAATCCTTTTAAATCGTGTTTGAATAATGCTATGTAAGCACCAAACAACAGCGTAGCTAAACCTGTTAACCCAACAAGTAAGAACCACGTATCGGTGCCAGCTAAAGCAGGATGAAAACGTGCTAATAAAAATATACCGGCTTTTACCATGGTTGCAGAATGTAAATACGCGCTCACTGGCGTAGGCGCTGCCATTGCATGAGGAAGCCAAAAATGAAAGGGAAATTGTGCCGATTTAGTAAACGCACCCAATAGCACCAATACTAATGCTACTTCGTATAAATCGTGAGATTGAATTATCGCTTTACTCGCTAGGATAACATCTAGGTCATAACTACCAACAATATCACCTAATAGCATTAAGCCTGCAAGTAACGCTAAGCCGCCCGCGCCTGTTACAGCAAGAGCCATACGAGCACCCTTTCGCGCTTCAGACTTATGCCACCAAAAACTAATTAATAAAAATGAGCTGATGCTCGTTAATTCCCAAAACAACCACAGCTGAATAACATTGTTAGACATAACAATGCCAAGCATTGCAGTCATAAACAGCATTAAATAACTATATAACTTAGCCATTGAGTCGTTGGCACTGAGGTAGTAACGCGTGTAGAGGATAACGAGCAAGCCTATGCCTAAAATCATAAACATAAACAATAAACTGAGGCCGTCTAACCGCAGAGATAGGTCGAGCCCTATTGACGGGATCCAAGCGAAAGAGTAACGAATGGTTTCGCCCGCTAAAACTGCAGGTGCATGGTATAAAGTTATTCCCAAAGCCGTTAAAGGCGCAAGAGCCGTTAAACTAGTGCTTAAATTGCGGGATAACTTACCTGTGCATGCAGAAATAACACTGCCAATTAAGGATAACAAGGGTATCCAGAGCAAAGTCATAATGTAGGGCCTTTTATAATCATAAGTTTATCAGGGCATCTCTTTTTAATACTAAGGGATGCTTTTACTGCCTGTTTTTAAACGACATTAATGACTATAGTTATACTGAAAAACACTGATTTTGTCTATAAAAAGCGGTTCTGTATGGGTGTTTTTTAAACATGAACTAACAATTTATTAAGCCTACAAAAACAATTAATTAATAGTGATAATTGTTAATTTAATATGGCCTTATTTGCAAATGTAAGCGCGCTGGAGTGGCGATAAGAATTACCATTGGTCATATCTAAATGCTTCAACCAAATCTCTCTATACTGCGCCGAGAGCCCTAACTGCTGATATTGCATAATAGACCAATTTTCACTAGGTTTATATGCAACACCACCTATCTGGCAACTCTTTGCTTTATGCCAGCCTATTGGGGGCGACTCATCATGAGAAATAAATAAATTAGGTGCCACAAAACCTGTTTTTGCACACAACCATGCTTGTTTAGTTTTAGGCAAAGCATATTCATCTTCAAAACCGTTAAAATGCATCAACTCATGCAAAAACACACTGTATTTTGCTTTTGAGTTTATTAGCATTGTTCCTTTAGTAACATTAGCCGTTCCATCTTTTGGCATCATTACTATAAAATCAAAATTGTTAGGAAGCTGGTTATTTAGTTTAGCTGATTGCCAGTCACACTTTGCTATTTGATTAGTGCTACTTTTACACTCAAGCATACCTGCAACGTAAACAGGTTTTGAAAAGCAAAAAATATTTTCACGGGGCTCTGGCTGTTTATTATAAGCATTAATAAACTCGGTGAGTTTATATAAGCCACTGCGATGATCGCTCATAGTCAGCACGTTAAACATACATTGCTTATTAGGTTTACTTATATTTATTAAAGATGAAAAACCGAGAGCGTGGATAAACTCACTAGATACTTTACTCTGTGGTGTTTTTAACTGAAGCTTTAGATGATTTAGCACATCCCCAGCTGGTAATTTTTTTTTACTAGCTAGTAACTTTAAATCGCTCCAACGTGAGTGCTCAAGTAACTTTGCTGCTAATATTTTACGCTCTGGGATTGTTAAATCATTTAATGCTCTGAGCCAAAATTGTTTTGCAGTATCGCTCTGACTGTTTTTTATAAGCTTAAGAGAATACATATATTGGGCTGAAGAAATTTTACTGCGGGCTAGTATAGCTAAAGAGGTATTTGGTAACTGCTCTAAATGATCAGAAAAATAACCAGGTGATTTCCAATAACTTTGTAGCACATTAGCTTTTGCGTTTAAAACATGCCAAAAGCCAATAGCGCCTAGGTGATTACTCGAGCCTGTAACTAACAAACAACATAGTAATACACCTATTAATTTAAAACGCTTAACTTGCGTCAACACCTTGCATCAACTCAAGCTCTAAACGCGCATATTTGTACTCAATAAACTCGTGTACATTAGTTGCTAGCGCAAGCCTAAAGTAGTCTGATGCTAAATACAGCTCACCTGCTGCTTGATGCATTTTAGCTAAATAAAAATAAGCTTCGCATAAACGCTGCGCATATTCTTGCTCAGTTCTAACACCATCACTAATGCCAGATAAAAATGCATGTTCACTCATATCCCCCGTATAAAGAGAAATTAACTGGTACGCCCATTGTGACTCATCAAGCGCAGTGGCATTTTGTTTAAGTGCATCAAGCGCAACGGCTTTATCCTCTTGTGCTTGTGCTAAATAAACCCATAAAACTCGGTACGGATCTTTTGGAGAGCGAGCTAAAAATTCATTAAAATCATTTTTAGCAAGGCCTGCTCTGTCGCCGTAATACAGTGCGATACCACGATTTAAATAGGCGTATTCATGCTCTTCATCAAGTTCTAGGGCAGAATCGAAAAACTCATAGGCTTTTTCATACTGCTGCATAAGCGTATGTTGAATACCTAAAAAATTATACACTTCAGCTAAATCAGGCTTAAGCTTTACTGCGCGATTAAAATCAATACGCGAAAGAGTTGTCATACCTAGACTATCAAAAAGTACACCACGGTCGTAATAAAGCTTAGCTTGTTGTTCTTCGCTTAAGTCGGCTCTATTTAATAGCTCTGAGTAGCGTGCAATAGCAATTTCACTTCTAAAGTCAGAAGCTAAAGGTGCAGTAAATGGCACATTAACAATCGGGGTTGGTTCTGATTCTGTTGTAGTTTGGCAAGCACTTAAAGACAAAATAGCAAAAGATGCCAAAGCTAAATGTTTGATTATCATTAAAATCCTTAATACCAAGATATATCGCGATTAATATAAGACAGACCTTGTCCAATAAGGTTTCATTAAAGCATAAAAAAAGGGGCTAAACAGCCCCTTTTTTACTATCTAGCTAATATAACTAGATTAATAAGTTAGCAATTACGCGTCAGTTGGCGCGTCAGCTGCAGGTGCTGCTGATTCCATTGCTTCTTTAATACTTAGACGTACACGGCCTTGGCGATCTACTTCTAGTACTTTAACTTTAACTTCTTGACCTTCAGAAAGGTGATCAGCCACGTTATTAACGCGCTCAGTACTAATTTGAGAAATATGTACTAGACCATCTTTGCCAGGAAGAATGTTTACAAACGCACCGAAGTCTACGATACGTACAACTTTACCTTCGTAGATAGTACCTACTTCAAGTTCAGCTGTTAATTGCTCAATACGGCTAATTGCATTAGCTGCACTTTCGCCATCTGTAGCGGCAATTTTAATTGTACCGTCGTCACCGATTTCAATCGTGGTACCAGTTTCTTCAGTAAGCTGACGAATAGTTGCGCCACCTTTACCAATAACTTCAGCGATTTTCTTCTGTGGGATTTTCATTGTGTATATGCGAGGAGCAAACATTGATAGCTCTTCAGAAGGAGCAGAAATCGCTTCATCCATCACTTCTAAGATATGTAAACGTGCAGCTTTTGCTTGTTTAAGCGCAATTTGCATGATTTCTTGAGTGATACCTTCGATTTTGATATCCATTTGAAGTGCAGTAATACCCGCAGCAGTACCGGCAACTTTAAAGTCCATGTCACCTAAGTGATCTTCATCACCTAAGATGTCAGAAAGAACAACGAATTTATCGTCTTCTTTAACTAGACCCATCGCAATACCGGCAACAGATGCTTTAATTGGTACACCCGCGTTCATAAGTGCTAGAGAAGTACCACAAACAGACGCCATTGAAGAAGAACCGTTTGATTCAGTAATTTCAGATACTACACGGATTGAGTAAGGGAACTCAGTCAGAGTAGGCATTACAGCTGAAATACCACGCTTAGCAAGGTTACCATGGCCGATTTCACGACGCTTAGGAGAACCAACAAAACCAGTTTCACCTACACAGAATGGAGGGAAGTTGTAGTTAAGCATAAAGTGGTTTTTATGAGTACCAGTTAAATCGTCGATTAACTGTGAATCACGTTCTGTACCAAGTGTCGCTGTTACTAACGCTTGAGTTTCACCACGTGTAAAGATAGCAGAACCGTGAGTACGCGGTAATACGCCAGTCATTACGTCTAGTGCACGAATCATATCTGGTTCACGACCATCGATACGTTTTTCGCCAGCAGCTATACGGCCACGAACGATTTTCTTCTCAAGTGAACCGAAGATTTTGCCAATTTCTTGCTTGTCTAAAGACTCGCCTTCAGCAAGTTCAGCTGTTAATACTGCAACAACTTCATCTTTAGCTTCACCAAGAGCTTCTTTACGCGCTACTTTATCAGTGATTAAGTAAGCTGCGCCTACTTTTTCAGCAGCAATAGTTGCTACTTTATCTTCTAGTGCAACATCTTTCTCAGGTGCAGTCCAATCCCAAGTAGGCTTGCCTGCTTCTGCTTTAAATTCTTCGATTGCAGTAATGATCGCTTGAGATTGCTCATGACCATATACAACAGCGCCAAGCATTACGTCTTCTGCAAGTACGTTAGCTTCTGATTCAACCATAAGTACCGCTTTATCAGTACCGGCTACCACTAAATCAAGTTGGCTTTCTTCAAGCTCTTTTAATGTAGGGTTAAGTACGTATTCGCCGTTGATGTAACCAACACGAGATGCACCAATTGGACCACTGAATGGGATACCAGAGATAGCAAGTGCTGCTGAAGTACCAATCATCGCAACCATATCAGGTTGGATTTCAGGGTTAACAGAAACAACAGTAGCAATAACTTGTACTTCGTTTACAAAGCCGCTTGGGAAAAGTGGACGAATTGGACGGTCAATAAGACGTGCAATAAGAGTTTCGCCATCGTTAGGACGACCTTCACGCTTTAAGAAACCACCAGGGATACGACCAGCAGCGTACATACGCTCTTGGTAGTTAACTGTTAGTGGGAAAAAGTCTTGACCAGGTTGTGCTTCACGCTTACCAACAACAGTTACTAAAACTGAAGTGTCGCCAATGCTTGCAAGTACAGCGCCATCTGCTTGACGAGCGATTGCACCAGTTTCTAGAGTCACTGTATGTTGACCTAGTTTGAATTCTTTAATAATTGCTTGCACTTAAAATATTCCTTAAATGTATTCTAATAAGTTGTCATCAAAGTACCAATTACAGTACATAATTGTATTCAGTTGGAAATCAATTAAGTACTACAATTGGCAATGATGTGAATAATTGCAGATAAACCTTTTTACCTACGCGCATAGTATATACCAAAGCTACTTCAAAATGCGAGTCTAGGGTGTGTTGATCTTTGTGGATTGAAATTTGTTCAATCTAGGGGCGATTTAATCACGGCGCGAGATTTGTAACCTAGTGGGCTAAGTAAAAATCGAGTAACAAAGAGTTAATCGCCCCTAGGATGAACCCGCAGGGCAGCGCATGTTTGGCATTAATGCTGCGTTATCGCCTATTTATGGCGAATAACCACACTACATAGGCGCTGCCTTGCCTAAAGACCAAACATACAGCTGCAAAATTAATCACGAAAGGTCAACACACACTAGCTACTAGATTTAAGCTGGGCTAATGAGTGGGTAAATACAACGATGCTTGATAAGCTATGAAATAGGAGTTTTACAATATAATTCAATAAGTTTATAAATTTGTTTTATTTTCAAACACAAATTTTAGGCACAAAAAAAGGAGCTAAAAAGCTCCCATTTCTATAATCTAGTTCTTAACGACGTAGGCCAAGTTCTTTGATTAGTGCAGTATAACTAGTGATATCTTTACCTTTAAGGTAATCAAGTAGTTTACGGCGAGTGCTTACTTTACGAAGCAGACCACGACGTGAGTGGAAGTCATGCTTGTGATCAGCAAAGTGACCTTGAAGCTTGTTGATATCATAAGTAAGTAATGCTACTTGTACTTCTGATGAACCTGTATCGCCTTCTGCACGTGCAAATTTAGCAATGATATCGATTTTTTCTTGATTGCTTAGTGACATAGTAACTCCAAAAATTAAATTTAAAAGGTGTCTTAGCCGATCACTAATTCAGCCAAAACGATTAAGCCGGCGTATTCTACCAACTGTGGGAATAACTACAAGTTAATTATTCCCATCTACAACTAATAAGCCACTGCTGGGCACACTAATTGCTTATTCAGGCTTTACGTAATCATCTTGCTGGCTAGCAAGACCACGTTTAACCTTTAAATGGCCACTTGAGTTGCGCTCGCCAGTACCTATAAACACACCATCCGCAACAACTTTAATTGCCCCCTCAGGTAAAGCTTCAGGTAACTCGACTGCTTGCCCATGACTAAATACTTTGCCCTGCTCTTTCGAAATTTCAATAACAGGTAAATCAGTTAAAGCAGTGTCTATAGGTAATAACAACGAGTCTAAATAAGTAGAAGGCGCAAGCTCTTCTGCTTTCGCTTTAGCAAGCAACGCTTCAATTTCATCAAGCGAAACCATTTTATCTGCCGGATACTGACCAACAGCAGTTCTGTGAAGCATTATAACGTGTGCGCCACACCCTAGGTTTTCGCCCAAATCATCAACGATTGTACGAATATACGTCCCTTTTGATACATGAGCCGTCATTTGTAATACGTTGTTTTGTTCATCAAATTCGTCAAACGATAAGCTAAACACATTTATTTTTCTGCATTTACGAGGGACTTCAATACCCTCTCGTGCGTACTTATATAATGGTCTACCTTGATACTTAAGTGCTGAGTACATTGATGGATATTGATCTGACTCTCCAACAAAAGCTGCAATTTCTTTTGTTAACTGCTCACGCGTCACATTCACATCTTTCGTGCTTACGATTTCGCCATCAGAATCTGATGTTGTTGTACGCTCACCCAGTTTTGCACGAACGATATAGGTTTTATCTGTATCGAGTAAAAACTGCGTAAACTTAGTCGCCTCACCAAAACAAATTGGCAGCATACCTGTAGCAAGCGGGTCTAAAGCCCCAGTGTGGCCAGCTTTTTGTGCAAAATAAACACCTTTCGCTTGCTGCAGAGCTTTATTTGATGAAATGCCTTGCGGTTTGTTTAACAACAAAATACCGTCAACTGCACGGCCTTTACTGCGCTTTGCCATCTGTATCAGTGCCTTCTTCGCTATCTGTATCTTCTACGTGCTTAGTACTTTGTTCACTATCTGAAATATCAGCATCAACACTTTCTACATCTTCATCGACATGCTTTGCGTTATCTTCGCGGATAATAGAATCCACTAAATTAGAAATACGCATACCTTCCATCAGTGAATTATCAACTACAAACTTTAACTCAGGCATTATACGAGCACGAATACGCTTACCAAGTAACGAGCGAATATAACCCGTTGCTTCATTAAGTACTTTAGCGCTTTGCTTAGCTGCATCTTCATCTTGTGTGTTAAACACAGTGATGAAAATTTTGGCATAAGATAAATCACGCGATACTTCTACCGCTGACACTGTCACCATACCTAAGCGTGGATCTTTAATTTCGCGTTGTAAAATTACAGCAATTTCTTTTTGGATTTGCTGTGCAACACGATCAGTGCGAGAAAATTCTCTCATTGCATTTGTCCTAAAATCATAACTTATTGAAATTTAATAATAAGCTAATTAAATAATGGATACACAAATGGGGGCTAAGCCCCCATTTATTAGTTTAGCGAGCTAACAATTAAAGAGTACGTTGTACTTCAACTGTTTCAAATACTTCGATTTGGTCACCAACACGTACGTCATTGTAGTTCTTAACACCGATACCACATTCCATGCCGTTACGAACATCAGCAACATCGTCTTTAAAGCGACGAAGTGACTCAAGTTCACCTTCATAGATAACCACGTTTTCACGTAGTACACGGATTGGAGCGCTACGTTTAATAACACCTTCAGTAACCATACAACCAGCAATTGCGCCAATTTTTGGAGACTTGAATACGTCACGAACTTGCGCAAGACCAATGATTTCTTGTTTAAACTCAGGTGCTAGCATGCCTGACATTGCTTGCTTAACTTCTTCGATTAAGGCATAAATTACGCTGTAATAACGAAGGTCTAAGTTTTCAGTATCAATCACTTTACGAGCAGAAGCATCAGCACGAACGTTAAAGCCAACTACAATTGCGTTAGACGCTGCAGCTAGTGTCGCATCAGTCTCAGTAATACCACCAACACCAGAGCCTACAATCTTCACTTTTACTTCATCAGTAGAAAGTTTAGTTAGTGAATCAGAGATTGCTTCGATAGAACCTTGAACGTCTGCTTTAAGTACCACGTTAACTTCAGAAACATCACCTTCAGTCATGTTAGTAAACATGTTTTCAAGCTTAGCTTTTTGTTGACGTGCTAGTTTAACATCGCGGAACTTACCTTGACGGTATAAAGCAACTTCACGCGCTTTACGCTCATCTTTAACTACAGTTGCTTCGTCGCCCGCAGCTGGAATACCAGAAAGACCTAAAATTTCCACTGGAATAGATGGACCTGCCGACTTGATGTCTTTACCGTTTTCATCGCGCATTGCACGAACACGGCCATACTCAAGACCACATAATACAATGTCACCTTGGTTAAGCGTACCAGATTGAACAAGTACTGATGCAACTGGACCGCGGCCTTTATCAAGACGAGATTCAATAACAACACCTGCAGCCATACCTTCGGTAGGGGCAGAAAGCTCTAAAAGCTCAGATTGCATAAGTACGGCTTCAAGAAGGTCATCAATACCTAGACCAGTTTTAGCTGAGATATGAACGTACTGCGTATCGCCGCCCCATTCTTCAGGGATAACGTCTAGCTGAGCTAGTTCGTTTTTAACGCGATCTGGATCTGCGCCTTCTTTATCCATTTTGTTTACAGCAATGATTAAAGGAACGCCAGCTGCACGTGCGTGCTGTACCGCTTCTTTAGTTTGTGGCATAACACCATCATCTGCTGCAACCACTAAGATTACGATATCTGTCGCTTTAGCACCACGAGCACGCATTGATGTAAATGCAGCATGTCCTGGAGTATCTAAGAAGGTAATCATATTGCCGTTTACATCAACATGGTATGCACCAATATGCTGTGTAATACCACCGGCTTCGCCAGAAGCAACCTTCGCAGAACGAATGTAATCTAGAGTCGATGTTTTACCATGGTCAACGTGACCCATTACAGTTACTACTGGAGCACGAGGCTCTGACTTACCATCTTCATGGCGGTCGTTAAGTACTGTTTGCTCTAATTCGTTTTCTTTAACAATGATAACCTTGTGACCCATTTCTTCTGCAACTAGTTGTGCAGCTTCTTGGTCAATTACTTGGTTAATAGTAACCATGTCACCCATTTTCATCATTGTTTTAACAACTTCAGCGCCTTTAACAGCCATGCGTGATGCAAGCTCAGCTACTGTAATTGTTTCGCTAATACGCACTTCATTTTTAACATCAACAGTTGGTTTTTGGAAACCATGCTGCAGCGATGCTGGTGCTTTTAATTTAGACTTGTTACGGCCTCTTGACGCTGCAAATTTATCTTTTGCTGGCGCTTTTTTCTTTTTCTTAGCACGGCGAGTGCCTTGCTCATCACGAGCATCGGCAACATCTTCTGCTTCACGTGCATAAGTTGAAGTCGTAAGATGGTGATCCGCTGTTTCTTCGCGTTTCTTACGTTCTTCTTCTTCTTTCTTCCAGCGTGCTGAATTCTCTTCAGCTAGCTTTCTTGCCTCTTCTGCTTGACGTTTCGCTTCTTCTTCAGCTTTCTTCAATGCGGCCTCTTCTGCTTCTTTTTGCAGACGCTCAGCTTCTATGCGATCTTTCTCAGACTTAGCACTTTGCTCTGGGGTCATCTGCTTTTGTTTCGCTTTACGCTCTGCATCAGCTTTGCGTTTAGCTTCTTCTTTGGCTTTACGGTCAGCTTCTTCTTTCGCTTTACGTTCTGCCTCTTGTTTCGCTTTTAATTCTGCGGCTTCTTGTTCAGCTTTTTGTTGCTGTTCAAGACGGGCTTTTTCTTCAGCGGCTAAGCGTGCTTGCTCTTGTTCTTGCTCCATTGCGCTTTTCTTCACGTAGGTACGTGTTTTACGAACTTCAACTTGAACATCTTTAGCTTTACCCGTAGAACCAGTCACACTTAATGTGCTTTTGCTCTTACGTTGTAAAGTCATACGCGCTGGGCCATCTGAACCTGTACCACCATGATGCTTGCTTAAATGATCAAGTAACGTTGCTTTTTCAGCTTCTGTTACGTTATCAGTTGCTTGCTTAGTGATACCTGCTTGTGAAAACTGCTGTAGCAATTTATCAACAGTTGTACCTATATCGCCGGCTAGTTTTTCAACATTTACTTCTGCCATAGTGTGTAATACCTCCGTTAATAAATTACTCGTCTGCAAACCAACAAATGTTTCGTGCAGCCATAATCAGTTCACCCGCTTTTTCAGATGAAAGTTCTGTGATATCAACTAATTCGTCAATACCTTGCTCTGCCAAGTCTTCAAGTGTAACAACACCTTTGCTTGCCATAACAAATGCTAAGTGACGCTCTAAGCCTTCAAGCGCAAGTAAGTCTTCAGCTGGCTCTGCGCCATCTAAGCTTTCTTCCGTTTTAAGTGCTTTAGTTGTCAATGCATCTTTTGCGCGTGAACGCAATAAATCTACAGTCTCTTCATCAAGACCATCAATTTCTAAAAATTCAGACGCAGGTACATACGCCACTTCTTCAAGTGTCGAGAAACCTTCGTTAATAAGTAATGATGCAAACTCATCATCTATATCTAAATTTTCAGTGAATAAGTTAAGTAACTTATCAGATTCAGCTTCATTTTTGGTACGCATGTCTTCAACAGTCATTACGTTTAGTTCCCAGCCAGTTAATTGGCTTGCTAAACGAACATTCTGACCATTACGACCAATTGCTTGCGCTAGGTTATCGGCTTCTACAGCGATATCCATTGAGTGAGTGTCTTCATCCATTACGATTGAAGCAACTTCTGCTGGCGCCATTGCATTGATAACAAATTGTGCTGGGTTGTCATCGTAAAGTACGATATCAACACGTTCACCACCAAGCTCAGACGATACAGCTTGAACTCGTGCGCCACGCATACCAACACATGCACCAATTGGATCAATGCGTTTGTCGTTAGATTTAACAGCAATTTTAGCGCGTGAACCTGGATCACGTGCAGCTGCACGTAACTCAATCATCTCTTCGCCAATTTCTGGCACCTCAATGCGGAATAATTCCATTAGCATTTCAGGTTTAGAGCGCGTTACAAATAATTGTGCACCGCGTGCTTCAGGTTTAACTTCATATAAAAGACCACGGATTCGATCACCCGGGCGGAAGTTTTCACGTGGCAACATGTCATCACGGTAAATTACCGCTTCTGCGTTATTACCTAAATCAAGTACGATTGCATCGCGAGTTGCTTTTTTAACAACACCCGTTACCAGCTCGCCTTCTTGATCTTTGTATGCTTCAACAACTAAAGCGCGCTCAGCTTCACGTACTTTTTGTACGATAACTTGCTTAGCCATTTGTGTTGTAATACGGTCAAATTTGATTGAGTCGATTTGCTCTTCAACATAATCACCCATTTGCAAATCAGGTTCTTCAACCTGTGCTGCTTCTAGAGTGATTTCGCTGTATGGGTTCTCTAAAGAACCATCTTCTAATACAGCGGCAATTTGCCAGCGACGGAACGTATCGTAATCACCGGTTTTACGGTCAATTGCTACACGTACTTCAATTTCGCCATCGTGTTTTTTCTTTGTCGCTGTCGCTAGAGCGAACTCTAGAGCTTCAAAAATCTTTTCTTTTGGAACCGCTTTCTCATTGGAAACGGCTTCAGCAACCAATAATATCTCTTTTGCCATGGGTAATGCCTCGCTTGCCCTATTCCTTCGCACTCGAATTTAAAACTTCGCGATTAAATTCGCACGTTCGATGTTACTAAGCATGATCAGATGCTCTGCACCATCGCTAGATAGTGTGATCATATCGCTGCTAACTGCTACTAAGTCGCCTTTAAAATTACGACGACCATCCTGTGGAAGTTTAGTACGCACGCGTACTTCCTCTCCTTGCGCCTGCTCGTAGTGATCTTGTTTGAATAATAGACGATCAACACCAGGAGACGATACTTCCAAATCATATTCATTTGTAATTGGGTCTTCGACGTCTAAAATCGCACTAATTTGGCGACTGGCATCCGCACAGTTATCAACTGAGATCCCATCCTCATGAGCAATATATACTCTTAAGGTAGAATGGCGACCCGCTTGTACAAATTCAAGACCATGCAACTCAAAGCCTAACATTTCTACCGCAGGCGTTAACATGGTTACTAAATCTTGTTCAAGTTTTGTCACGAAAATCCTCCATACAAACAAAAAAAGGGCTTATAGCCCTAAAATACTGAGTTTAAATTTTAATTTGATAGCAATTGCCACAAATCGTAAGGTGCAGATACAACAACGCCCCGAACCAAGCGGGGCGTCACACCAATAAAGCATAAAACTGTGTGGCCGAGGGCCAAGCTTGGTTGCGAGTCAGTAAACTGACCTAATTAAACTACATAGCCTAAAACGCAAAACGCGCATTACTTAGAATGCGCGATATAAATTAGTAAGGTAATACCTACTAGTAGAATTGGTTGCGGGAGCCGGATTTGAACCGACGACCTTCGGGTTATGAGCCCGACGAGCTACCAGACTGCTCCATCCCGCGCCAATAGATATCAAACCTTAAATTTAATATCGCTGTTAGCTGTTATACAACACACTAAACAATGGCCGCTATTATAAGGATGTACAGGATAATTAGCAACTATAATACGCAATTAGTTTATAAAATTTGCAATTCGTCAAGATGCTAATTTAGTGTATATGTAAGTAACATAAGTAATCAGCCAACTTTATAAAATTCCCATACTTGAGCCATAAAATGTAGTAGCTTATTATTTCAGGATAAAAATCAGATAAACTGAAGTTTAATAACTCTTAAAATACGTTTTAAAGGCTCACTAATTACCAGAAAGTAAATAGATATAACAAAAAGCCATACTTTCACACTAAAAAAACGTGCAGAATTTGAACTGCCCGCTATAATCAACATTATTCCTACTTGATAATAATAGTTATTACTCACTGCAACGAGATAAAAATGAATCAACAACAATCAGCATTATTAAATAACTTAACAATTATTAAGCCTAACTTTCATGCGTTTACGGCTAAATTTCATAGTAAATTAGCCCAATCTAGTATTGAGATGAATTACCCGACGGCCTTACAGTTTAACGAAAAGAGCTTTACCCTCTTTTGCGTATTAGAACGAATTGTTAAGCATTTAGATAAACCAGCATCGGTAGCTCCTTTTTTAGCTCACCATTTAATGTATCTAAAAAAAAGCGGCGCTTCACACAGTGACATTGCCCTTTTATCTAACGCTTTTTACGAAACCCTTGAAGAGCACCTTGGTAAACATTTTACTACTGAGAGTCAGCTCGCTTGGAAAAAAGCGCTTAGATACTTTGAAAGCTTTGCAAGCAATGTTCTTTTCAACGTTACCAATGTGGTTTCGTTACAACAAAGAATGCAGCAAAAGCAAAGTAATAAAATTTAGATATTCAATTTTGGGGGGGTGACTTAATTTACTTAATCTCCCCTTAATTAGACTCGTTTTAACACCATGGTCAAAAACGCCTTGATATGCGGTTAAACTTTTTTGCCCTATTGCTAACAGCACACTGTATTGTGTTATTTACCGCCTATATTCGTTTTACTAATCTATTATTAAACTCAAGAAACAAATAATCCCCAGCATTAAAAACAGCAAACTATTGTCGTTACGCACTTATTTACTCCTATTTGCTTGTTGTAAAATATTAAAACGATCGTTTAATTAACTATGCCCGTATAAAAAAATTTGGCTTTACTATGACCCATCATAAAACACTTAGATTAATACTAGGCGATCAGCTAAACCCATCTCATTCATGGTATAAACAAAAAGACGACGACACGCTTTATCTCATCGCAGAATTAAAACAAGAAACCGACTACGTTAAGCATCACATTCAAAAACTGTGTGCTTTTTTTAATGCTATGGAAAACTTTGCGACTGCATTAAAAACGGCAGGTTTTAATGTTTTGCATTTAACACTTGACGATACCGCTGACGACAAAGATTTAATTGAATTACTCAAGCGAATTGCCGATGAATACCAATGCGAAACTATTGAATATCAATATCCTGATGAGTTTAGGCTTAAGTCTCAATTAGCTAAGTTTAAAAGTGATGGCTCATTTGATGTAATTGCCACAGATACTGAACATTTTTTATTACCGTTCACCGATATAAAAACACGCTTTACAAAAAACAAGCATGTGACAATGGAGCACTTCTATCGTGCTATGCGTAAGCAGTTTAATATATTAATTGATGATACTAAGCCAACCGGTGGCAAATGGAATTTTGACAGTAATAATCGTAATAAATTTTCCAAAGCTGACTTAGCGTGTATACCAAAACCTAAGCTATTCAATAATGATGTTAAGAACATCATTTCTCGCTTAAATAAGCACAAGATCGTTTACTTTGGCGAATTAGCCGATCAGAGACTAGAGTGGCCAACAACGCGTAAACAAGCCATTGAATCTCTAGAATACTTTTGCAAGCATTTACTTAGTTGCTTTGGTCACTTTCAAGATGCGATGACAGATCAAAGTAAAAATAATACCAGCTTGTACCATAGCCGATTATCGTTTGCCCTAAACGCAAAAATACTCCACCCGTTATATGTAATCAAACGTGTAATAAGCGAATACGAAAAAAGACCCAATGAAATATCCCTCTCGCAAGTAGAGGGCTTTACTAGGCAAATATTAGGCTGGAGAGAGTATGTACGTGCCATTTATTGGATTAACATGCCCGACTACGCAGTTAAAAATCAATTACAAGCCAAAAATAAACTGCCATCTTATTTTTGGAACAGCTCTACAAAAATGAATTGTCTAAGCCACTCACTCAAGCAAAGCCTTGAAACCGCTTATGCTCATCATATTCAGCGCCTAATGGTTATTGGTAACTTTTGTATGCTCACAGGAATAAACCCTGATGACGTAGATAACTGGTACCTAGGTGTTTATATAGATGCCATAGAATGGGTAGAAATGCCTAACACCCGAGGCATGAGTCAGTTTGCCGATGATGGAATAATTGCAACAAAGCCTTATGCTGCAAGCGGTAACTACATTAATAAAATGAGCGATTACTGCAAAAGCTGTCAGTACGATGTTAAACAAAAAGTAGGAGATAAAGCCTGCCCGCTAAATAGCCTGTACTGGCATTTCATGAATAAACACAGAGACAGGCTAGAAAAGAACCCACGTATTGGTATGGTATATAAAAACTGGGATAAACAAGAAAAAACACTCCAAGAACAAACGCTGCAACAAGCAACCTACTACCTTAATAATTTAGAAGCGCTGTAAACAAAAAAGCCGCCTCGAATGAGGCGGCTAAGTAATCAGGGGAATATGTACTTTAGAAGATTATTTACCTTCTATTAGATTGCTATTACCAATTTCAATTTTACGTGGTTTTAGCGCTTCAGGGATTTCACGTTCTAAGTCAATACTTAGTAAGCCATTGGCTAAATCTGCGCCAAGTACTTTTACATGATCTCCTAACTGGAATTTACGTTCAAAGTTACGCTCAGCAATACCTTGATGAATAAATTTACGCTCTGCGTTTTCATCTTTATTTGCTTTAGTACCTGTAACTTTTAATGTGTTATTTTCTGACTCAATGGTTAATTCGTTATCGCTAAAACCGGCAACGGCCATAGTGATTCTGTATTTGTCTTTATCGAGTGCTTCTATGTTGTAAGGAGGAAAACTTGGCTGCTTATCTGTATTAGCTGCCGCATCCATAAGTGATGCTAAATGTTCGAAGCCGATAAATGAACGATAAAGTGGTGATAAGTCTACTGTACGCATAATAATATCCTCATATTTAAGCGATATTTTGCATGTGCTCTTCTATTGAACAAGCTCAAGCAAAGTTTAATTAATAGTATAAATTTCAATTGTTTAAGTTTAATTAAGGACCCATCAGGCGTCCTACTTAACTATATATGGACGGTAAAATTGTTTTCAAGAGATTAATTTAAAAAATTAAAAATAAATAAATAAAAAAAGCACTAAAAAGTGCCTTTTGAAACCATGAAAATGAATGTTATTTAATAAATGTGCCTCGGATTGGATAGTCGTTTTCTCTAGAAAACTTAATTCCACCTAGCAGTTGCTCTAAATCAGGACGAACAAATGGGCTGTTTGATATATCGACCATTTGAAGCTGATTTTTTTCATTAAGTACAAAAATGCCTGGCTCAGCAAATGGATGATCAGTTTCTGCATCACTGCGAGGCTCGCTAATATGTAGCCCTAAATCGGTCATTTGTTCGATTGTTAAACCATAGTAAATTGGGAAGTTAATATCTATTTTTTCAAGATGTTTATTAAGCTGCTCATGGCTATCACCACTTACTGCAACCACTTCAACACCAGCATCTTTAAAGTCTTTATGAACTTTAGCAAGCTCGTTAAGTTGCGCAGTACATTTAGGGCAGTGCTGGCCTCGATAAACAACAATCATTTTCCAGGGAGAGTCACTTACTCTATCAACTAAATCTACCTTATTCTCATCAACATCACTCACTACTAGTGATGGCATAATATCCGCAGGTTTTAAACTAGTGTTACTCATTGCGATCTCCTTTTACTGTTTCAGATTAAAAATTAATTTGCTCTTACCCATAGAGCTTAGGGTAACTTTTATTAATTCAACCTGAAAAGTGTAATTAAAAATCGATTATAACTTTAAGACCATCCCTTTATTTTTCTATAAATGGTAGATGCACTAACCCCTAGATAAGCAGCAGCAAGAGGAATATTGTCTTCACAACTTTTAATTGCATTTTCAATCGCCCTTTTTTCAACTTGCCACAAAGGTTCTATATCGTGAACAGACATAGGCGATAATTGAACACTCTGCTCGTTTGTATTGTGAACTGACTTAGCGGATATCGAATGCTTCACAGCGCCTAATCCAAATGAGCTTGGTAGCATGTCTTTTTCAATTACATCGCCATCATTAATAACAACGGTGTTTTCAATTACATTTTGTAGTTCGCGAATATTTCCTGGCCAATCGTAATTACAAAAAAGCGCCTTAACTTCATCAGAAAAACCAGTGAAATGCTTTGCATTACTATCGCTTTTTTGTTTCAAAGTATACTCAGCAAGCAGTAATATATCGCCTCCGCGTTCTCTTAAAGGGGGGAGCTTTACGGGGATAACATTTAAACGGTAATATAAATCTTCTCTAAAACGCCCTTCTGCAACCTCTATAATTGGGTTTCTGTTTGTTGCACAGACTAAACGAACATCGCTGTGTAATACTTCACTACTACCCACCTTACTAAAAATGCCAGTTTGTAAAAAGCGTAATAACTTTGCTTGTAAGTTAAGTTCCATTTCACATAATTCATCTAAAAATAAGGTACCGCCGTTGGCCACTTCAACAGCCCCTTTTCGATCGCTTAATGCCCCACTAAACGCACCTTTAACATGACCAAAAAATTCTGATTCAAATAGCTCAGTAGGGATAGCTGCACAGTTTATGGCAATAAATGGTCCTGTATTTCTCGGGCTTGTATCATGAAGGGTTTGTGCGCAAACTTCTTTACCGGTTCCACTTTCACCTGTGATAAATACACACGCTTTACTTCTAGCTGCACTATCAAGTAATCTAAAAACGGTTTTCATTGCCAGAGATTCACCAACAAAATCTTGATTTTTATCCCTGTTTTTAACCAATGGTTGAACTTTAACTTGCTCTTTTGGCGTCAACGCACTTTCTACTGAGCTAATGAGTCGTTGACTTGTGAAAGGTTTTTCTAAAAAATCAAAACCGCCTAAACGCATTGCTTCCACTGCAATATCAATAGAGCTGTTTGAGGTGATCATGACTACGTTAGCAGGATTTTTCTGCTTATTTACAAATTGTAATACCTCAAGCCCACTTATATCTGGCAAGCATACGTCTTGTACTATGACCGCTGGCATTTTTTCTTTAATACCTACTAAAGCAGAGTACCCATCTGTAAAGTGTTTGCATTGGAAACCAGCCTGTTCAAGCTGACTTGCATATAAAGCACCACTGGCAATGCTATCTTCAACTATATAAACAAGACCTTTATCGATTATATCTGACACGGCTTTCTCCTAGATAGCTATACTATTACTCATTATTTGATACGCATCTCGGGTTTTATCCAAGTTGTGTTTAATAACAAGCGCTGCGTGCAAGTTTTCTTGTGTAGTTGACGGTGGCGAATCGTGTAATTGTGTTGCTAACGCAGCTAAAGCAGATGCACCATATAAAGCTGCTGAATTTTTTAAGACATGCATTACTTCTTTAATTTTTATAGTATCTTCACTACTAATTGCCGTATCTAATTGGTTAGCCATAGTAACTAATTCATCAATAAATAATTTAATTAAACGAGCTAACACAGTTGTCCCAACATCCTTTTCGAGTTGAGTTAATACATTTAGCTCGGTAATACTTTTATCGACAAACTGCTCTGATATGGGCATAGATAACCTTTGTGTAAGTTAAAACTACGTAAACTAATAATATGTAAGAGTTGTAGTTTAAGAGTAATTTGTTTTTTGCATTTTGCAAATCAAAATGAATATAAACATTTACAAAGCCCAAGTATCAATACTTTTAGTTAACGTTTGCGGCTTATCTAGCAGGTACCCCTGAGCTATATCGCAACCAAGTTGTTCTAATATTTGTAATTGCTCATTCTCTTCAATACCTTCTGCTACCGTTTGTAAACCCAATCGTTGAGCCATCGCAATAATTGCGCTACATAACGTAAAGTCTTCATTATTAGTTGCAATACCACTTACAAAACTGCGATCAATTTTTAAACCATCAATATCAAATTGACGAAGTAAACCTAAAGAGGCATACCCAGTGCCAAAATCATCAATCCACACCTTTACGCCTTCTTTGTGGAAGTTTTCAAACGCCTTAGCTATTTTATCAGGACTATGAATGAGCGCTGTTTCCGTTAATTCGACTTTAATAGCCTGTGGTGGTATTTGGTGCTTTTCTAGCAAAGACATTACTTTTGAAAACACATCACCATCTAAGATTTGTACCGGTGAAATATTTAATGAAACAGCAATATCTGTCATACCAAACTGCCGCATATGTTTTAAATCAGACAAACATTGCTCAAAAATCCAGTCACCTAATTCTAAAATCATTCCCGATTGCTCTACATGAGGGATAAACTCATCAGGGCCAACAATGCCAAAGCGCGGTGATTGGCACCTTACTAGCGACTCAAAGCCGACCAGCTTTCCAGATCCCAATGATACAAGCGGTTGATAAACCATTTTAAAATAATTATTTTGCATTGAATCAGACATGATTCTCTCTAACTCATGCCATCTTGCTAGATTGACTGGTTTTTCCGATTCTAGGTATTTAAACGCACTCATGATTTTGCTCCGGTTTCACTCTTAGTGACTTATTATATTAAAGAGCAATTTACAGGCCATTTTAAATACAAAAAAACAGAAATAAAAACCAATATATTCAGGTAGTTAAATTAAAATATTAAATGGATTTACTTCTCCCATTTCATTCGCATTTTGCAATTCAGTTTGCAATGCAGCTACATTGGCAATGTGAGCGCTTAATCGAGCTTATAAAACACAGATAAGCCAGTTAATAGATACTGACCAAAGCTAATATTAGCAATTGTATATGAGAAAAGAGAAAGCTTTGATAAAACCCTGTTTAGGTTAAGCACCATCTAAATTTAAGAGAAAATAAATAATTTTATGGGGAGGGATAAAAAATTAAATTGGTGGTAGGAACATAAAAAAACGCAGGCAACTATAAATAGTTACCTGCGCAAAAGTCTCTAGTTTGAAAGAGTGTCGTTATTTTCGTTTTTAGAAGCTGTTACATGTTGTGCATAGTTGGTATTTTGCGAGTCAAACGTATTACTCATCAACTGCGCGTTTTCAACATCAGCTTGTGTAAAAGTAATTGGCTGAATATCTGCCAGCGGTTCAATCGAATCGCTACCTCGTAAAACTGTTATACCTATTACTAAAGTGGCAACAAGCAAAATTGACAAAACCATAATTTCAGGTGTTAGTACCCAATTGTTACCTTTAGGCTGTTGTTTGGCTTTTGTGTTTGTTTGCATATTGCACCCCTTAAAATTTAACTAAATTCGTCTTGATATGATATTTAATATATTGCGAAAGTCGTGCCAACCAGATAACAACTTTACAAAAAAGTAAAAACCTTACAAAATCATGTCGTTAAAATAAATTAAAGATATGATTGAGTATTTAAATAAAGTTCATAACATTTTATTTTTATTTTGAATTGCAATTTGCGAATCAAATTAAAAAAAACACACTAAAAAACACTCATTAATTACTAAAAAATAAATTTAACTTACCCCTAAAATACTAGGTTAATTTCTCCGTTTATCAAGATTTATGCAACACAAACCCACTTTTTATATTGTCTGTTGATCTTTGCGGATTAAAATTCGTTCAAACTACAGGCGGTTTAATCGCGGCGCGAGGTTTATAACCTAGCGGGATCGGTAACTGCTCCTGCGTTACCCTACTGACTTACATCGATGTAAGACCGAGCAAAGCTTCCGCGTTCTGCTCACGCCCCTTACCTACATCCATGTTGGCAACAAAGAGTAAATAGCCCTTAGGAAGAAACCTTTGGGCAGCGCCTGTTTGGCATTAATGCTACGTTATCGCCCATTTATGGAAAATAACCACACTGCATAGGCTCAACTTTGCCTAAATACCAAACACACTGCTACAAACTTAACCCTAAACGTTTAACAAACCCTAGCCTTCATTGCTCAACTCAGCTTTTCCCACACTTGCGCTAAACGAGAGAGCTTTAAATGTTTAGATTCAATAACCTGCTCTGGGGCATATTTATCAAGTAATAAATAAAGTGTCTCACTTACAATTGGCTTAGCTAAATAGTCATTCATCCCCGCGTCTATAAATCGCTCTTTATCACCATGAATCGCATTTGCAGTGAGTGCTATTATGGGGGTGGTTATACCTAACTTTCTGATTGCTTTAGTTGCAGAAATCCCATCGAGTATTGGCATTTGGATATCCATAAAAATAATATCAATTTCACCGCTTTGCGCCTTTATTATTGCCTCTTGACCATCACTAACAATATGCACACGGCAACCTTTTTGTTCTAAAAACTGCCGAATTACAATTTGATTATTCGTATTATCTTCAGCAACTAATACCTTGGTTCCGCTTAACTGATTTAACCCTAAGGGGCTTTCTAAAGTTTCTTTTTGCTCACGATTGGTAAATATAATATCCAAATAAAACAGCTGCTCTTCTAATAAACTAATTGCCCGTAGTACATGCGATACTTTATAAGGGCCATTTAACCTAAGCTCTCTGTCGTTAATATTTTGCGGTAATAAGCTTTTACCTAGCAAATCTAGGATGAGTAAACACGGTGAATTAAGGGAGTTGTATGTATTTATACGCTCGCGTGTTTGAGCTAACATTTGAGGATCAGTTAGTACAATTGCATCAGGAAAACTATCGTACTTGGGTATATCTGGGCATACTTCGTAGTGTTCAAAAGTGATAGAAAACCGAGTGAGCGTATGCTCCAAGGCTGTTTTTAGAATTTCGTGACTTCCTACTATCCATACTTTTGGCTTTTTACTTCGTGCTGCAAACCCTTCTCTTAAAATTGAGTCAGTTGTGTCTATTTGCAGCGGGTAATTAACTATAAACTCGCTTCCTTTATTAAACTCAGAACTAACCGAAATATCTCCACCTACCACATCACAAATTTGCCTACATATCGCAAGCCCTAAGCCACTGCCACCATGCTTTCGAGTAATTGAATTATCGGATTGAATAAAAGGCATAAACATACTGTCAATTTTATTTTTTGCAATTCCCATACCCGTGTCTTTTACAGATATATAAAGGTTTAAATTATTACCTTCAATATGAGTGCACTTAACAGTAACCGTTATTACACCATGTTGAGTGAACTTAATCGCATTGGCTAATAAATTTATGACTATTTGTCTTATACGGGCATGATCACCAATTACTTGAGCTGGTACATCAGGATAAAAATCAAAAATAACCTCAAGCCCTTTTTGTAAAGCGCTTTGGGAAATTATATCTATTGCTTCTTCAATACACGTATCAATACTAAATGGCTGATTATTGAGTGTTATGGCTTGTGCTTCAAAACGTGAGTACGTTAATACATCGTCCAATACACTTAATAGCGCGTCAGAACTTGTTTTAATCATTTGTGTATAGCGCATTTGTTCAGAAGTTAAACCGGTATGATGCAAAATATCTGCAGATCCAATCACAGCATTTAATGGCGTGCGAATTTCATGACTAATATTTGCCATGAATCGGCTTTTTGACTCCGCTAGGGTTTCTGCCTGATGTTTAGCTTCAAGTAATATTTGCTCGCTTTCAATACGCTCTTGTATATCCACAAGTGTCGCAGCAATTGATGATAAATCACTTTCGTAGCCACCAACAATTGGAGTAAGTGTAATTTCGACCCAGTTATTTATACCTTGTGCATTAATTAAACGTATATCAAAACGACGTATATCACGCTTACCTTGTTTATAATCAAGTAAAGTGCTACTAATTTTTTCTACATCTTCTTTTGCTATAAACTTAATTATAGGTAAGCCAAGGCTCTCATCTACCTTGCTGTGTAGAACTCGCTGCCATGCTTGATTTATAAATAATAGATTGCCAAATGTATCAAGGCGTAAAACAATATCAGGGATATTATCAACGACAGAGTGATAATTATATTCTATCTCTGCCATTGCTTGTTCGGCTTTAACTCGCTGCGTAATATTAGTTTCTATAGCGATAAAGTGCTTTACTTGGCCTTCATCATCTCGCACTGGGTTTGCATCAATAGCAACCCAATAAATATTACCGTTTTTATCGTAATTTGTAGTTTCAACTTGAAAAGGAAGTCCATTTTTTACGGCATGAGACATGACCTTACGGCTTTTTTCACATGTTTTTGGCCCTTGCAGTAAATGACCAGGACTGGTGCCTATAACCTCATCACAGGTGTAACCTGTAAGTACTTCAAAACTATTGTTAACCCACTCAATTACGCCAAATTTATCTGTAATTATCACTAAGTTATTTGTATGGCTCGCAACAAGCGATAAGCGTTTTACATATTTTTGCTGTTGTGTAAGCAAAAGTTGTGAGTCTTTATGACGTTGAATGTCATAGAGTGAACCTATAAAACCGCTTTTTTCATCATAAACTAGCCTCAACTCAAACCAGTTTAAGAGTCCGTGACTATTTTTTATTTGTATTTCTACACTAGGAGTCTGCTTTCCTTCAAGCAAACAACAACTGTATGCAACAAAATGCATAATATCATCGCAATTCATTAACTTAGTAATATTAGAACCAATTAATGAATCGCTTGAGTAACCTAGTTTCTTCTCCCATGCTTCGTTAATATAGGTAAGATTTAAATGTTTATCACACTCAAAAATACATTCATCTAAAATAGCTAATAGCTTTGCTTGACGTCGATTACTATTGGAGAGCTTTTCGACCAATGCATATTGGATTTGCACTTGTAGTTCATCGTTGTTATCCATGCTCTCTCCAATGCTTAATAAAAGTTTTACTATCACAAACTCGCGCATAAAGGGGAAAAACCTCTTCACAGTAAAAAGTTTGTTCAAAAGGAGTGCGACTCGATGTACAGTCACTTAAAATAGTGACGTTAAAACCAAGTTCAACAGCCGTTCGCGCAGTTGAGTCAATACAAATAGAAGTCACCGTGCCGGCTAAAATTACATTAGTGACACCATGTTCTTTGAGCTTTTGCGCTAGAGCAGTATGTGTAAAAGCATTTAAACCTCTTTTCCCAGGCACCACTTCTATAACATTGCTAAAAAAATCTAGCTGCTCAATGGTTTGAGCGCCGTACGAACCTGCTTTAAATGCGCCCACATCAGCAATAGCTTTTAATATGCCAATCGGATTTTTAAGCTCACTGTAGTTTTGTGTAAAATGAATGGGTGTATTAACAACTAACGCAAATTGCTCTGCACAGGCGGCCAATAAAGAGAGTGTATTTTCTACCACGCCAGTAATTCTTGACGACTCTTCAACCACGTCATACAAAATACCTTTTGGTGAAAAGTAATCATTTTGAAAACCAATCAAAATAAGCGCTGTTTTAGAAAAGTCATGCATCATTGCCACCTTATTAACCAATTTAAGACGCTAATTGCCAAGGTTTAATAAACTTTTCGAGCACTGCTTTGGTCACTGGTTTTTGTAAATAGTGCGTAATACCTTTTTCAAATAACTCAGCTATCTGCTCATCCCCTGTTAGCCCCGTTAAAATAACTTTGGGTGTATCATTATTAGGGGTATTTTGACGCACCAATTGCTGTGCTACGTCACTGCCAAACATTCCTGGCATGCGCTCATCTAAGAGCAGTAAATCAAATGGTTCATTTTGAGCAAGCGTTAAAGCACTAGCGCCATTTTCTGCACATGTTACTAAGCAGCCCAGCATTTCGAGCATCACTTTTGTTGCAATTTGGCTTGGTAAGCTATCATCCGCCACTAATACAGATAAACGTGTTTGCGTATGAAATGTTGTTAAAATGGTAATGAGGTCAGTATCAAAAAATGGCCAACCTAGTATTTTTCTAGATAGTTTATTCTCTTGGCTCAGCTCACTGATATCGCTAATAGTGCATAACTTTATGTGTCTATTTATGCTGTCACCATTTAGTTTATCAGTCAGCGCATCACCACTAAGGTGACGTAAATCCTCAATCTGTACCGTTTCCTTAAAAGTGCTATTGAATAATTTAAAATTTAAGCCAAAGCGCTCATGGGTATTATCCGATGTTATTAAACAACTTTTAAATAACGCCTCACAATCAGTTAGAACGTCTATATTTTGGCTAATATCAAGTGCCAAACTAACAGACTCTTTTGTTGCTAAAAGCCCATGAAAATCCAGCGTGCTTACTTGCTCAGAATCATCAATCTGGTAATGAAGGCTAACCCCTTGTATATTTGCTTCTAGGTTAAGTAAAAAGCTCTGCTTTACAGATGCTAGCGCTGGAATCAGAAATTCCTCGCATTGCGCAATCATTTGCTCAAGAGGGATTTGCAAACAAACGTAGTTACATTGCAACTTGTTAATTAAAGTAACTGAAAAATTTCGATTTTGGGTTTTACAATATTTACCGATTACCCCTTGGATAATTTCTAAAACGTGACTATTAATATTCATAAAGTATTCTCGTTAACCCAATGTATAGCTCTTAATCATCAAGTTATGTGCCACAAATTAGTTCTTGTAAACACACTTGCATTCATATACTTAAGTATTAGACAGACAGCGCTTTAGTTTCTCATTCGCATTTTGCAAATCATATTGATATGCAATATATGATTTATAGTTTTTATTAGAATGGTGTAATCGATTTTTTTTGCTTTAAATAATTTTTCAATCATTTAAACTGATTTTAATCAAATTGAGGAGAAAGCTATGTTAACTGTAATTTTTGGCCGTGAAGGTTGTCCATATTGTGTTCGTGCAAAAGATGTTGCGGAGCAACTATCAAATGAACGTGATGACTTTAAATTTCGCTACATCGATATAATTAAAGAAGGCATTAGTAAAGCCGACCTTGAAAAGTCAGCTGGTAAACCTTGCCCTACCGTTCCACAAATTTTTGTGGATCAAAATCACATCGGTGGATTTACAGAATTTGAAGCTTACGCAAAAGAAAACCTAGGCTTGTACAAATAAGCGTTGTATTAAATATGTTAACCAGTTTAATAAACCCCAAATCAAACTGGTTAAATTTCGACCAACATCAAACACATAGAAATTAGTTTCAATTTATACAAGCATTTGCCTCGCGAATCCTATATAATGCGCGCCTCTTTAAATTCGTTGAGGCGTATTAATGTCAGAACCAGTCACGTTTGAATCTCTAAATCTTTCTCCTGCAATTTTGAAGGCAGTTGAAGAGTTGGGTTACAAGACACCATCTGAAATCCAAGCTCAATGTATACCGTTATTGCTAGAAAGAAAGGACGTACTGGGACTAGCTCAAACGGGTACAGGTAAAACCGCAGCATTTGCACTGCCATTACTAAATAATATTGACCCGTCTGTGAAACAGCCACAGATCCTTGTACTCACACCAACACGTGAGCTTGCGATCCAAGTTGCTGAGGCATTCGAACAATATGCTAAACATGTTCGTGGTATTGAAGTATTGGCACTCTATGGTGGCCAAAGCTACAGTATCCAATTAAGCGCACTTCGTCGTGGCGCTCAGGTTATTGTTGCAACTCCAGGTCGTTTAATCGATCACATTAACCGTGGCACTATCAAGTTTGATGCTCTACAAGCACTTGTACTTGATGAAGCCGATGAAATGTTACGTATGGGCTTTATCGATGATGTAGAAAGCATCATGGAAAAAACACCGCGCGAAAAGCAAACATGTCTTTTCTCTGCGACTATGCCTAAGCAAATTCAAAACATCAGCAGCAAGTATATGAATAACCCTGAACAGGTTCATATTTCTGCGCGTAACTCTACAGTATCATCTGTTGAGCAAGTGTTTTGGAATGCAAGCGTACATAAAAATAAAGCAATTGTTCGCTTCTTAGAAGCTGAGCAATATGAAGGTGCTATTGTTTTCGTACGTACGCGTAACGATACAGTACAACTTGCTGAGTTATTAGAGCGCGAAGGTTTCTCTGCTGCTCCACTTAACGGTGACATGAACCAGCAAGCACGTGAACGCACTGTAGATCGCTTAAAAAGTGGCATGCTAAACATTGTTATTGCAACAGATGTAGCGGCACGTGGTCTTGATGTTGACCGTTTAAGCTTAGTTATCAACTACGATATCCCACAAGATTCTGAAGCCTACGTTCACCGTATCGGCCGTACAGGTCGTGCTGGTCGTACTGGTAAAGCAATCTTATTCGTAAAACATAACGAACGTTATTTACTTAAAAATATCATTCGTCATACGAAGTCTGAAATTGCTCAAGTTGAATTACCTACAGCAAAAATTGTTGAAGAAAAACGTATCGAAGCGTTACAAGCAAAATTAACTATTGCGCTTGAAAACAAAGACATCACGTTCTTCAATGAAGTAGCTACTAACATGGCTGAAAAACTTGATCTTCCTCTTGAAAGCTTAGCGGGTGCGTTACTGTGTTTAGCACAGCAACAATCGCCAATTAAAGTTGAAGAAGTTAAGATTCAACCTCGTGAACGTAACGAGCGTAACGACCGCAATTCACGCAACGATCGTGGTGACCGTGGACGTCGTAACGAACGTGGCGGCGAACGTGGTGGTGAACGCGCTGAGCGTAAACCTCGCGAACGTAACAGCCGTGATGCAGGTCCTATGGATACGTACCGTATCGAAGTAGGTCGTGAACATGGTGTTCAGGTTAAAAATATTGTTGGCGCTATCGCTAACGAAGCTGACATCTCAAGCAAGTTTATTGGTGATATTCGTCTACACGACAATCACAGCACGGTTCAATTACCGCAAAACATGCCTAAAGATGTACTTGATCACTTCCAAAAAGTGTTTATTTGTAAACGCCCTATGGGCTTAACAATTACAACTGATCAAGGTCCTGCTGAACCACGTGGCGAACGCTCTGAGCGTCCAGCTGGTGATAAGAAACGCAGCTTTAATAAAGATGACGGCGCACGCGGTGATAAGCGCAGCGGTCCTCGTAAAGAACGTCGCCCTGTAAGCTTCACAGCTAAATAAGCAACGACTCTTTAATAAAAAAACCTTGCCACGAAAGTGACAAGGTTTTTTTGTTTTTAAGCTGCTGCTACAGTGAAAACAAAGTAAACTTTCGCGTCAATTCAATAGCGGCTTGAGATAGTTTTTTTAGCCTGAGTTCGGGTTGCTTAATGCCTATAAATACATTTCTCTGATTTTTAAAATAACAAAAATTCTGTAAACTAGACAAAGGCTATAGTTCACGGACGAATTAAAAATTGAAAAAGATTTACGACAACTTGCTCTTTGTAGCAATAGTACTCCCCATTTTATTATGCATCACTATACCTATTTTAATGGACTTTACAGATCCACCATTCATCTCAAATGAACTATACGACGCTGTTTTCTTTATAACCCTCCCTATTATCTGTTGTGCACTATTTATCTATTTAAATATACTTATATTCAATAAATATAAACGCTGCAGTAAATATAGAGAATCACTTAAATACAATTTCTCAGATACTAAAATAAAATTAGCATCCATTTTCATGTACCCATTATCCCCTTTATTAATCTTTGGAATACTCTATGTTTTTATCTCTGATCCTATTAAATTATGGGCTTACTACACACAAGGCGACTATTGGTATAAAGAATACATCCTGACCGATGTACAAGAGTGTGGCACTGAGTATGAAGATAGCTGTACTCGTTTATACTTCAAAGACCCTAAAACGAATAAGATTCATGATTTTAGGTGGTATGACGATAAGTCTACAATAATGAACAACAAAAATGATTATGTGTATATTGTTGGAGAGGCCAGCTTATTTGGCTATATAGTGAGAGATTTAGAAAGATAACTTAGACTTACTTTTACATTACAGGACTTTTATTTAAAAACCTCACTCAAGTGAGTGAGGTTCATAAAGGTTTAGGTTAAGGCAATGCTGGATAAATGTAGCTTGCATCTAAACCTAAAGGAATACCAAGTGCCCAATAACCTAATAAAAAGATACTCCAGCCAATCATAAAGGCAATTGAGTACGGCAGCATAATAGCAATTAAAGTGCCTATACCGGTGCCTTTGACATACTTTTGACAGTACACCACCACTAATGGGAAGTATGGCATTAACGGTGTAATAATATTAGAGCTTGAGTCACCTACACGATAAGCGGCTTGAGTTAAGTCTGGCGAAATGCCAAGTTGCATTAACATCGGTACAAAAATGGGGCCAAGTAACGCCCATTTTGCTGAACTTGAACCTACAAACAAGTTAACAAAGCCAGTTAAAAAGATAATGCCTACAACCGTTACTGCACTTGGCAATTCCATCGCCTTTAATAACTGCGCACCTTCAATTGCGAGCAGTGCACCTAAATTTGATTTACTAAATGCAGCAATAAATAGCGAACAGAAAAACGCCATGACGATATAATATGCCATGCCGCTCATCGCTTTACTCATAGCATCAATCATATCTTTTGAAGTATTAAAGGTACCTACCGTAAAACCATATACAGTGCCTGGGATCCAAAAAAGTAAAAATATTAGTGGTACAATTGATTGCATTAAAGGAGAGCTAAAATTAGTAAGGGATCCGTCACTACTGCGCATTGCAGAATCGTCTGGAGCAGAGACAAATGCTAATAACGCAAGTCCAGCAATCATCACGGTACTGGCTATATAAAAGGCACGTTTTTCATCACTACGTGCATCTTCAAATACAGGTAAATCCTCTTTAGCACCATCAACTGCTGTTTTTTGTAAACGTGGTTCAATAATTTTATCGGTAATGTACCAGCCTAATGCCACAATAAATAAGCTAGATGCTGAAGCAAATGCCCAGTTATTTAACGGGTTAATTGTTATTGCAGGATTAATTATTTGCGCCGCACTTTGGGTAAAGCTTTGTAGCAATGGGTCGATACCCGATGGAATAAAGTTAGCCCCAAAACCACCACTGACTCCTGCAAATGCAGCTGCAATACCCGCAAGCGGATGGCGTCCTGCTGCATAAAATATAACACCGGCAAGTGGAATAACTAATACATAACCTGCGTCAGTAGCGGTATGGCTCACAATGGCCACTAAAATGATTGAAGGCGTTAATAGCTTTTTAGGAGTAACTTTAAGCATTAACTTAAGGCCGGTATTAATAAATCCCGAATGCTCTGCAACACCGACACCTAACATAGCTACTAAAACGACACCTAAGGGAGCAAAGCCAGTAAAGGTTTTTACCATAGAGGATAAAAAAGTAGCGAGCGAATCACTTGCCAGCATATTATTAATAATAATCGCTTCACCGGTACGTGGGTCTATTGCATCAAAGCTCACGCCTGAAAACCACCACGACAAAAACCAAATTAATAACATTGCAAATAGAAATATTACGGCTGGATCTGGGAGCTTATTTCCTACTCGCTCAACAAAATTTAAAAAACGCGCTACAACCCCTGAAGGTAAAGCGTCTTGATTATTATCCATTTTTATTGTTCCTAAAATTTATTTTAGTAACAATATCGCATAAAAACAAAACAGTAAATTAACATGGGAATGTGCTTTAAAAGTTTTGGGCACAAAAAAACACGATAGTGATAAACAAATCGTGTTTTTTTGCCACTTAGGGTTAAGCGAGGGCTTTAACTTCATCCCACAAGCGTGCAACTAATGCCTTGTCTTCTTCGTTAAGCTCGCCGTTGCGATATGCTTTAACTAAGCTTTGCTCTACAGTTTCATTTAGCTCATCTATACTGATTGTCAGCTTTTCTACTTCGGCATAACCAACTGCAAGATCAAAATGACCTCGTAAATAGCCGCCAGCAAATAACTCATCGTCAGTTGCTTTTATTACTAAATCATCGAAGTACTGCTGGGCTGCATCGATATAGTTCACTAAACTCATTTATTAATCTCCTGGTTTTGCAAAGCACCTGTATTTTCAAGGTTTTGGTGCCCTACTGCATACATAATATGGTCGTTAAATCCGGTGGTTACTTTAATATAACCGGTTAATTCATCATCTAATTCGCCATCGCCTGTATCACAAATAAGGGGGCGACCATTAAGCGCTAGTAGTTTTGTTTTTGTTGCTACTACAATAATATTTTCTTTGCCAATTGCGCGTATAAGCAAAGGACTCAATTGCTGGTTACCACGGCCAAATATATGCCCTTGCCCGCCAATGAGCGTAATGACTAACTTAGTACTTTGATCATGTGTAAGCTCAAGCAATTGCTTAGCCGTTAAATCTTGGGCAACTAAGGTTTGATCTTTTATTAAATCAACACCAAGTAACGTATTTTCAAGCCCCATTTCTTCCATTATGGCTTCAACCGTTGAGCCGCTACCCATAATATAAAATGTGTCTTCATCCATTTGCGATACAACATGCGCTGCAATGTCGGCAAGTACGAGTTCGTCGGTTTCTTTACCGCCATTTTTAACCGCTTGCATATAGCGTACTTCGCTAGGTGTTTGCATTTCGCCGTAGCGTTTGGCTTTTACTGTGCCTTGCCTGAAAGCATCTTCATCTATATCCATTACATCTGCATCGGCTAAGGTAACTAACTCCCCCTTAACCAGCATTTCGACTACGCGCCCTGCAGCCTTTGGCGTGATAGCGTAAACACCAGAATGAATTTTACAACCTGCGGGAATACCAAGTACGGGAATGGTATCCTCTATTGCATGGCAAATGTTACGTGCTGTACCGTCGCCTCCGGCAAATAAGACTAAATCAACACCAGAGTTTTTAAGTATTTTTGCGGCTTGTTCTGTGTCATCTGGGGTTGTTATTGCAGAAGTGTTATATACAACCTCTACATTAAAGCCCAAAGCTTTTGCTGTTTGCTCACCCATGTCACCGTTAACAGTGTAAATGGTTAAGCGTTCTTTATAAGGTAATAGCACCTCAAGCGCTGCTTTTGTTCGGCTATTTGCTTTTGGCTCTGCGCCTAACTCTATTGCTTTTGCCGCTGTGTGTGCGCCATCACTGCCTTTTAAAGCGACTGTGCCACCTAAACCTGCTACAGGGTTTACAATTAAGCCTAATTTAAACGCCATTACAAAGCTCCTTTGGATGTTGCCACTTAAATTGCTGCGCTGTTAAGGGCCACGGTGTATTGTAAAAATCACACACTGCTTTTAAAAGTGACTCTGTACGAGAGTTAAAGCCATTTTCGATTAGCGATAATACCCGTGCATATACTCGCTGCTGAAAATCAAACCGACACGTTTGCTCGCCGTTTAAATTATCCACCGACACATTAAAATTAAACCCTGCTGCGGTGCTTAATAACCACTCTATAGCTTGGGGCTTTATTTCTACCTTTTCAAACTCAGCTTGTTTTTGTTTGTCGCGCCCATCAGGGCAGTACCAATAGCCGTAGTCTTCTAATAACCGACGTGCATCACCGGCCACCAGCCAGTGTGCTATTTCATGTAATGCACTGGCATAAAAACCATGCGCAAATACAACCTGGTGATATGGCACCTGCTCTGTTGCTGGTAAATACACAGGCTCACAATCGCCTTTTATCAGTCGTGTATTGTGACTTTGATAAAAAGTGCGCTCAAAAATTGAAATTAGATCAGCTATTTGATGCATAAAAATTGATTAATTCGTCTCGGTTACAGCGCCATATTAGCGCACTAAAAACGAGACGAATTGTACGGGCTTTTACAACTAAAGTAAAAATAAGGCGTGATAGTAAAATATAAGCGGATTAATCTTTCACTTTATTGATATTTTTAATAATACCTAAACAGTAAAGCGTATTGGCAAGTTCTTTACGCTGTGTTTTTTCACTTGAGGTTTTATTGGCTAAGCGAGTTAACATATCGTACCGTTTACGTAGAGTTAGTATATATCTGGCATGCTTACGGCATTCAAAACAACGTGTACAGTGTGAATCGACCCAAAAATCAAGTACCTCAAACCAATATTGCTGCTCTTGAGCAAAAAAAATAAATGCCTTAGAGCAACTTTCGCACTTCTCTTCAATATCAACATAAAGTGCCCGAGGGTCAATGGCATAGTTTTGCTTTTTTATATCTGCCAATATTACCGTATTAGGGAAGTATTTAAGCCTCGAGTAACGCCAGTGCGCATTCTCTATCGCCTCTATTGTCACTGAGGTATTGGTAGTTATCGGTTTATTGCCATACCTTGGGTGATTTAGATACATGAGCAGCCTAGTTTAAACTTATGATTTTAAGGCACATAACATGCCATATGAAAAACAATAATTATACAGGCGTTCCTGCTTCATCACACTCTACAATATCGGTTTCGGTTAATGCCTGAGTGATCCATGCTTGCAATACGGGGCAACGCATAACAAAGTCACAATATTGTTGCGCCTCTGGCGATAACGTAATTTGATACGTTTTTAAACGCAATACAATAGGTACGTACATAGCATCAGCAATACTAAAGTCACCAAAAAACCACTCGTTTGGAAACACATCTTGTTGCTGTGCAAATATCTCGTCTATACGGGCTATGTCTTTTAATGCTTCGCTCGATAGGTCTACTTTACGGGTAGCTCTTATATTCATTGGCACTTCGCTGCGCAGCGCCATAAAGCCTGAATGCATTTCAGCGCTTAGCGCACGCGCTTTAGCTCTTTGGGTAATATATTTTGGCCATGCAGCGCCTGATAAGTAAGCATCGTTAATATATTCACAAATTGCTAGTGAATCCCAAACCTGTAAATCGCCATCAATTAACGCTGGAACTTTTTGCACAGCAAAGGTCTTTTTTAGTTCACTGTAAAAATCAGGGGTGTCGAGTACCAGCTGGGTTTCACTAAACTCAACATCAAATTTACTCATTAAATACCATGCGCGTAATGACCAGCTGGAGTAGTTTTTATTACCGATAAATAATTGCATATTGTAAATACCAAAGTGAATAGACGCTCCTACCTTACTAGGTGATTAAACAACCAACAACATTTTGTTTAAAGTCTCTTTGCTAACGGTTACTTAAAGCTATTAATTACTCACTTAACTGCTTGTTTAAATGTTTTTTTAATAGTTGTGTATTACGCGTATTAGCTTTAAAAAACGCATCAAATATATCGCCAAAAAATGGCACTAAGCCGCCCACAAAGTCAATGAGCATATTGATAATCATCTTAGTCTTTATACGTTTACTCACACCTAAACGCTGCGCTTCTATAAGCACATAGCTTGATAAAATTAGCCCTGCGGCATCACCTATAACGGGAATTAAACCAATCACAGCCTCTAGGCCTATATTAAATTTAGTAAAAGGAATACCAATGCTGCTATCCGTTAACTTACTGAAACGTTCTAAGCGGGCTATTGCAGCCTGGGCTTTTATTTGTGAGTGTTCATTAATATTATCGTTCATGATTACTACCCTCCTTCTTGCAGTATATAGGACCTACTTGAACAACTCCTGAAAGGCTTTAAACTAAATTACAGACATAAAAAAACGCGGTAATCCGCGTTTTTTATAATTATAAATACTTAAACAGAGCCGTTAATTGGGCCGTGCTGATGATTTACATGCGGATTTTGTCCGCGTTGACGCAGTAAATGGTCCATTAATGTAATAGCCATCATTGCCTCAGCAATCGGGATTGCACGAATACCTACACACGGGTCGTGACGACCTTTAGTGATCATCTCAACCGCTTCGTTGCTTGTATTAATGCTGTTACCTGGAATAGTAATGCTCGACGTTGGCTTAAGCGCAATAGAAGCAATAATATCTTGCCCTGTCGAAATACCCGCAAGTACGCCACCTGCATGATTTGATGTAAAACCCTCAGGGGTTAGTTCATCACGATGCTCAGAGCCTTTTTGCTCAACTACGTCAAAGCCATCACCAATTTCAACGCCTTTAACAGCGTTAATACTCATTAATGAATGTGCAAGTTCGGCGTCAAGACGGTCAAATACTGGCTCTCCAAGACCAACAGGTACATTGCTTGCCACTACTTTTACTTTAGCGCCAACTGAGTCACCTTGCTTTTTAAGGTCACGCATATATTCGTCAAGCGCTTCAAGCTTACTCGCATCAGGGAAGAAGAATAAGTTATTTTCCACTTCATCCCAGTCAAACGTTTCCGCCTTAATAGGGCCAAGCTGACTTAAACATGCTTTAACTTCAATACCATGAAATTGCTTTAAGTATTTTTTAGCAATAGCACCTGCCGCTACGCGAATCGCGGTTTCGCGTGCAGATGAACGACCGCCACCGCGATAATCGCGCAAGCCGTACTTATGCCAATACGTGTAATCGCCATGACCTGGGCGAAATACATCTTTAATTTTGCCGTAATCTTGCGAGCGTTGATCGGTATTTTCAATCAATAAACCAATGCTGGTACCTGTGGTTTTACCTTCAAAAACGCCTGCTAATATTTTTATTTGATCGCTTTCACGGCGCTGCGTTGTATAACGGCTTTGGCCTGGTTTTCGGCGATCTAAATCAATTTGTAAGTCGGCCTCTGTGATTTCAAGACCTGCGGGAGTACCATCAACAACGCCGCCTAATGCAACGCCGTGGCTCTCACCAAAGGTGGACACTTTAAATAACTGCCCAATGCTATTACCTGCCATTAACTTTCCTCATTCCTAATGACTACCAATAGCCAAGCACAGGGCTTGGCTATTCATTTTTTACTTATTTTGCAAAATACTCATCTAGCTGCTTTTTGCTAATTACAAATACACCTAAGCCGCCTTGTTCAAATTCAATCCATTCAAACGGCGCGCCCGGATAAAGTGCATCCATATGTACCATAGAGTTACCAACTTCTACAAATAACAAACCGTTATCAGTTAGGTGTTCACTCGCTTCACTTAAAATAGTACGGGTTACATCTAAACCATCGTGGCCTGATGCAAGCCCAAGCTCTGGCTCATGATGAAATTCGCGTGGCAGGTCAGCCATATCTTCTGCATCAACATACGGTGGGTTTGCAACTATTAGGTCGTATTTTTGACCTGGTACACCGCTAAATACATCAGACTGAATCGGTAACACGCGATCACTTAACATGTAATCGTTAATGTTAATGTCTGTCACTTCAAGCGCTTCATACGATATATCTACCGCATCAACTTGTGCTTCCTCAAAAGCTTGAGCAAGTGCAATTGCGATACAACCCGACCCCGTACATAAATCTAATATGCGGTTTACCGATTGTGGCTCTTCAAGCCAGGGTGTAAAGCGGTTACTAATAAGCTCAGCAAACGGTGAGCGAGGTATAAGTACACGTTCATCCACATAAAATGGCATACCCGCAAACCATGCAATATTTGTTAAGTAAGGTACTGGTGTGCAGTCGTTAATACGTTCTGCAATAAGACCCGCAAGTCGGTTTTTTTCTGTGCTTGTTAAACGCGCGTGCATTAATTCTTTTGGCGCATCAACAGGCAAGCTAAGCGCAGGCAGTAATAAGCTTACAGCTTCATCCCATGCGTTATCTGTACCGTGTCCAAAAAATATACTACTACTTGCAAATTGGCTTGTAGTCCAACGTAACCAGTCATGTAAAGTTGACAGTTCTGCAACGGCTTCTTCGAGTGTTGCTTCTTCTATTTGTAAATCGCTCATATATTTTTACCTGTATTAGCTTACTGACTGTTTTGAGTCTTTAAGACGATTGCATTGCCTATCTGCGCTGGGCAAATTACAATTGCCCCTCATTTAAGTATTGTACCGCCTTTTGCGCTGCGTTTTTACGTTTTTTTGTTTAGGTAATAGTTATGAAAAAAGACACTCCATCACATTCGTCCCTAAGCAATGACGACATAAGCTTATTTCGTCAAACGATCACAGGCGCCAAAGTATTTAAACAAGATACTCATCGTTTTGATACAAAGCCTAAGGTGTCACAAGCTAAGCAATTTGCCCAGCAAAAAAAGCAGGCTCAATCTGAATTTTTCTTCTCAGACGTTTATATTCCCGATATAGACACCCACGGCACGGTTAAATATGTAAAACCTGGCCAAGATACTTTCCTAGCTAAACAGCTTCGCCGTGGTGACTTTGCACCCGATTTGACGCTAGATTTACATGGCTTAAATAAAGAACTTGCTAAAGACGAACTCGCTGGACTCATTCACGAATGTAAAAAGCAGCATTATTATTGTGCATGTGTAGTGCACGGTATTGGTGGCGGCGTACTAAAGCACAAAGTGCCTCAGTACTTAGTACAGCACCCTGACGTAATAGCGATGCACCAAGCCCCTCTCGAATATGGTGGAAGAGGCGCTGTACTTATTTTAATTAATTTACCGCAAAGTGATGAATTTAGACGCTAACTTTAGCCATTACTAGGATGTAACTACGTGCATATTTTTTCAATTATTTTTCCGCTCATTTTTATTGTGGCACTGGGTTATAGCTGTTGCCGATTAAAATTTTTCGACAAGCAGCATATCGCAGGCCTGAGTAAGTTTACTTTTTATATTAGTTTGCCTGCTTTTTTATTATTAAATATGTCGCAAATTAACTTACAGCAAAGTATTAGCCTTTTTGCATTTTTGAGCTTTTACATACCTGTTTTGAGTGTATTTGGGGTGGGTATATTAATTGATCGCTTTTATTTAAGTAAAAAACATTTAAAAAACTACCAACAACACGGTGTATTTGGACTTGCTTCTAGCTATTCAAATATGGTGTTAGTGGGTATTCCTATTGTTATTGCCTCGCTTGGCAAAGAAATGATAGCCATTGCATTTATGATCATTACTTTTCATAGCACATTGTTATTTGCACTTACATTTTTAATAGGCGCTAAAGGTAGCAGCGATAAATTTTCGTGGTCGCACTTTGGTAAAAGTATGGTACTAAATCCTATTGTACTGAGTATTGGGTGCGGGCTTATATTAAACATATTAGGAGTTACACTGTTTAGCGACTTAGCAAATAGTTTGGAGCTATTAGCTAAACCAGCAATTGCCTGTGCGCTATTTGTACTTGGTGCAAATTTAGCTTTTTATAAAATAGCTGCAAATTGGCAACCGGCGTTAATAGCATCAATTTTAAAAATATTTTTATTGCCTGCATTAGTTTTATTGGTAGGCACTTATGTATTTAAGCTAGACACGCAAATACTTAGTGTATTGGTACTTTTAAGTGCGTCCCCTGTTGGCGTAAATGCTTATCTTATTGCGACTCAAATAAAGCAACATGAAGCTACTCTTGCTGGGGCTGTCGTACTTTCTACTATCTTAAGTGTTATTAGCTTTACGTTTTGGCTAGCTTTACTACTTTAGCTTACAAACCGCCGGCTACATCAACAAAGCTACCCGTTGTAAAAGAAGCGTGCTCTGAAGCTAAAAAGTAAATTGCTACAGCAACTTCCTCGGGTGTACCGCCTCTGCCAAGGGGTAATTTACTTTTAAGACGATCGACTCGATTTTTTTCACCGCCATCGCTATGCATATCAGTGTAAATAAGCCCAGGTCTAACCGAGTTAACTCGAATACCTTTACTTGCCACCTCTTTTGCCAAGCCAATAGTAAATGTGTCCATTGCACCTTTAGATGCTGCATAATCAATGTACTCATTAGGAGAGCCCGTTTTAGCGGCCCCCGATGAAACATTAACAATACTACCGCCATTTCCCATTCGCTTTATTGCCTCACGGCTACATAAAAAAGCACTGGTAATATTTGTAGTCAAAACTTCGTTTATGCGCTCAGCACTCATTTCTAACAAGGGCATTTGTGGTTTTAAAATACCGGCGTTATTTATTAGTACATCAAGTTGACCAAAGACTTTATCTATATGCATAAATAAAGCTAAAACGTCAGCCTCTAGTGACACGTCACCTTGAATTACTTCAGCCTCAACTCCTAATTGCTTTACTTTTTCTGCCACCAATATTGCACTAGCTAAATCTGCTTTATAATTAATGCAAACATTATAACCGTGCTTTGCAAAATATAGTGCGGTAGCTGCGCCAATACCTCGACTAGAGCCGGTGATAAGTACAACGGGGGAGCGAGTCATTAAAGCTATTATTCTTTTAAAGCTGCAACGACTGAAATTTCAACTAGCAGAGCATCACGTGCCATTTTAGCTTCCACACAAGCACGTGCAGGTGCATACCCCTCGGTTACCCATGCATCCCATACCGCATTCATATCAGCAAAGTATTCCATGCTTTTTACGTAAATAGTTGCGCTAAGCATATGTTCTTTTGAACTCCCTGCCTCATCAAGTAACGCCTCTACTTTATCGAGCATGGTTTGAGTTTGTTCTTTAATACCTTTTTGCGCGTCGGCGCATACTTGCCCACATAAATACACAGTGCCGTTGTGTTTTACTATGCGGCTCATACGCGCACCTGTTTGTAAGCGTTCTATCGTCATTTTACTTTACTCAATTATTTGTATTTAAACGTTCTCTGGGGCATTTATACTTAAATAACTACTACGCTGGGTTTGCTCATCGTAATTGATTACTGCAACGGCCCCGGTATTAAAAATAGGCATGTTACCTGGGCTTAATTGGTCTACTAAATAACTGACAATAGGCATGTGCGCTACTATAAGCCAAGTATTGCACTTAGGGTGTGCTGCTATAAGCGTTTCGAGGTAGTCGGCTGCAATTTGTGGTTTACCTTCGGGAATAATATCAGATGTGGTTTCGCTAAATTTAAATACATTATTTTTAGCCACACCTGCAGCTGTTTGCTGTGCACGAATGTAAGGACTAACTAACAGTGCATCAGGACAATGTGCTTTACTGAGCCAAAGGCCCATTTTTTCAGCTTCATCGTGCCCTGCTTGGGTTAAATTTCTACCTGCATCATCAGCCTGCATTGGTGTTGCTTCGCCGTGGCGCATTATTAGGATTGTTTTCATAAAAAATCAACCGATTAAAGAATATAAAACAGTAGCCAGTTTGCCCGTTTGTCAGCTATATTAACAACATAAACCTATTTATTTCTAAAATAGTTCTTTCATGAGATTCAGGTAAATCTTTAAGCTGTATTTCGCTTTCCTGAAGCCATCATCTGTTGTTAACAAGTAAACGTTTAGTTTCAGGAGCATCATTTGAATATCAGCCGCAATGATAACAGAGCATACCGCGCGTTTACACTGGACAATGGTCTAAAAGTACTATTAGTGCAAGATAAAGATTCTACAAAAGCTGCAGCATCAATGGCAGTTAACGCCGGACATTTTGACGACCCTCTTGATAGGCAAGGCCTAGCACACTTTCTAGAGCACATGCTTTTTTTAGGTACTGACCAATATCCAGATTCAGGCAGTTTTAATAATTTTGTTTCGCAAGCTGGCGGCAACACGAATGCGTGGACCGGCACTGAGCATACCTGTTACTTTTTTGATATTAACAATCAAGAATTTGAACAGGCGCTTACCCAATTTAGCCGCTTTTTTATTGCCCCTCTTTTAAATTCAGCCGAAACAGAAAAAGAACGCAACGCGATTGAAGCCGAGTTTAAGCTAAAAATAAAAGACGATGGTCGCCGTATTTATCAAGCCCACAAAGAAACGGTAAATCCAGCTCATCCATTTGCTAAATTCTCTGTAGGTAACTTACAAACATTAGCTGACAGAGAGCGCTGTATTAGTGATGAGCTTCGTGACTTTTTTAATAGCCAGTACCAAGCTCAGTGGATGACTTTAGTTATTTGCGCAAACGAAACACTAGATACACTACAAAGCTGGACTCAAACTTACTTTGGCGCAATTAACGGCAACAAAAGCCTTAAAAAGCCAGAGATCAGTGAGCCACTTTATCGCAAACAAGACATAGGAAAAATACTTCATATTGAGCCGCATAAGCATATGCAAAAACTTATCATAAGTTTTGCTATGCCTAATATTGACGACTTTTATCGCCATAAAACAGTAAGCTTTATTGCTCATTTACTTGGCTATGAAGGCGCGGGTTCTCTTTATTCTATTTTAAAAGAGCAAGGCTGGATAAACGCACTTTCAGCTGGCGGTGGTATAAATGGCAGCAACTTCAAAGATTTTAATATTAGCTTAGCGCTTACCGATGAGGGTATTGAATACTTTGAAGATATTATTGAAATGGTGTTTGAATATATTTGTTTAATTAACCATAACACCGAAAAATTACCGCGCTTATACCAAGATAAAAAAAATCTATTACAAATAGCATTCGATAACCAAGAAAAGTCACGCTTAATTGATTGGGTCAGTAATTTAAGCATTAATATGCAGCATTACGATGAAGCAAATTACGTGCAAGGCGACTATTTAATGGAAGGCTTTAAAAAAGCAACCCACGAAATGGCCATGCAGTGGTTAACACCACATAATATGCGCATCGTACTTATACATCCAGATGTAGAGCCTGAACATAAAACAGCATGGTATAACACACCCTATAAAGTAGAACATATTTCACCTAGTTGGCTTGATGCCCTTAGCGAGATAAATAAACCGTTGAGCGAAATGCTGCTACCTACAGCTAATCCTTATTTAACAAAAGAAGTCGTGTTATTTAATGTCGTAAAACCACAAACAAAACCCGAGTTATTAGTAAAAGAACCTGGTTTTGACTTTTGGTTTAAACAAGACAACACATTTCGTGTTGCTAAAGGCCATTTTTATTTAGCAATGGATTCTGATTTTGCTGTAAAAGACGTAAAACATATGGCACTCACCCGCTTATTTACAGATTTATTTATGGATAGCGTGGGCGAGCAATTTTATCCAGCAGAACTTGCAGGACTTAGCTACCACTTAACCTCGCATCAAGGTGGGTTAACTTTACATACTGCGGGGCTTTCATCTAGTCAGTTAGAGCTTGTTGATCAATTAATAGATGCTTTATTTAATGTAGAAATTTGTGCAAAACGCTTTGCTGAATATAAAAAACAACTTGTAAGGCATTGGCGCAATAGTAACCAAAACAAACCTGTGAGTGAGTTATTTAGCATTTTAGGTGCAAAAATAATGCCTTGGAACCCACAACCAGGGGAGCTTGCATCAGCATTAAAAAACACCTGTTTTCAGCAATTTAATGAGTTCAGAACAGACTTTTTTAAAGCACTACATGTTGAATCATTTTTACATGGTAACTGGCAGCAAAGTGATGCAATAGCCTTTCAAAAAAAGGTCGCAGATCACTTAAAAAACGCAGCCATAATTGAAGATTTAAGACGCCCTCTTTTTGAAATTAAAAAAGTAACTCGCTACGAGTTAGAACTTCCTTGTAGCGACCATGCAATGGTTATTTACTATCAAGCGCAAACGGATTGCGTGGCCGAAAAAGTAAAAATGATGGCGTTAAATCATTTAATTAATCAAGATTACTTTAACGAGTTACGAACAACACAACAGCTAGGTTATTTAGTGGGCGCAGGTTATGCACCTTTTAATACTCGTGCTGGAATAGCATTTTATGTGCAGTCACCTAAGTTTGATGCAAAAACATTATTGCATCGTCATAACAGCTTTATTAAAAAATACCTTGATAACATTGATGCACTTGATGAAAACGATTGGCAACAGCAAAAACATGGCCTTAGTACTCATATTGCAGAAAAAGATAAAAACTTGCGCCTGCGCTCACAACGGTTATGGCTTGCTATTGGTAACAGAGATCACGAATTTCATATGCAGCAGCGACTTTTAGATGCCCTAAACGCACTAACACTAAGAGAAGTAAAAGTTTATGCACTAAGCCTATTTGATGATAATAGACCAAGATATGAGCTTTTAAGCTCGGCGAAAGTCAGTAAATCTCAAAATATGCCCGTTTACTCTCAATCTCTTTGACTCTAGGTTTAGCTTGTTTTAAATTATCATTTGTAAATTAGAAGTAATCAAAAAATGATAAAAACAATAATAAAACTAAGCATGCTTGTAGTACTTGCTTACTCATTTGAGCTTTTTGCCTTTGAGTCATCACTTAATTACAACTCAGACAATATACTTATACTAGCAAGCGCCATTATATCGCTTGCTTTGCCCTACCTGTTATTTGTAATCCATAAACTTAGACGTTCACGCCGCCAACTTCGACTTTCGGAAAAACGCCTTAAAAGTACCGTAGAAGGTAGCGGCGATACACTTTGGGACTGGAACATAAAAACAGGCGAAGTTATTCGTATTAACGATAAGTATTTAATGGACTCAACTACGTTAATGGGGTTTCCACCAAATAAAGGCCTTATCCATCCTCACGATATTAATAACGTTGAGCACTTGCTAAAAGTGCACTTTGCAGAGCAGTCTGCTTTTTTTGAAGCTACTTACCGAATCAAAGATACTTTTGGTCGTTGGCACTGGGTGCTCGATCGCGGAAAAATAATTGAAAAAGACGCCAACTTATCCCCCCTTAGAATGACAGGTACCGTTCGCGATATATCACAGTTAAAATCAACTGAAGAGCGCTTAAACCTTTTTGCAAAATGTGTTGAGTCGCTTACTGACGCCTTAGCAATTTACGATAAAAACTTTAAACTGGTTGATATAAACCCTAGCTTTTTAACCTTGTTTGGTGGCGTACGCGAACAATACTTAGGAAAAGATTTTAGCCTATCTGGGTATGAGCCAAGCTACACAAACAGAATTATTGAAATAGTAAAAGAGCGCGAACATATTCAACAAGAAGTGAAGCTTCGTAATAGTGAGCGTATTTTATTACCGATAGAAATATCCATAGATGAAATTAAAAACGATCAAAATCAAATAACTAATTATGTCGTTGTATATTCAGATTTAACAGAGCGTAAAAAAGCAGAATCGCAATTACATAACTTATCGAATCGAGATCGCACAACCAGTCTGCCTAACCGAAATTTATTTTTTACTGATTTGCATAAACTAGTAAAACTCAATTCGCATCACGCCTTGCTTGTATTCGATTTAGATAACTTTAAAAAAATAAATGACTCGTTAGGACATCAGCTAGGTGACAGCTTATTAGCTAAACTAGCAATGCGCTTAAATAAACTAACCCGCGAAAATGATGTGTTTTATCGTTTAGGCGGCGATGAGTTTGCTCTGGTAATGTCTGACACTAACGACATACATGTAATTACACGCATGGCTAAACAGTTTTTAGCAGCCATTGCTACACCATTTAAAATGGCAGGCCACGAACTGGCAATCACCTCAAGTGTAGGTATTGTATTATTCCCTGAAGACGGTAATACGCCAGAGCTTTTATTAAAAAATGCAGATACCGCCATGTATCATGCTAAAAAGAAAGGTAACAGCTACTTATTTTTTAACGACACGATGAACCGTCAAGCCGTTAAACGACTGCAAATTGAAAACCTCATGCGCTTTGGTTTAAAAGAAGACCATTTTGAAGTGTACTACCAACCAAAAATGAATATTCGCACAGGCAAGCTAACCGGAATGGAAGCATTAGTGCGCTTTATTACACCCAAAAAAGGCATTATTAGTCCGGGAGTTTTTATACCTATAGCCGAGGAAACGGGCCAAATAATTGAAATTGGTGAGGTGGTATTAAACAAAGCCTGCAGAGACGTAAAAGAATGGCTAGATAGCGGTTTATTTAGCGGCCGAGTAGCTGTCAACTTATCAGCAAAGCAATTTAGCCTCCCCGATTTAACCTCTCGTATTGACGTTATTTTGCAAAAAAATGAATTACCTTCTTACTTTTTAGAGCTTGAAATAACAGAAGGTACTGTAATGGATGACCCTAAAGAAGCCATTGCAATTATGCGTTCGTTAAGTGCCCGAGGTATTCATTTAGCAATGGATGATTTTGGTACTGGTTATTCATCATTAGCGTATTTAAAGCAATTTCCGCTTAATACACTTAAAGTAGATAAAGCATTTATAGATGACATGACCAACGAACGTGGCCGTAATATGGTCGACTCAATAGTCACTATTGCGCATAACCTTGATTTACATGTAGTGGCTGAAGGTGTAGAACAAGCCCATCAAATTGATATACTCAAAAAGCTTAATTGCGAAACAGTACAAGGTTATTATTATTCCAAGCCACTATCAAAAAGTGAATTTACTGAATTTTTAAAGCAGCAACAAACTAAAGCAGCCCCAAGCTTAATTAGAAAAAATAAAAATGTGGCGTCGATAAATTAAGGGCGCCATATACACGCATTTATTCCTACATTTCTAACTAAAGCGCGACGATAATGTAGATTAAACAAGCACCAGGCTACAGGTCCAAGTAAACCGCCTAAAATCAGCCATCGTTTAATTGGCATGCCTTTTTTAATGGTTTCTAAATACATTAAAGCTATAAATGCACTGCTTAGTAAAACTATAAACAAAGCTACCCCTTAAAGTTGCTCAAAAATACGGCGCTTATTCTAACGCTAACGTGATTAAATTTAAAGCAACAAATCCCCGCGCACAAAAAAGCCGAACCTGTTAAACACAGATTCGGCTTTTAAAATTATAATTTACGCGTTACTTTTCAGCACGACCCATAAATTTGTGTTCAACAGTATTAATACGGATACGGTCACCTGTTGAAATATGCTCTGGCACAGAAATATTTAAGCCAGTAGACATACGTGCAGGTTTTGAACGAGCACTTGCAGATGCACCTTTAATAGATGGGTCTGTTTCTTCAACAACAAGTTCAACACTTGATGGTAAATCAAGTCCTACTGGCGCGCCATCAATAACAATGACGTGTACGCCTTGCGTTTCTTCATTAACAAATAAAATTTCTTCGCTAATAGCATCTTTGTTTAAGTTGTAAGGCGTGTAATCTTCATTATCCATGAACACATACTCGTCGCCATCAATGTACGATAGCATTACTTCACGGCGTGTTAAATCAGCCAGCGTTAGCATGTCACTGTCTTTAAATGTTTCGTCAACTTTACCACCGGTTACCACATCGTATAAACGCATACGGTATAAACTACCACCAGCACGACCTTGCGGCACAGAGCGCACAATATCTTTTACAACTAAAACGCGGCCATTGAAGTCAATAGCAGTACCTTTTTTAACATCACTCGCCTTTGGCATGTGTGAATTCCTATTATTTTTTTGATTGGCAGAAACATACCACGAACTGGATTTTGTTCAACTAAAATTACGTTGGTTTTACGCTACATGTTGTATTAGCTTGTAAAATTTTTATTTATACTAAAATACATATAATCAAATGTGAAAAAAACTGCTATGGTAGCTTTACCGAGTATGACTTCAAGGAATGGATCATGGACCAGAAAAAAGTACATGAGTATTTAGTTAAAAAACCACTTGTTCAGGTTACAAAACCATTTGCGCAAGAGGTTGATGTATATAAAGTGAATCATAAAATGTTTGCGACTCTTGCTATTGGCAATGACGGTCAAACTAATGATGATGGTGAGGTTATTTGGTGGCTTAACTTAAAATGCGATCCTGATGAAGCAATATCATTGCGTGATACTTTCCCGGCAGTGATCCCTGGTTACCATATGAATAAACGCTTATGGAACACAGTAATTTTAGACGGCACAATTGCACAAAGTGAAATTGAGAGAATGATTGATAACTCATTTAATTTAGTCGTAGAAAATATGCCAGAAAAAGACCGCAAAGCTATCGCACTTCACTTGTAGCACTTTTTGGGCTAGGCTACTAGCCCATTAAAACCTTAAACCTTAAGCGTATAAATTAAATCGTCATATAACTTTTCGCCTATTGTATGCACTTTAAAAAGTGTATCGGTATGGGTTAAGCCACACTTACTAAGCACCTTTTCAGAACCAATATTGCCACGCGTTACGACAGCTTTAAACTGCCTAATACCACATTCTTTCCAAGCCCAATCAATCACAGCTCTTAAAGACTCTGTCGCGTAGCCTTTATTAAAATACTCTGGCAATAATAAATAACCAAGCTCTGCGGTTTCTCCGTCATAGGCAAAGCCTGTAACACCCACTGGTTGTTTTGTTTTATTATTAATAATGAGTAAGCACAGTGGGTGGCGTGATTTAGTATTCCACTTAGGTAAGCGTATCTCAAAGCGGTTTCTTATCAGTGACTCCATTGGCATATCAAAACAATACTTAAGGACTTGAGGATCGCGATGAAGCGCTAGAAAAAGAGGCCAATCAGATTCTTCCATTTGGTACATGCTCAATCTTTGTGTAAATAATGTCATTAAGCTCCTCATTTAAATATTAAAAATCATAAAAAAACCGCATCTAAATGCGGTTTTTATAAACAGTAGAAACTTTATTCTTTTGTTTCAATCTCTTTAGTAACTTCAGGCTCAGTGACACTTTGCTCTTGTGGCTCAGTGCTTTGTACTTCAGGAGCTACAACCTCAACAGTTGCTGCATTATAAAAAGTAGTACCAGAGCTTGCCATTGTTACCAGTGACTCACATGGAGCAAAGTTAGCATCGCTGTTAGCTAATGTAGACATATCAGAGCTTATTTTACTTGCGCCTAATTTATCCATATAGCTAAACGGGCCACCTAAAAATGGTGGGAAACCAATACCAAATATTGCACCAATGTCGCCATCACGAGGGCTTGCAATAATGCCATCATCTAAACAGCGTACTGCTTCGTTAAGCATTTTCGATACACATCGCTTAGCAATTTCGCTTTTGTTTAAACGTGGAGCTGGGGTAACACCCAATAGTTCGTAAACTGACTCATCAACCTTTTTGCCTTTTTTGTCGTATTCATAAAAACCACGACCGGACTTACGGCCAAGGCGTTTTGAATCAATCATACGCATAAATGCATCAGGGCCTTTAAAACGCTCACCTAATTCTTTTTCAAGAATTGGAGCAATTTTAGAGCCAATATCAATCCCTACTTCATCAAGTAGAGCCAGCGGTCCTACCGGAAAGCCAAACTCAACTAGGGCTGCATCAATCTTTTCAATTGGCTCACCCGCAAGCATTAAATTAGCAGCTTCGTTTAAGTAAGGCGCTAAAATACGGTTTACGTAAAAACCGGCCATGTCTTTTACAACAATTGGCGTTTTGCCTTGCTTACGTGCAAAGTTAACAACGCGAGCAATAGTCTCTTTAGATGTACCTTCGTGTGGAATAATTTCCACTAATGGCATTTTTTCTACTGGTGAAAAGTAATGTAAGCCAATTACATTTTCAGGACGTGCTGCCTGCGCTGCAATTTGCGAAATTGGTAATGATGACGTGTTACTAGCAAAAATTGTATTTTCTTGGCATTGCTGCTCTACGTCGGCAACCATACCTTGCTTAAGCGCAAGATCTTCAAACACAGCTTCTATTACTAAATCAATGTGTTTAAAGCCGCTGTAGTCTGTTGTACCTGTAATACGGTTCATTGTTAACTGCATATCAGCTTTAGACATAATACGGCGCTTAAGGCGCTTGTCTAAAATTTTGTAGGTGTAGCTCATTGCATTACTAATGCCCTGCTCTGCTACATCTTTAATACGTACCGGTACTTTAGCTTTAACAGCACTTACGTGCGCAATACCTGCGCCCATTAGTCCACCACCTAAAACAGCAGTTTTGCTAATTGCGGGTGCGTCATCATTGCGCCACTCTTTTTTCATTTCAGTGGTTGCAAAGAAAATACCGCGAAGCGCTTTCGATTCGTCACTCATTACAAGTGTTGCAAAGCTTTCAGCTTCTGTTTTATACGCTTTTAGCTCATCAAGCTCTACACTAGCACGCACAGCTTTAATAATAGCGAGTGGTGCTGGGTAGTGCCCGCCCGTTTTTTTAAGTACGTTTTCTTTAGCTTTTTTAAAAATAAAGTTACGGCCAAACGGGTTTGACTCTAGTAATTTACTAATATTGTCGAGCTTTGGCTCTTTTGCTTGTGGCTTTTTCTTAGTCGCAAATTCTTTTGCAACTTTTAGCAGCACACTGTGTGGTACACAGTCATCAAGCACGCCTGCTTTTTTAGCTTGCTTAGGGCGAATTTGTTTACCTGTTAGCATCCACTCAAGTGCTTTTTGAATACCAACAATTTTAGTTAAGCGCTGCGTACCGCCGCCACCTGGTAGTAAACCAAGTTGCACTTCTGGTAAGCCAATTTTTGTTAAATCGCTGTCGGTACCAACACGGTAGTCACACGCTAAAGCAAACTCTAAACCACCACCTAATGCAGCGCCATGAATCGCACTTACTGTTGTGTATGGCAGTTTTGTCATATCAAAAAATGCTTGATGGCATAGTTCGCTAATAGCTAAAGCATCATCACGCTTTTGAACGCTATCAAGCATTTTTACATCGGCGCCCGCGATAAAGTTATCGGTTTTTCCGCTTATAAATACCATGCCTTTTACATTTTGCGACTTAGCGTCTTCTAATAATGCTTTTAAGTCATCGGCAAAACTACTGCGCAGGGTATTCATTTTCTCCCCTGGCACATCAATCGTTACTACGGCAATTTTGTTTTCATCTACCGCTAAATTAAATACTGAATCAGTCATTACGCGCTCTCCAATACAAAGGCTGCACCTAAACCACCAGCAGCACACGCTGTTGTTAATGCCAAACCGCCACCACGACGCTTAAGCTCGTGTAAGCTTTGCGTAATTAAGCGTGCACCTGTTGCTGCAAATGGGTGACCATATGCTAAAGAGCCGCCGTTAACGTTAAACTTATCCATGTTAATTTCGCCAATTGCTTTGCTGCGACCTAAATGCTCTTGTGCAAATTTGTCTGAGGCAAACATTTTCATATTGGCAAGTGTTTGCGATGCAAACGCTTCGTGCATTTCAATTAAATCTAAATCAGCAAGCGTAATACCCGCTCTATCTAGTGCAATAGGCGTTGAATGAGCTGGGCCCATTAACATGTCTTTTTCTACGCCAATTGCCGAAAATGCAAAGCTACGTACGTAACCTAGTATTTCATAGCCAAGTGCTTTTGCTTTGCTTTCGCTCATCATAAGTACGGCCGCTGCACCATCAGTTAATGGTGTTGCATTTGCGGCGGTAACAGTACCGTGCTGACGGTCAAAAACAGGTTTAAGCTTGGCGTAGCCTTCAACCGTTGAGTTTTTACGAATGTTGTTATCTTCTGAAATAAAGCTTTTATATGGCGGTAAATGCGCCGTCATTACTTCATCTTTTAACTTACCATCAGCCCATGCTTGCGTTGCAAGTGAGTGAGAACGATGCGCTAACGCATCTTGATCTTCACGGCTAATGTTGTGTGTTTTAGCCATTTGCTCAGCAGTTTGCCCCATTGAAAGGCCTGTTGAGTACTCTGCAACTGCAGGAGGCACTGGTAATAAGTCTTTTAAACGCAGTTTTGAAAATATTTTTAAACGTTGACCAAGCGTACGCGCTTTATTTAAATCAACTAAGCTGCCTGCTAGCTTTTTACTTACACCAATTGGCAATACTGATGACGAATCTGCGCCACCTGCAATACCTACACTTACAGATCCCGCCATAATAGACTCAGCTACATTAGCAATAGCCTGAAAGCTGGTAGCACATGCGCGCGATACAGAATATGCATCAACCGATACAGGCATACCTGTGCCCAATACAATTTCACGTGCAATATTTGGCGCTTCTGGCATTTGTACTACTTGACCAAATACAAGTTGATCAATTTCTGACTTATTGAAATTTAATCGTTCAAGCATTTCGTTAACCACCAATTTACCCATATCAAGTGCTGGTACATGGTGAAACGCTGTTGCTTGTTTTGCAAAAGGTGTACGTAAGCCGCTAACGATGGCAATACGGTCGCCCTTTGGTGTTTTTAGTATGTTTTGCTCAGACATTTATGCTCTCCCGCTGACAGGTCTGACCTGTTTGTTTTCCTCGATTCTAAACAACCCGTGCCCTAAAGCCAATAGATAAACACAAATTTATATAAACAGTGTTTAATTACGACTATCACAATAGGCTTTTTTAGACGCATTTACAAAGTTTTGTGGTACGCTAAAATTCGTTAAAAAATAACGAACTATTTTAAAAAATACAGTCTAACTCTTGAGTTACCCAATTATAAACCTTATAAATAGGTCAGTATTTATCACCTAACACTATTAGGTACAAACCCAGCTGACGAGGACAGTCCACTTATTATGGCAGCTAACGCATTTTCACAATTAAAAACGTACTTAGATACACAAATCATTGGCCAGCCAGAGCTTACTCAAGCGCTACTTATTGCTATTTTAGCTGATGGTCACTTATTAGTAGAAGGCCCTCCTGGGCTTGCAAAAACACGTGCAGTTAATGCACTTGCTAAAGGCATTGAAGGCTCATTTCAGCGCGTACAGTTTACGCCAGATTTATTACCAGCTGATGTAACAGGTACCGATATTTACCGCCAACAAACTAGCGAGTTTGTATTTGAAAAAGGCCCTCTTTTTCACAACCTAATTTTAGCTGACGAAATTAATCGTGCACCAGCCAAAGTACAATCAGCACTATTAGAAGCCATGGCAGAGCGACAAGTTACCGTGGGTAAAAATACCTATCCGCTTAGCGAACTGTTTTTAGTTATGGCAACGCAAAACCCGCTAGAGCAAGAAGGGACTTACCCGTTACCAGAAGCCCAGCTGGATCGCTTTTTACTGCACCTAAGTATTGACTACCCTGGCGCAGAGCATGAGCTTGATATACTGCGTTTAACACGCGGCGAAGCGCTTAACGAGCAACAACCAGTAATGCAAAAAATTAGTCAAAGCGATTTATTTGCAGCGCGTAAAGAAATATTAGGCCTTTATTTAGCAGAGCCACTTGAGCAATATTTAGTACAACTTATTATAGCCACCCGTGAAGGCGCTAAATTAGACGCGCAACTAGGTAGCTGGATTGAGTTTGGTGCAAGTCCGCGTGCAACAATAGCACTTGATAAATGTGCTCGTGCTCATGCATGGCTTCAAGGCCGTGACTTTGTAGCACCTGATGATATTCAAGCTGTTGTGCATAACGTACTGCGTCATCGCATTATTTTAAGTTACGAAGCCCAAGCCGATGGCATTACTAAAGATCAAGTAATAAGCCGTATAGTTGAACTTGTAGCCGTACCATAAGTTATGCAAAAACAATTAGAAACCCAAGCATGGCTCAAACAGAGCCATAGCCACGGTGTTAATTTAGCACTCAAAGAGCTGATGTATTACAAAGCCAAAGCGCAATTGCTTGAACTTGCCCCTAAGGTAAAAATAAAAAACACCTTAACAGGGCAATACCTTGCACCGCACAAAGGCCGAGGAATGGAATTTGCCGAAGTGCGACATTATCAGCAAGGTGACGATATTCGCTCTATTGATTGGCGAGTTACTGCGCGTACCGGCGAGACTCACACAAAGCTCTTTCAAGAAGAAAAAGAGCGCCCTGTGTTTGTGTTCACTGATTTTTCTAACTCAATGCTGTTTGGCTCAAAGTTACTGTTAAAGTCGGTGCAAGCTGCGCATATAAGCGCTCTTGTTGCATGGTCGGCGTGTCAGCGCGGCGATAGAATTGGCGGTATTGTGTTTAATCAGCACTCGCATTTAGAGCTAAAACCCAGCGCCCGTGAAAAAGCCGTGCTTAAGCTTTGTCATAATTTATGCGACAACCACCAGCAAGCGCTTAACAATATTGATAAAACAGCCACTAACAACTTTAGCGATAACCTAAAGCGCCTTAACCATTTAGCAAAACCAGGCAGCTTAGTGTATTTAGTGTCTGATTTTAATGCTCTGGATGATGCCAGCTTTAAGCAACTTGAAATATTAAGCCGCCACTGCGAGCTGATTGGTTGCCACATAAGCGATCCATTTGAGCATCAGTTACCTGCGTTTAAGCAAGCCGTTACCGTTAATGCAAATGGTCAAGACTTTGCCCTACCATTAATGGATAACAGCTTTAGAGAACGTTTTGCTAAAAATGCTGAGCAAGCATTTAGCGCGCGCTTTAATCGCCTAACTAAATCGGGTCTTAATTTAATATCATTCAATGCAGCAACACCGCTTGAGCTGCAATTAGTGAGAAAATAACCATGCAAACCAATCCACTCGATGGCCTGCACGATATAATAGCGCCAAGCCAAGTTAATTGGTGGCCACTCGCCCCTGCTTGGTGGGTTATTATTGCACTGCTGTTTTTAGCACTGTGCGCAGCTATTTATATATTTTATAAAAAACATAAATTTAAAAAGCCTAAACGCTACGCAATACAATTGAGCCAAAGTGAGCAAAACCCTCAGCAACTGCATATTATTTTAAAACGTTTAGTGATTGAATATTACGACAAGCGACTTGCTGCGCAATCTACCTCTAAATGGTGCACAACACTTAATACACTCACCGGTTTAAGCTTTACAGAACAAGAAATACTAAGCTTGTATAACCCCAGCCAAAAAGATACAACACTGTGCGAAAAATTTCGCCAAGGTATTAAGCAATTTAAAATAAAGGAGTCAGTAAATGTTTGAATTTAACTGGCCATGGTTATTTTTATTACTACCCTTGCCTTTATTACTTTTACTATTAAAACCCGCAGCAAGTAATGCCAGTACGCGTTTACGTATACCCAGTTTTGCAAAGCACAATTTAACCAGCCAAAGCATCGAGCCACACGCACGACGTTTAAACCCTTTCGAGTGGGTAATTTGGTTATTACTTGTTACTGCTGCTGCCAATCCAACATGGTTAGATGAGCCAATTTCATTACCAAATGAAGGACGCGATATAATGTTAGCAGTTGACTTATCAGGCTCGATGACCGAACAAGACATGGCTTATAATGGCCAATATGTTGACCGCCTTACCATGGTAAAAGCTGTACTCAGTGATTTTATAGAGCAACGTCAAGGCGACAGGCTTGGGCTAATATTATTTGGCGACACCGCGTTTTTACAAACCCCGCTCACCCGCGACGTTAAAACAGTAAGTAAAATGCTCAGCGAAGCGCAAATTGGTTTAGTGGGGCGCGCAACAGCAATTGGTGATGCATTGGGTCTTTCGGTAAAACGCTTTGCCAATAAAGATGAAAGTAACCGAATTGTGGTGCTATTAACCGACGGACAAAACACCGCGGGCAATCTAAACCCAGAAGATGCCCTACTGCTAGCTCGCGAAGAAGGTATTAAAGTGTACACCATTGGTGTTGGCTCAGATAATCCGCGCGGCTTTAGTCTCTTTAATGTGGGTGGCTCTAGTGGCAGTAATTTAGATGAAAGCTTACTTAAAAAGATTGCCGAGCAAACTGGCGGATTATACTTTAGAGCTAAAGATGTAGCTGGCCTTCAACAAATTTACGCAGAGCTTGATAAGCTTGAACCTATTAGCGCTGATGAACAAACATTTCGCCCACAAAGCTCATTATTTTACTACCCGTTACTTATCGCTATTTTACTTATTAGCTTAAAAGTAATGCTTAGTACACTGCGTGCATTAAAGGAGCCAAACTAATGGATTTTGAATTTATTCGCCCCGCTCTTTTATGGTTACTCATACCTGCTGTGGCATTATTTTTTGTTGCCTTAATTAAGCATAAAAAAACCACCAGTGAGCAGCTAATTGCACCTCATTTAGCACAATTTATAATGAGCGAAGCAAACACTAAAGCCAGCCAGCCACTTTGGTTAGTTGCTTTGTTTTGCAGCCTTGGCATTTTATTTAGTGCTGGGCCTAGTTTTGAGAAAAAACAAGTTCCTGTATTTCAAAGTAAAAGTGCCCGTGTAATTGTTATGGATATGTCGTACTCAATGTACAGCACCGATATTTTACCAAATCGTTTAATGCAATCACGCTTTAAAGCGCTTGATATGATTGAGCTATTTAAAGAAGGTGATACCGCGCTTGTAGCTTACGCAGGCACGGCCTATGTAATTTCGCCACTAACAAACGATGCCACAACACTCAGTAATTTAATTCCAAGCTTAAGCCCTGAAATAATGCCAGACAAAGGCTCAAACGTTTTAGCCGGTCTTGATATGGCCAAAGAGCTATTAACGCAAGCGGGTTATATTGATGGCGACATTATTTTAGTAACCGACGGTATTGACCAACAAGAACAAAGCGACGTGAGTAGCTTTACCAGTAACACCCAATATAGATTAAATATTTATGGTGTAGGTACCGCTCAAGGCGCACCAATTAAGTTACCTGAAGGCGGCTTTTTGAAAGACAGATACGGCCAAATTGTTGTACCTACAATTAATGCCTCTCAGCTTAAAAATTTAGCATCAAGCAGCGGCGGTAAATTTGCTAGTTACCAACCTAGCAATAACGACATAAATACGTTTGCTCCAAATGCGCAGAGTGAATTATTGAAAGACGAAAAACAAAGCCATGCGCTTTGGCGAATAGATGCAGGTATTTACGGACTCTTGTTATTACTGCCATTTGGTTTGTATTTATTTAGACGCGCTGCCTTGCTAGGCGCATTTTTAGCTTTTGGTTTTTTACCGCAGCAAAATGCGTATGCCGTAGAGCTCCCTACTCTTTTGAAAAATGCAGAACAACGTGCATTAGAGGCTTACAATAATAAAGAATACGATGCAGCAACACAGGCGCAATCGAGTGAGTTAAAAGGCGCTGCGCTTTACCAGCAAGGTAATTTTGATGCTGCACTTAATGAGTTTAGTAATGATAAGTCGGCTACCGGTTTATACAACTACGGTAATGCCCTTGCCAAAGCTGGTAAACTTGAGGACGCAATTGAAGCGTACAAACAAGCCCAAACCTTACAAGATGACTTTACGCAAGCAGCCGATAACCAAGCCTTAGTTGAGCAATTACTAAATCAACAAGAGCAACAAAACCAGCAAGATCAGCAAAGCGACGGCGACGACTCTCAAGACCAAGATGATAGTCAGAAAAAAGATGAGCAAAACCAAGGGCAAAATTCTGAACAGTCAAAACAGGATCAGCAACAAAATGGTGATAAAAGCGATTCTGAAAAAGGCGAAAACGAAAGTCAAAGCTCAAGCGATGAAAAATCAGATAAAGAGTCTGAACAATCAAAAGATCAACAAGGTGAGCCTGGCGAGCAATCAGATAAGCAAAATGAGCCTGATATGCAAGCCCAGCCACAAAGCGAACAAGGGCAAAATAAAGACGCTGACCAGCCTAAAGAGGATGAGCAGCAACAAAGTAAGCCACAAGCAATAAGTGAGCAACCTGCCACTGATGAGCAAAAACAAAATGCTCAGCAACAAGCGATGCAAGCCCAAGCAAGTGAGCTCACTAATGAAGAAAAAGAAAAAGCACAACAGCTTAATCAACTACTTAGAAAAGTCCCGGACGATCCGGCTATTTTATTACGGAATAAAATGCAATTAGAAGCCCAAAAAAGACAATACAAACGTCGCCCTACAGGAGTCGAAAAATCATGGTAATGCGATTATTTTGCTGTTTATTGCTATTAAGTGCGATGCCTTCGTGGGCTGCCACCAAATTAGAAGCCAGCGTAGATAAAAACCCTGTATTAGCGGGTGAATTTTTTATGCTTAATATATCGGTAGACGATACAGTTAAAGGCGAGCAACCAGACACCTCATCGCTGTTAAAAGACTTTGTTGTAGGCCCGACGAGCTTAAGCTCTCGTACCAACATTATTAATGGCAGCATTAATAAACAAACTACGTGGTCAGTTAAACTAATGACCCGTACAGAGGGTGATTACACGATACCGGCATTTAGCGTTGCAGGGTTAACCTCACAACCTATTAAGTTAAAAGTGGCAAAACGCTCAGTTGATGCAGATAAAAATAACGAAATATTTTTAAAAACGTCACTCTCGAGTAATTCATTATTTGTCCAAGAAGCCGGTGTTTACACTGTTAAGCTCTACCTTGCCAAAGAACTGCTTGATGGCAGCTTAAGCACACCAAGTATGGAAGATGCTCAGCTAACCCAATTAGGTAAACAAACTGAAAGTTATGAGCTAGTTGATGGCAAACGCTACCTTGTTATTACTCGTGAGTATTTGATTCAGCCACAAAAAAGTGGTGCCTACACGATTGCAGGCCCCGCTTTTCAAGGGCGAGTACAGCAAAATTACCGCCAACTGGAGGTATCTGCTCTTGGCGATGATCAGCAAGTAGAAATAAGACCAATCCCGAGTGATTATAAAGGCGCATGGTTACCAAGCGAATTGGTTAACCTTGATGAAGAATGGCAACCTAACGACAACACAGTAGAAGTAGGTACGCCTATAACACGTACTATTACGCTTACCGCGCTTGGAGTTACAAAAGAGCAATTACCTGAAATCTCTATGCCTACTATTGATGGCATACGCAGCTACCCTGATCAAAAAGAAAATAACAATGCAGTGCGAGACGGACGCGTTGTGTCGCAGCAAACGGCATCATATGCCTTACTGCCGCAAAAACCAGGTACTTATACTTTGCCTGAAATAAAGCTGCCTTGGTTTAATACCAAGATGAACCGTATTAGCGTAGCTACATTACCAAAGCGTACTATTACAGTAACGCCAAGTACTACCGCGCCTAATACAGCCATAGCAAACCCACAACCCAGCACAAATAATTCACCTACTCTTGAAAATATTTCGAATCAAGCAACTGGCACACAACCTATTGAAACTAAAAGTGATACTCCTCTTTGGTTAATAGTTGTTGCCGCTTTAGGGTATATTTTATGGATTGGTACTGTAATTTTTTACTTAATAAGCCGTTCTACTAAAAATACGACTGAAAAATTACAGCTAAACACCCGTGGTACTTCTCAGCCAAGCTTAAATGAGCTTAAAGCATTAGCTAAAACACACGATGTGAAAGCCTTTTACACCGCATTAAATAACTTTTCTGTAAAGGTGACCCATAAAAATGTTGGCGCGATTGATGAGCTCTGCATCCGTGTAAACAGCAGCGAGCTTAATGGTCTTATTAGCCAATTGCAGGCACAACTTTATAGTAATAAAGGCGCAAACACGGATCTTAATGCTATTATTAAAATTCTTGAGAACTATCAAACTCAGGCATCAAAGTCGCAACAAACTGTATTAAAAGACCTTTATGATTAATAACTACGAACCTCAGGTCTTTTTTTGCAATAACTAATAATTTTTAATTAAAAAAGTGCTTATGCTTGGAAAGAAAAAATCAAACAATCAGGTCTTAATCGATATGGCAGAGAAACAAAAGCGTTATGAAGCCTTGGTCCACGTTTACAATAAAGAGCTTTATCGCTTTGCTTATTGGTTATGCCGTGATCCGCACATAGCAGATGATTTAGTACAGGAAACGTTTTTACGCGCATGGCGTTCACTCGACTCTTTACTTGATCAAAAGGCAGCTAAACCTTGGCTGCTTACTATATTACGAAGAGAAAACGCACGCCGATTTGAACGTAAACAGTTTGATTACAGCGACGTAGAAAACGATACGCTTGTTGATGAAACCAGCCATTCATTAGACGATGAAATGGAACAAACGGTAATTCAACGCCAGATTGCACTGCTATCTGATGAATACCGAGAGCCATTATTACTGCAAGTTGTAATGGGCTGCTCTGGTGAAGAGATTGCAGGCATACTTAATTTAAATAAAAACACGGTAATGACTCGTTTATACCGTGCCAGAAATCAACTTAAAGAGGCTTTAAGCCGTGATGATGAACAACTTAAAGGGGCATCAAAATAATGGATGAACTTGAGTTTCGTCGCCGCACTATTGCGCAGCCAAACGACATTGACAAGGAGCTTATGGAGTTTGCTGACAATAACCCAGAGCGACAAAGTTTTATTAACGATATGAAAGATTTTGATAAATTCATTCAAGATTCTTTAGATATACCTGTGCCTGAAAATCTTGCAGACCGCATTCTTTTAAACACATCGTTAAAAGAAAAAGCACTCCAAGAAGAACAAGCAACAGGCAAAAACGTGGTTGATGCTCGATCGCGTTTTAAGTTTGATCGTGTACATCTTGCGTTAGCAGCGTCTTTTGTAGTGGCGATTAGTGCCTTCTTTTTTAGTACAGAGCAAAATATTGCACACGAAGCAGGTGAGCATGCGCTTGCCCATGTGTACTACGAAATTAATGCGCTTGATAAAAAAGACCCCATTAGCCTACAAAGCGTTAACGACAAGCTTGCAGTATTAGGTGGTCATCTTGATGAACTTCCTGGCGCTGTAACTTATGCCATGTTTTGTGATTTTAAAGGCGAAAAAGGACTGCATTTAATATTTGAGTCTGATTTTGGTCCAATGACGGTATTTATAGTGCCTTCTGAAAATAAATCATTTGGTTTTGGGGATGACAACTTCCGCGATGAGCGCTTTGAAGGTCACATTAATCGTGGCTCACAAGCTGATACTATTTTAGTGGCAAGTCTTGGAGCACCTCTAGATACATACAATGAACGCGTTACTGGCGCAATTCGTTGGCTTTAAAATAGACAAATTTACCGCTTAGTTTCTACTGAGCGGTTTTTTGATTATATACTCACTAACAAAGCGTTTCTTCACTCCCCAAAACCTCTGATTTTTAAAGTAATTAATTAAATTCCTAAAGAAAGTAAATTATAATCGCGGCTCGATTTTAATTAGGGAATTTCATGAAGAACATCATCGTTATTTTTTCATTATTGGCATTGTTATGTACAGCCAGTTTTGATGCACATGCACGTAAAAAGTTTGGCAGCAGTAAACGCGGACAGACACCTGCAACACAACAAACAGCGCAAAAACAACAAACAGATACAACAACACCTACAGCTGCACCTAAAGCCACATCGAATAAAAAAGGCATTATGGCAGGCGTTTTTGGGGGACTTTTAGCGGGTGGCTTAATTGCAGCAATGCTAGGCGACGATTTTGAAGGTTTTCAGCTATTAGAAATGATTTTATTAGCTGGCGGACTCTTTATTTTATTTAAGCTAGTAACGGGCTTTTTACGTGCTAATCTTGCCCCACAACTTGCCAGTGCAAGTACAAGTGCTCAGCAAAATGCTTTTAAACAAGCACCTATCGAGCAACCAACAAGTACAGCCTTTGCAAGCAGCGCCCCACAAGGTGAAAGTGTGCCTTTTAATTTACCACCTAACTTTGACGTTAATGGCTTTTTGCAAGGTGCCCGTAGTCATTACCATACGCTACAAACTGCATGGAACAATGCCGATTACACCACAATGGCTGAATACTTAAGCCCTGCACTTGTTGCCGAGTTTAAAGCTGAACGTGAAGCTATACAAAGCGTAGAAACAGAAGTGATGTTTATTGATGCCGAACTTGTGCGCGCAGATACAAACGCGCAATCGTGGCAGATTAGTGTTCGCTTTAAAGGTAAGTACCGTGATTTAGGCGATAAAAAAGAAGAGCCTATTTTAGAAATTTGGCACTTAGAGCGTCTAATTTCAGACGATGCTCCATGGCTAATAGTGGGTGTTGAAGATTTAATTGATACTCAATAATTTTGTATTGTTTAAAGCACCGCGCTTTTAGCGCGGTGTTTTTTTATTTAAAAAACAATTGATTTACCACGTCCTGATGCTTCAGAAGCGGCATCTAATTGGCCCTCTTTATTAATAATAACGTGTAAGTCACCAAAGTGATTCTCATCTATGGTGTAGCCCATTTTTGTAAGCTCTGCTTTTACGCTATCGGTTAAACCTATGTGTGTTCTAATTATATTTTTAGGCCACAGTTGATGATGAAAACGAGGGCTATTTACAACCTGCTCTGCAGTCATATCAAACTCTACCGCATTTAAAATAGATTCGTACACAGAGCTAATAATTGTTGTGCCACCAGGCGAGCCTGTCACCATTTTAACGGTGTTGTCTTTAAGGAGTATTGTAGGCGTCATAGAGCTAAGCATACGCTTGTGCGGCTGTATTTCGTTAGCTTTGCCGCCTATTGCACCAAACACATTCATAACGCCTGGTTTGGCACTAAAGTCGTCCATTTCATCATTTAAAATAAACCCTGCACCTTCAACAACTACACCGCTACCAAACCCTAAGTTTATTGTGGTGGTATTTGCGACAGCGTTACCCATTTTATCAACGATTGAAAAGTGTGTAGTTTGCTCACTTTCTTTAAGGCCCGGTTTAATATTTTTGGTAGTCGAGATAGCGGTTAACGAAATGCCATTACTGCGCTCTTTGAGGTAGTTAATATTAGTTAATGCGTTGACTGGTACATCAAAAAAATCAGGATCGCCTAAATACTCCGCCCTATCTGCAAATACACGTTTACCTATTTCAGAAAGTAAGTGTACATACTGAGTAGAGTTATGCGCTAAGCCCGCATCTGGTTTTTGTAGCTCATACATTTTAAGCCACTGTAAAATAGCAATACCACCTGAACTCGGCGGTGGAGAAGTAAGTACTTCATAACCATTCCAACTCGCTTTAATAGGTGTACGTGATTTAGCGGTGTAACCTTCTAAATCATCTTGATTAATTATACCGCCATGTTGGTGCATAAATTTAGCAATAATATTTGCAGTTTCGCCTTTATAAAACCCATCTTGGCCGTTATCACGGATACGCTTTAGCGTTGCCGCTAACTCGGGTTGCTTAAATACTTTATTAGCTTTTACATCAGCAAAGTATTTTTCGAAGTTTACATTTATTTTTTGCTCTTTTAGGTGGGCTATATAATTGCTCACACCTTTTGCTAACTTAGGCGGAACTACAAACCCTTGCTCAGCCAACGTTACCGCTGGTTGTACTAATTCTTCCCACTTTAAAGTGCCATGTTTTTTATGGGCAAGCCACATGCCCGCTACACTGCCAGGTACACCGCTTGCGTGAATACCATATATTGATTTGTTTGCAATAACATTACCTTGCTCATCTAAATACATATCACGATGAGCCGCTGTTGGCGCTGTTTCGCGATAATCTATAAAATCGCCCTTGCCATCTTTTTGAATAAGCATAAATCCCCCGCCGCCAATATTGCCGGCTTCAGGAAGCGTTACTGCTAGTACAAATTGTGCCGTAATAGCCGCATCAACAGCATTACCGCCTTGCTCTAATATACTTTTAGCAGCATCGGCACTGAACGAGTCAGGCATTGCTACCGCACTTTGCGATAAAGGCTGCGCTAAAACACTAAAAGCAGCGAACTGTAAAACCAGCACACTTTTGACAATTAATTTACGTGGTGAAAAAAGCAATCCCATACAACATCCTTAATTTATTATTTTTTAGTTACGCATACTTATTAATGCACGTCACTTAAGGACAGGTCAATCTTTATACTGTTGATATTTAATCATCTTTAAACACTTTTTGAATAAAGCACCGCAGGTAAGTCGCCTTGCTCGTCTGTATGTGTATAATTTTTTATAAATTGCAGACCTAGCTTTTTCATTATATTTATAGAGGCCGTATTATCTTTTAGTGCCGTTGCACTTATCGCCTTAACGTCATCTTGCTTTATAAGTTCATCACATAATGCTAAAGCCGCCTCGGTTGCATAACCATGCCCCCAACTTGCTTGCTTAAAGCGCCAGCCTATTTCAATATCACTGTAGTTTGGTGCATCAGTAAAAAAGCACATAGGCCTTATTAATACCCAACCTATAAATGTATTGGTTTGCTTTATAGTGATACTCCACAGCCCCCAGCCTTTAAGCTCATTTCGATATGCGAGCATACGAGGCACTCCCTCATTTTTTATTTGCTCTAAAGAGGTAGGTTCACCTCGTGTTAAATACTGCATTACAGCCGGGTCTTGGTCGAGTTCAAATAATTGAGGCCAATCATGCTCATTCATTAATTTAAAATTTAATCGTTTTGTTACGGGGGCGTTCATTTTCATTGTTGTATAGTCTGCCTCGAATTAATTATCAGTCTCTAAAGGAGATAGCACATGAATAAATTAGCAGGTTTAGCTTTATTAGGCACTTTAATTACATTAACTGGTTGTGAAGATGCCAACGAAGTTAAAGAAGATGCAAAAGATAAAAGCGCACAAATGCAAGAAAAGCTTGGTGATGCATGGAACGACGTTAAAGAGACAACTAACGATCTTAAAAATGACGAGTCTTTAAACGAGCTATTAGAGCAAAGTAAAGCAATGGGCTTAGACATGTACGACGACGGCAAAGAGATTGCGGTTGACGCATGGATTAAAAGCAAAGAAGCTGCTGGCGAGTTAACTGAAAAAACTAAGCAAAAAGCGCAAGAAATTGCAGACGAAATTGAGCAAGCGCGTCAAGAACATAACGAAGGTTAATTAAACTTTCGATAATAAAAAAGGAAAGCCTCGGCTTTCCTTTTTTGTTTTGGGCTATTTAGCCCAGATATGCGTTTGCATATAGGGCTTATAAGCTCAAATTAACCTTTGTACTTACTCATAACTAAAGTCGCGTTTGTGCCACCAAAGCCAAAGCTATTAGACATTACAGTATTTAACTCAACATCACGACGCTCAGTAATAATATCTAAACCTGTCGCTTGCTCATCTAGCTCATCAATATTAATTGAAGGTGCTACAAAGCTGTGCTCTAGCATTAATAATGAGAAAATAGCTTCGTGAACACCTGCAGCACCTAGTGCATGACCCGTCATTGCTTTAGTTGCGCTGATCATTGGTGATTTACCACCAAACACTTCTTGTATCGCACCTAACTCTTTAACATCGCCTACAGGCGTTGATGTACCATGCGTGTTTAGGTAATCAATACTATCTACATCTTGCATAGCTTGGCGCATACAACGTGCTGCACCTTCGCCAGATGGAGCAACCATGTCGTAGCCATCTGATGTTGCACCGTAGCCAACAATTTCAGCGTAAATGTGCGCGCCACGTGCAAGTGCATGTTCAAGTTCTTCAACTACAACAATACCGCCACCGCCAGAAATAACAAAACCATCGCGATTTGCATCATATGTACGAGATGCTTTTTCAGGTGTTTCATTGTATTTAGTAGAAAGTGCGCCCATAGCGTCAAATTCCATTGCCAATGTCCAGTGCAGCTCTTCACCACCACCAGCAAACACAACGTCTTGCTTGCCAAGCTGAATTTGCTCTACGGCATTACCAATACAATGCGCAGATGTTGCACATGCAGAGCTAATTGAATAGTTAACACCTTTAATTTTAAATGGTGTTGCTAAGCAAGCAGATGTAGTGCTCGCCATAGTGCGTGGCACCATATAAGGCCCTACACGTTTTACGCCTTTTTCACGTAAAATATCAGCAGCTTCTACTTGCCATTTAGACGAACCACCGCCAGAGCCAACAATAATACCCGTGCGCTCATTTGATACTTGGTCGTCAGACAAACCTGAGTCTTCAATTGCTTGCGTCATTGAAATATAAGAGTAAGCAGCAGCATCTCCCATAAAGCGCATTGCTTTGCGGTCAACGTGTGCTTTAACGTCAATATCAATTTTACCCGATACGTTACTACGTAACTTATAATCGGCAAATTCTTGATTAAAAGCGATGCCGCTTTTGCCCGTTTTTAACGATTCTAATACTTCTTCTTTGTTGTTACCTATACTTGATACAACACCGATACCTGTAATTACAGCTCTTCTCATGGGTAATTCCCTTAGCTTAATACTTAATTGCATTCTATTTTACGCGAATTTAATCACCTAAGTGGTCAGCTTTCTAGCGTACACTTGTACTCTGAACTGCTAGCTTATAAATAACGCCAGACTATTTCAAAGAAAACCCGTAAAATAATTAAAAAATATATCTATAAAATTAAAAAATCATGATCAAAAATGCACATATACACTTTAATAATTTAGGTACACCTTTCGCTAATGACTTCGGTGATATTTATTTTTCTAATGACGATGGCTTAGCTGAATCGCATTATGTGTATTATGAGCAAAATAATATAGATGCACGATTACAAAATCATGACCAGCCACATTTTGTTATTGCTGAAACCGGCTTTGGTACAGGTTTAAACTTTTTAAATACATGGCAACGCTTTACTGACCACCTTGCACGTCAACAAGTTCAAAATCAATTAGATAATGGTGTTAAACGCTTACACTTTATTTCATTTGAAAAATATCCACTGCACATAGACGATTTAAACAAAGCACTACAGGCATGGCCATCATTAAGCGCCTTTAGTAACAAATTATCTAAACAATACCCAATTAATTTAGAAGGATGCCACAGACTCGAATTTGACAATGGACTTGTTGTTCTCGATTTATACTTTGGTGATGCACTTGAATCAATACAAGCAATGAGCTATCCGCAAACAGGAATTGTTGACGCTTGGTATTTAGATGGTTTTGCGCCAAGTAAAAACCCCGAAATGTGGCAGCAAAGTTTATTTAATTCTATGGCCAATATATCAAGGGCAAGTGCAACCTTATCAACATTTACTTCAGCAGGTTTTGTTCGTCGTGGATTAATTGATGCAGGCTTTAATACTAAAAAAGCCAAAGGCTTTGGCCAAAAAAGAGATATGCTTGTTGGCCAACTAGAGTGCGTAAATGATGCTCAATCAGCTCCTGCATATTTTCATCAAGATAGCAGCGCTTTAAAAAATGTAGCGGTCATTGGCGGCGGTATAGCCAGTAGCTGCATTTTATATAGTTTGGCTAAACGAGGCATAGCAAGCCAATTGTTTTGCCAAGATGAAAAACCAGCTATGGGGGCATCGCACAATGTGCAAGGTGCTATTTACCCTCACCTTCAAGCAAAAAACTCGCCGCACAGTGAATTGTTTGCACATAGCTTTTTATACGCTAAACGCCTATATAACAACTTACTTAGCAGTGGTTTTAATTTTGATTACGATTGGTGCGGCGTATTACAACACGCAGTAAAAAAACCTCTGGCCGATAAACATGAAAACTTAGCACAAAAACAACTGTGGCCAACCCAGCTAATGCACAACGTAACCGCAGAGCAAGGCGACGAAATAGCCGGCGTAGAAACAGGTTATTCGGGCGTGTTTTTTGAGCAAGGCGGCTGGGTTAACCCACCGCAATTAGTAAACGCCATGTTAAGCGCTGCAAATAGCATAAACCCATTTAAAAGCGTATTTAACTGCAATATAAAACAGCTTAAAAAAACTGATAGCGGTTGGTTTTTATTAACGAATGATGAGCAGTTAGGTCCTTTTAGTGATGTAATTATTTGTGCGGGCGAGCACAGTGATTCATTTGAGCAAACAAAAGCGCTACCAATAGTAGGCGTACGCGGGCAAGTTTCACATATTGAGGCAAGTGAGCAATCACGCAAACTTAAAACAGTGCTATGCCATAAAGGGTATTTTACCCCAGCCTATTTAGATCATCACTGTATGGGTGCAACGTTTGAAAAAAACACCAAAAGCCGTCAAGTTACAGCGCTCGACAATCAGTTAAACCAAGAGCAACTACTTAGCTTTTATCAGCAAAGTGAATTTGCCTCAACCCTTGGCAACATTACCTCGGCAAAAGCAGCTGTACGATGCACATTTATAGATCACCTACCAATGGCAGGGCAATGGTGCGAACAAAGTGATTACACTATGGCTTTTGCTAACCTACGTTTAGGTAAACGCTATCAGTATGAGCAACTTAATAAGCCACAACAAGGCCTACATATTTTTACCGGCTTTGGCGCCCGCGCTTTATGTAGCGCACCGCTAAGCGCAGAACATCTCGTAAGCTGTTTAAATAACGAGCCTCGCCCATTAAGCGAACGTGTAAGCCAAGCTATTCACCCTGCTCGGTTTATAGTACGAGATTTAATTCGTAATAAAATTTAAATGACAAAGGTGCTTATTGAGGTAAGATGAGTACCAATAAATGGAATTTATTATTTAAAGGACTTTAATGAAAACTTTAGCATTTTTAATAATACTGCTATGCACTCTATCGTTTAATGTACTTAGCCAAAACGTCACTGAAATCCCACTTCCTGAAGAGTTTGTTACAACAATGGATGTAGCCGGCGAATATCCAATGGTACGCACTGGTTATTTAACAGATTCAATTTCTAATATCGCTCGCTTTTATCAGCAAAAATTAGGAGAGCCGTTAAAAACAAGCGGCAATAATACATATCGCACTTTGTTTTATAATTACCAAGAACATAAGGTTCGTATTAGTCTATATCGCCGTAGTTATGTGACCGAAGTGAGTATAATGGTTGAATAAAAAGTTCTAAAAAACACGCCAAAAGCAGCTAATTTTAATACTCAGTTAAGTATTGAATTTTAATTAAAGTATTTTTTGAAATTAGCTCATTTAAACTCTTTTTTACCCTTTAAAAATTATCCCCTACCCCAAGGTCTGTTTGTAAGCACATTACTTTTACTATTTATTGGAAGGAGTTAATTATGAGTAAGACCCTAATTATTGGCGCAAGCGGACAAATAGGTAAAATGGCAACTGAGCTACTTTTAGAAAATGAGCAAAATGTTGTGGCATTAGTGCGTGACAAAAATAAGCTAAGTGATTTAAACAGCTCTTTTTTAACTATTGTTGAGCAAGATCTTGAAGGCGATTTTGGCGAAGCAATAAAAGGCTGTGACCAAGTGATTTTTGCTGCAGGTTCTGGCGGAAGTACGGGCGATGATAAAACTGTACTTATTGATTTATGGGCTGCAACTAAAGCAGCTACCTTTGCAAAAGAGCATGGCGTTAAACACTTTATTATGGTCAGCTCAATCGGTGCAGACGACCCAGATTCGATTCAAGGTGATTTAAAACCTTACTTAGTTGCCAAGCACATGGCTGACGAGCACTTAATCAATAGTGGTTTAAATTACACCATTGTTCGCCCTGGTACACTGACTGATGATAGTGCTTCAATGCAAGTAACAACGCAGCGACCAAGTGATCGTTCTGAGGCTAAAATTAGCCGCGAAAACGTAGCTAATGCATTATTACATATTGCGACTAACTCATTTATTAGTAACCGCATTTTTGAGTTATTTGATGGCGACAAACCAATTAAAGCCGCTGTTAAATAAGCTTTAATACCAATTTATTTAAACGTATAAACAATTATTGCAGATTAGTATAGTTCATCGATAAGCCAAAAAATTACAGTGTAGTCGCTCTGCATCGGTAGTTTTTAGGCAATGAGTTATTTAATCCGCTTAAGTGATTTATGTTTAATAAAATTAAATTTACTCCACTAAGTAAATTAGTGGAGTAATATTTTAATACCTTGCCAACCGAGTTGTAGCGTTAATAACGTTAAAACGACTCTAAAAATACGCTTAAATTTATCCCCAGACATACTTTTAAGTAATTTAATTCCAAACCAAGTACCTACAGCACCACTTATTACCATAGCAATTACAAGCGGCATCCATTGCCAAAAGCTAAAGCCAACAGCACCATAAATTACCGCTTTTAATAAATGCTGCACACTCATAATGCTCGAAAACGTTGCCGTAAACTTTAACTTTTCGTAATTATTTATATATAAACAGCTACCAACTAATGGCCCGCTCGCCCCCACAAACATAGAAATAAAAGTCGTTATGCCACCGGCGACCATACGCCATAGCTTAGAGGTTAATTTTACTGGCGGCGTTTTACCCCACAGTAAATAAATAACAAAAATAGCGACCACTAACTTCATAGCATCAAGCGATATATCATCAATAACAAAACTTGATAACCCCGCCCCTACTAAGCCGCCTAACGCAAAATATACAAACATGCTTTTATCAATATGCTTAAAGCTGAGTAATAACCTATTTGCATTAGAGCCAAGCTGTACTAAACCATGCACAGGCACAACAACTGCCATAGGAATAAACGACGCCATAACAACAAGCAACATTAGCCCGCCACCCGCACCAAATGCAGCAGATATAAAAGAAGTAAAGCCAGCGGTGATCATCATTAATAAAAACAAAAATAAAGACATACTGTCGGGAAATAAAAAGTCCATAAAACTCCACTGCCTATTTAGGTACTTTAAAGTCGCAGTATTTTAAACAATAAAAGGTACAACATACACCTATAGCAAGCGTTATAAGCCTCTATTTCAGGCAATGTATTATGTTGCGTTGTTTTTGCACTTTGTTTGCACATTTAACAAATATTATACATTCAACTTCATTACCGGATATTTCTGATGAGAAAACTTAACGCACCAATTTTAGCACCGCTTACAGTGTGCATACTTGCACTGGGCTTAGCTGCCTGTAACGGTAGCGATACTCAAAGTACCGTCGTAACTGAAACAACCACCGATGAGGGCACTACAACAGATACTTCAACCGATTTCGTTGTAGAAGTTGACCCTTTTAACTTTGAAAGCGATGCGCTCATTTCATCAATTACCACTCAAACATGTACGCTAAGTAATGGCGATGAAGCTTCATGCTACAAAATTGATATTGCCGGTGCGCCTTCAAATTACGAGATTGGTGTATTTTGCCCTAGAAATATCACATCAACAGCAGACGAAGCCGGTATTTGGTTTGACGGCACCGGTGAGGTTTACGATATAACTGGCGACTTTATTTTAAATCTACCAACATTATATAACGATAACCATTGGCAGCTATACGACGAAGGTACAGGCCTGGTAAATGTAACAGACACACAAGAATCGTGTGATGGTGCTGCACGTCCAAACGTAGAGGAGCAATACCAAAACCACTGCGTAGAATGCTCTATTGATTATGTTGATGGCGGTATATCAGAATCATTTTTAATACCAATAACGCCTGTTGCAACCACTCAAAATAGCAGTATTGGTAACGCTAATGTGGGTGTTGCTCTCAATGGTGTTGTACTTGCTGCACCCGCCCCTGTTGAGGCTATTTTAGGCGCATACACTATTGCAGCCTTTGATGATTGCGCCGGCCATATTAACTTAGTAGCAGGTTATCACTACCACGGTGAAGCAGGCTGTAGCCAAACACAAATCCAATCAGACGGTCATGCCGCCATGATGGGTTATGCACTCGATGGATTTGGTATATTTGGCATGCTTAACGAAGATGGATTAGAACCCACTGATTTAGACGAATGTAGAGGCCACACCGACGATACACGCGGATACCACTACCATGCAGCCGATGTATCTGAAAACATGTTTATTGGTTGTTTTAAAGGTGCTACCGCAAGATAACTCGCATTCTGGCCAAATAATTAACTGAGATACTAATGAAAATATTTAACGTAATAAAAGCACTAACCACTGGCTTTTTACTTGCTACCTCATGCTCAGCGCTAAGTCATGCAGGCCACGGCTCAAACGCGCCTTGGGAAGCATGTGAAGAAAAAGCCATTAATGAAGGTTGTAGCTACACAAGCCATGATAAAAAAGCGACAGGCACATGCCAAGCAATGAACAAAGTACTTATGTGCGTTCGAAATAAACCACTTGAAACATTAATAGACAAAGCAACCCAACCTGCCAGTGATCAAAAGCAATCTGTAAAATCACTCGCAAAACGATAAAGTAAAGTAACAGCTACACGCCAAAGTCTTAACGCTGTTTGTTAAGGCTTTTTTTAATCACAAATCATTAGAAAGCATACCCTTTATCTGTTAAATTAGCTTTGTGTATCAAATAATAAAAATAAAATTCCAAAAATGGAATTACACAAGCAAGGTACTAACGTGAGCGCTACATTTAAAATTGTTTTTAATGGTCAGTTATATCAAAATACTGACCTTACCTCTGCCCAAGAAAAACTTAGCCAACTTCTAAATATTCCTCATAATATTGTTGTTCAGTTATTTGATGGAAAAGCTTACGCTTTAAAAAAAGACTTATCGAGTATTGATGCTGTTAAAACAGAATCCTCACTAAAAAAGCTAGGATTAATTACTAAAGTAGAACCGCAACTCTCTACTGTAACCTCTCAATCTAAAAATAATCAAATAGCACTCACTGAGCACAACAAAAATACAGATAAACACATTAGTGAAAGTACTGACGGCAAAAGTATTTCAATACAAAACGAACGCCTAGATACAAACGAAGCCCCAAATACAGCTGCAGCTATTAAGCAAAGTTATAATAAATATAAATTACTGCGTAACACTTTAAAAAGCGGATTGTACTTTTGCTATTGCGCACTTTGTATTATTACCATAATAGGCGTAGGGATCAGTGTTAATGCACTTAAAAACAATTTTGGCACTCTAAATAATGGAACCACAAATAACACAACTACAAACAGCTTAAGTTACCAAAACTATAAACAATATTTGATTGATCAAAACAGCCTAAATCAACCAACACAAAAAGTAACAAACGAGCAAGCAGCTAACCCTACACAGCAAAAAAGTAATGAGTACTTTAGTCGCTTTTCATCGCTAATAAATAGCTACGCGCAAAGTACAGGACAAGCTGATATAAAAACGATGGGGGGCGATAAATTACAACAGCACCTGCAAGAAATAGATGACCTAGGCCCTAAAAATGAATTTTGGCAGCAACTGGTACAACTTTCAAAAGGCTTAGATAACGATAAGCATGTAATAGGGATGCTAAACAATACTGATCCCGCCAAAGTACAATGGATAAACGCGGTAGATTGGATCAGCCAAAGCTATATTAGGCAACAGCAAAACTCGCAAACTACAAACAATTCTCCTGTCACTACCTACGAGCCAAGTAACCCTATACTTAACCTAACGTTGTTAATAAGTATGCTGTCGTTATTTAGCCTGCTTGTGATTGCAATAAAAATGAAGCTACGCGCAATAAGACATTCTTAAACTTTATTTTATAAATTCCATAAAAAAACCCGCAAATTTGGGTTAACAAATTTGCGGGTTTCTTATGGTTTTCGAATAACGAGTTCAAAAACCTTTATTGGTGGAGCTGGGGGGATTTGAACCCCCGTCCGAAAAGCCTCGACCGTCGGTACTACATGTTTAGTATTGTCATTTAATTAACCTTTAAGTCCCGGACAAACACGGTAAATAAAGGCGAGGCCGCTTAGTTTTAACGCTTCAACCCCGGCCAGGGTTTCCGTCGCGATCAGGTGTTAGGGTGACACTCCAAAATCCAGTCCACAAGAATACATGGAAGGAGCGCTAGCCAGCCTAAGCTGCTAGAGAGTAGTTATCGTCGTTTGCGATTACTTTAGGTTGCGGCTGTTTAACGAGGCAAACCGCACCTCGACATGCACCTTGGGCTTCTTGAATTCCGTCGAATCCTAATCAGCCCCTGAATTAGTAACTCAATTCAGAGCGTGCAAACAGTATAACTGAGTAAAGTACTGATACTCAAGGCCTAGTAACGCTTTATTTTAATTGCGTGCACTAACCGAGCATTAAGTAACCAAAATTTAGTTTATGCAAGCCCATATAAACATTTGCTTAACAATGTGTTTAACCTGTGTTCAAATAAGGAGTTAAGGTTTTTGTCATTTCTAAACCTTTAGTTGTAAAAAACAAAAATAATAACAGGCATAGAGTAGGGAATTAATAAATGTCGGTTTTTTCATTTGATCAAAATACAGGGTTTGTCTCTTTAGTTAGTCACCCTATTGATAGTGGCTTTCCTGTTACGAGTACTCAGCTTACGCAAATGCTCGAACAATCTGAGTTTAGTGAGTACGAAGCTGTCATTGCCAATATTGGAAAGCTTTTTGCGCCAACTAAAAACTATCAGGAAGTATCACTTGTCGTTGCTAAAGCGGTAGATGCGTCGCTTGTCATTAATATTGATGAAAAAAACATGGTCGCAGAAGCAACATTAACTACCGCTAAAGGTGGTGCGCTTTTGTCTATGGAAGGTGCGCAAAAAGCGCTTGCTGATGCAGGTGTTAAAAAAGGCATAAGCCCACGCGCGCTTGATACCTTTTTAGGCCAGCAATTTGAAAAACCAGCAGGAAGCTCTTATAGCGCCATAATTGCACATGGGCGTAATCCTAAAAAAGGCAGCGATGCTAAATTTGTACGTTTATGCTCAACAGCCCAAGACCGTGTGCTTAGCCCACAAGCTAAGGAAGGTGGTAAGGTTGATATGAAAAATCTTGGCGCTATTATCACCGTAAAACCTGGTACCCCCTTAATGCAGCGCATTGCCGCTACCCCTGGAGAAGATGGCTATACGGTATTTGGCGATTCAATTAGTGCAAAACCAGGTACAGATCACCAACTCCAGCCTTTCGAAGGTACAAAAGTAGATCCTAATAACCCTAATATGCTTATTGCCGACTGCAAAGGTGTGCCCGTTGCCCTACCCCGAGGTATGCGTGTAGATGACGTTTTATGCTTTGATAACGTAGATGTAAGTACAGGCCACGTTGATTTTGATGGTAGCGTAATTATTACTGGCGATATTAAAGACGGCATGCGTGTAAAAGCCAATGGTGATATTACGGTACTGGGTTTTGTAGAATCAGGAGCTGTTGAAAGTAAAAGTGCGGTAACCATTATGCTTGGCGCAATTGGTAGAAAACGTGAAGGCGAGGAAGCATTTACATGCTCTATAACCGCTCTGCGAACTATTTCTATTGGTTATGCCCAGTACTGCAATATTAAATCCGAACAAGATTTATTTATTGAACGCCAAGCTCTGCATTGTGATTTAAGTGCTAGGCGATTAATACGTGTAGGCAAAGCAAACGATCCGCGAGGTAAAATTATTGGCGGTAATATTTTAGATGCTATGCGCATTGAAACGGGTGAGCTAGGCGCGCCAGCCGGTACTAAAACACGCGTATTTTTAGCGCAGCTCTGGTTTGAGCTTCGCCAAAAGCAAACACAAATAACCGATTTTGAAAAAGTACTTGCGACTAAAGTAACCGCTTTACAACAGGCTCGTGAAAAAGCGAGTAAAATTGCGGGGGCTGCTCAGCGTCAGCAATTCATGAATAAGATAACTGAAAATGAAAAGCATATAAAAATACGCTCTGCGCATATTCATCGTCAAAAACTACTTATTAAGCAAAAAATAGTGCAATTACTTGCCAGTAGTCGTTTAAAAGTAAATGAATTAATGCACCCTGGTGTGGAACTTAAAATAGCGAAAGATTCTAAACAATTTTCGCGTATTTACCCGCCCCACCTAGTTAAGCTAACTGAGGGTAAAATTACTCAGACGTTTTAGTTTCTTCGTTATTTTGTGTCTCAGTTTCAACTTCGCCATTTGCGTCGCAATCATCAGTTGGCGCTAATGGCCAACCACCTAATTGCTGCCAGCGATTTACTATTAAGCAATAAAGCTCAGCTGTACGTTCTGTGTCGTAAAGCGCTGAGTGTGCTTGGCTGTTATCAAACTCGATACCTGCCGCTCTACATGCTTTTGCTAATACAGTCTGCCCTAACGCTAAACCCGCTAAAGATGTTGTATCAAAGCTTACGAACGGATGAAATGGCGTACGCTTAATGTTATTACGCTCTATTGCTGCATTTAAAAAGCCATGATCGAATGCGGCATTATGCGCCACAATAACTGAGCGTTGGCACCCAGCGGCCTTTTGCGCTTTGCGTACTACTTTACATATTTCTTTAATTACTTCGTCTTCAGGTACTGCGCCACGTAATGGTGAAAACGGGTCTATACCGTTAAAGTCGATGGCTGCTTGTTCTATATTAGCGCCTTCGAATGGCTGAACATGAAAATGAACAGTATGATCTATGCTGAGCAGTCCTTCGTCATCCATTTTTAAAACAGAAGCTGCTATTTCTAACAAGGCATCTGTCTCTTTGTTAAAACCAGCAGTTTCAACATCAATAACAACAGGAAAAAATCCACGAAAGCGTTTTGCGAAAGGTGTTTGCTCAGTATTTGCCATAGTCTTCTTTGTTTATACGTGTAAGCTGACTATTATGTCAAAATTGATGCCCCCTAGGCTAGGGGATTTAAGTATTTATTGCTTTAAAATTGTAGGCACATAACTTGCTTTAACTAATAAGTTAGTTACGTAGAGAACAAACTAATCATTGCAGTCGTTAATTTGCCAAATTATTGGCATTCCCGGATAGCTGGAGAGCACCATGAAGTATAAGTTGTTATTTATTAGCCTTAGTATAAGTGCAGTGCTTTGCAGTACTCACTCGCAAGCTGCTATGCGCCAATATACAGCAACCCAAGACAACTCCAACTGGGAAGTCGTTAAAACAACGCGCTTACAATGCCAATTAAATCATGAGGTTCCTTATTATGGGGAAGCTATTTTTAAAGCTTCAGCAAGTAAAAATAAAAACTTAACATTTAATTTAGACATGGTTGTACGCCCAGATAACTACGCAATTGCAGGTTTAAAAGCCGTGCCGCCTACATGGCGTGCAGGGTTGCCGGCTCGCGATATTGCAAACATGAAATTACTTAAAAAGTTTGATGGCGAGCTGGGCAATAAAACCGCATGGGAGATGCTTAGCGAGCTTGAAAAAGGCTACTACCCTACTTTTTATTATCAAGACTGGCAAAACAGTGCCGATAAAATTGCCGTTGGCATATCGAGTGTAAACTTTAAACAAGCTTACTGGGCTTTTTTGCAATGCCGCGATGAGCTACTCCCTTACAGCTTTGAAGATATTTCGTTTACTGTAATGAACTATCAATCTAACAGCAGTAAATTAACTAAATCGTCGCAACAACGTCTTGATAAGATTGCTGAGTATTTAAAAAATGACGCAAGCATAGAGTCCATTAGCATTGACTCATACACCGATAGTTATGGCGGACGCTGGAATAACTTAGATTTATCGCGCAAGCGCGCCAAAACTATAAAAGATTATATGGTGAGCTTAGGTGTCGATGAAGCAAAAGTACAAACCACCGGTTTAGGCGAAAAACGCTTTGTTGATAATAACGATAACATTTTAGGCCGAGACAAAAACCGTCGTTTAATTATTCAAATAGAGAAAATGTAGTAAAACTAATTGTGTTTACTTTCTTTAGCTTTAAAAACTTATCACCAAATTGAAAAATGTAGTAAAACTAATTTGCGCTTACTCTCTTTTGCTTTAAAAATTTATCACCGAATTGGAAAAAACCCAGACTAATTAAAATAATAACCGCACCAATTATTAGCTCTTGGCTTAATGGCTCATTGTTTAGCCAAGCTCCTAAGCCTAACGCAAAGCTAGGAGTTATGAGCGTAGTAAGTGATACCGTACTCGCATTTAGGTTTTGCAGTACATGAAAATACGCCAAAGCCCCAACTAAAGATCCAAACACACCTAGATAACCAATTGCCCACAATGATTTTGCACTCCAGTTTTGTATATGCAACTGACCATCTAATAACCACCAAGCAATAAAAAAGAGTGGGGTTACAAAAACTAAGGCACCAAATGTTGTCGCCATAGGATGAATCGCAATTTGTACGCGTTTAATCATCACACCACTTAAGCTAAAAAAGCAGACAGCCATAAACACATAAAGTAACCCGAGCCCTTGAGTTTGCGAGTTTTGTACTTGGTTATAACTAACAAAATATAAGCCGATTAAGGCGCACGCTAACGCCACTAATTTAATCGGGCTAAATTTAGGTTCATTTAATAATTGCTGAGCAAGCAACCCTGACAAAATAGGTGCAAGGCCAAACATAAGCGAAATAATACCCGAAGGGACTGTTTTAGCTGCCATATAGCTCAACAACATACCGCCAAAAATACCTATACTCGAATAAAAATAAAGTAAGCATGCATTTTTGCTCCAAGGTACTCTAATGTTTGTTATGGCAACAATTAAACCACCTAAAAACAACCCCACCAGCATACGCATTAATACAGCAAGCGTTGGCGATACTGTTTCACTGCTCCACACAATCCCCAGAGGTGTAGTAGACCAAATGAGAACCATAAAAAAATACGATACTTTTACCGGCACATGCCAATCCTTAGCGTTTTATAACGCAATCCAACGTACATAAAATTATACCCTCACCACCCTATTTTAATACTTTTAAATGCATACAAGTCCTTAATAAATACAGTTGTAAATTGTAAGTTACATTTTAATACAGCTCTTTTATTACAAAACTATTTGAGATTTGAGTAACTAGTTATATCGTGCATGTATATTAATAATAATTAAGGTAATTAAGTGCTTAAAAATAAAACAACTGGAAGCATGTTAATTGTTGCAGGCACAACTATTGGTGCAGGTATGTTGGCACTGCCAATTGCATCTGCCGGGCTTGGGTTTAGTACTGCGCTTGCATTGATAATTGCTAGCTGGTTACTAATGACCTACACCGCACTACTCATGCTAGAGCTACACCAATATGCACCACGCGATGCAACGTTAAATACGCTGGCTAAATTATTGCTTGGGAAGCGAGGACAATACATCGCGAATTTTTCGATGGTTTTTTTATTTTACGCTTTATGCGCTGCTTATATTGCAGGTGGTGGTGCACAACTTCAAGCGCGTATAAATATAGGCTTTGATGTAAATATAGCCCCACAGTTTGGCTCTGTGATCCTCGCTGTTATTATTGCAAGTGTGGTAACACTGGGCACTAGCAAGGTAGATAAACTAAATAGAGTGTTATTTACAATAAAAATTATTGTATTAGCTAGTTTGTTTTACATGCTAACCCCTTATGTACAAGGTAAGCATTTATTAGAGATACCTGTAGAGCAAGGGTTAATCCTTTCGGCTATACCGGTTATATTTACTTCGTTTGGCTTTCATGGCTCTATTCCTTCAATTGTTAAATATGTTGGTGTAGAAATAAAAGTACTGCGCAAAGTAATGATTGCTGGAGCCGCCCTGCCTTTAGTCATTTATATTTTTTGGCAACTACTTAGCCAAGGTATTATGAGCCAAGCTGACTTACTCAACAGCCAAGGCCTTAGTGGCTTTGTATCAAGCGTAGCAAGTATTGCGCATAACCCAAGTGTAGCAACGGCCGTTAAGTTATTTGCTGATTTAGCACTTGCGACATCATTTCTAGGGGTGAGTTTAGGGTTATTCGATTTTTTTGCTGATACATTTAAAAAAGGTGACAATAAAATAGACCGAATTAAAACGGCCTTAATTACGTTTATTCCGCCGCTTGGCTTTGCATTATTTTATCCTCAAGGCTTTATTATGGCTTTAGGTTACGCTGCAATAGCACTTGTCGTACTTGCAATATTTTTGCCTGTAGCAATGGTTTATAAACAGCGTACAACATCAAGTAAAACAGGTTACAAAGTTAAAAGTGGGAATATTGGGCTTGGCATAGCAGCTATATGTGGCATAACGATTATTGCTGCGCAGTTTATGCAAATGGCGGGGCTAATTCCTGCTATCGGTTAAAGCTTTTTGTTTTAATTTAGATAATAAAAAACCGCACATCATTAGATGTGCGGTTTTTTATATTAACTGCGTTTATTTACAAACGTCAGCTACAGCATTTGAAAAGTATTCAATATTTGACTGGCTAACACCTGCAACATTTACGCGGCTAGAACCAACAATATAAATACCATATTCTTTTTGTAGGCGAGCAATTTGCTCTTTATTAATACCTAAGAAAGAAAACATACCGTTTTGGCGTTCAATAAATGAGAAGTCTTGCGCAATATCTTTAGTTGCTAAGCTTTCTTTAATTAAGCTACGTAAGCCATTTATGCGGCTACGCATTTCATCAAGCTCTGAGTGCCATAATTGTGTAAGCTCTGCACTGCTTAAAATAGTATTAACAATATCAGCACCATGCGCTGGCGGCATTGAGTAAATACTACGTACAACGCTTAGCATTACAGAGTTTGAAATATCTGCTGTTGCGCTATCTTTTGCAATTAGTGAACATGCACCAATACGCTCGCGGTATAAGCCAAAGTTTTTAGAACATGAAGAACAAATAATTAGCTCTTCTACTGCATCAGCTAAAATACGTAAGCCACGTGCATCTTCTTCAAGTGAAGCACCAAAGCCTTGGTATGCAATATCAACAAGTGGTGTAAAGCCAACTTCTTTTGCAAGTTCGGCAACTGTGTTCCACTGTGTTTCGTTTAAGTCCATACCGCTTGGGTTATGACAACATGCATGCACTAAAACTACATCACCTTTAGACACTTGTTTAAGTGTATTGATCATTTCATCAAACAGTAAGTCTTTATTTTCGTAATCGTAATACGGGTATTCTTTTACTGTTAAGCCTGCAGCTTCAAACAAGCTAATATGGTTTGCCCATGTTGGGTTAGTTACCCATACTGTTGCATCTGCATTGCAACGCTTAATAAATTCAGCTGCAACGCGAAGTGCGCCTGTACCACCTGGCGCTTGTGCAGTACGTACGCGATTTGCTAGCAATGCTTGATGTTCGCCTAGTAGTAACTGCTCCATCTTTTGGCAGTAATCTAAGTTACCCGCTAAACCAATGTAAGATTTGCTCATTTCGTTTTCAAGACGAAACGCTTCAGCTTTTTTAACCGCTTTAAGAACCGGTGTATTGCCTTGCTCATCTTTGTAGACACCTACACCTAAATCAATTTTATTAGGGTTTGTATCTTGTTTATAGGCCGCCATAAGGCCAAGAATAGGATCTGTTGGTAATGGTTTTAATACTGAGAACATTGGCTATCTCTTATCGTTATTTAGGGGTTAGCTGTTAAGCTAAGCTTAACATAAAAGCACATCATGTTGACTAGCGTTATTTACACTAGAAAGTGAGGAATTTTAATACAACATGCAATTAAAACGGCAAGCGTCTTTTCATCAAAAAAATCATTTTTAAAGGCTTCAGCATCTACAATACCAACACATTCATTTTGTGTATTAAATAAAGGTAAGCAGGTTTCTGATTTAACTTTAGGATCGCATGTGTAGTATTCACCACCTTGTGATAAGTACTCTTCAACGTTATTAATAATACGGCCCTTGTGAGATAGCGCAACCTGCACGTTATTACTACCTGCCGCAAATGCTTGCGTTAAAGGGAACAACGGACGACTAGGTGCACCATGATAAGCCAATTTTAATAGTTGCTTACCTTCACTAGTATTAGTTGATTGATAAATACCATACCAATCAACACTTGTTTGTTGCTCAATGTAGCTCACAATACTTTGTAAATTAGCTAGCTTGAACTGGGTTTGCTCATCATTTTCAAGATAATCAGTTAATTTGAATGGCTCATCTTGTAGGTAACCAAATAAACTACACGCACCGCCCTCGCCAAGCTCAGGTATTTGATACTCCCAACATACATTAGGCAAAGCTGTGTTTGCTAAATGTAGCTCAAGCTTTTCAAGCTCTGTTGAAATCAAAGCTGGATTAGCACTTAGTTGTGCTTGTTTTAGGTAAGAAGAAATCATTTGGCCATCCATACATCTAAAGTTTCGAGAATAATAGCATGGATATTTTTGCAGAGCTAGCTCAACTTGTAGCACATTTCAACTTGGTTACCGCTGGCGTTATAAGTTACTTTTTCGGCTATTTCTTCTAGTAAAGACACCCCTCTACCAAATTCATTATTAACCTTTGCCAACTCATCGTGCTTACTACTAAACCCTCGGCCTGAATCACAAATAATGAAATATAAACTGAGCGTGTCGGGGCAATAGCGCATATCAATAATAATCATCGCATCTGTAAGTTTAGCAAGAGCTGCCTCTCTTAATTCGTAATATCGAAAAAAGCCGTCTTCTTGTTTTTTAATCTCTGAGTTAAGCCCTAGTACACCATGATCAAGCGCATTGTTATAAGCCTCAGACAACAGTAAAAATATATTAGAACGATGGGCATTTAGCCCCCCAACACTGCTTAAAATATTAACAACGTCGTAAACGGGGTCTGTTTTTTTTATTTGTTCTGAGTTTAAACTCAAAGATAAATTAAACGCTAAAGTAGAGAATGCTTCTCGCTCTTGCTCCTCAGGAACTAAAGGCAGGCAATTTAGTAAAACAATGCTTAAATCGTCTTGCTGTTTAGTGCCATCTGCAAACTTAGTAACGTCAGCCACTATATCTTCGCTACTAATCATCGATTTACTTTTTAAGGTTTGTAAAAAACGCTCTTCCCCAAAAAATGTATCTTCTTTGTTTGCTGTTTCTATAATACCGTCGGTTGCTAATACTAGGCGTGTATTACTATTTGTTTCAAAGTGAATAACTTCATATTCAAATTCTTGATCGTCTAAAATCCCCAGCGCCATATGTTGCGACTCTAATGTTTGTTTTACATTACCGTCTTTATCTATTAGGTACGCATCTGGCAGGCCGCCCATCCATGCAGAAATACTTTTACCGGATGCACTAAGCTCTATAATGGTTGCAGCACAAAACATGTGTCCAGGTAGGAGATTGTAAAGCAGTGTATTTAGCTCACAGGCAATGTCATTAATCGCCATGCCTTTTTGTACCATAGTATAAAAAACACGAGAGATAGGTAATGCACCAATAGCTGCCGCTAAGCCGTGCCCTGTAAAGTCTCCCAACATGCAATACAGATTGCCTATTGGACTTTGCGCCACTAAAAACATATCGCCGTTAAACATAGACGCCGGCGATAAATTAAAATCGAGGTACTCTTTAAACTTGCCTTGATTCTCTAATGAGTTATTAAAAATATGCTCAATTATTTCGTGTTCACGTTCAATTTGATTGTGATGATATTCAAGCAGTTTTTTTTGTTGATTCGATTTTTTACTTAGCTCTCTGGTGCGGCTATGTGCTTTAATTTTTGCATGCAAAATAACTTTTTCAAATGGTTTATGAATAAAGTCATCGCCACCTAACGCGAGGCACCGCTCAAAACTTGCTTGATCTTCTAAGGAGGTTATAAAAATAATCGGTAAGTAAACTTCACTATACTGCTGCTTTATTTTTTCAGCTGCTTCAAAACCATCCATTACGGGCATTAATACATCGAGTAAAACAATGTCTATTTGCTCTCTTTTAAGTACATTAAGTGCATCTAGCCCATTGTAAGCCACTGAAATTTTGTAACCTTCCTGCTCAAGCATTTTACTTAGTAAAATGCGATTGAGCGCCTGATCGTCAACAATCAACACATGTATCATTAGCTAATATCAAACTTTTTATCAAAACGTGAAATTTGTAGGATTTTTCTAAGCTGAGGCTGGCAATTACTTATTTCGATGGTTTGTACTTGGCTATCAATGGTTTTTTTCATGTTAAGTAACATGCCAAGTGCTGAACTATCCATATAATCAGTCTCTCTTAAATCGATAATAACCTTTACTGTTTTTTCGCTCATTTGAGCATAAGCTTGGCGAAACGATTGCACTAAATTAAAATCAAACTTACCTTTAATTTGTATTGTTAATGTAGTGCCATCGACTGATTCATTCTTAGTTAAACTCATATTAAACTCCAATAATATTTCCTTTGAACTAAATATAACCTGTTAAAAGTATTTAGCAAAAAGAAAAACACACAACTTCAAATTTGCTATCATTTACACCAGTATTTAATTCATTTTTATCCACAAAGGTAAGGTATGAGTGATAGTCACTTAGTATATTCAACTAGTACGGGTCGCATTGACCAGCCGAAACCAGAAAAAGAGTTGCACGCTAAACTTTTTAAAGATGGTTTTATTCGCATTGAGCGTCAAACAAAAGGGCGTAAAGGCAAAGGCGTAATGCTAGTTGTTGGCATTGATCCAAAAGATCATGATTTAAAAAAGTTAGCTAAAACTATAAAAAGCAAAATGGGCCAAGGCGGCGCAGTAAAAGAAGGCATTATTGAAGTACAAGGTGATGACCGAGATAAACTAAAAGGCATTTTAGAAGCGTTAAAATTTAAAGTTAAAATTGCGGGTGGTTAACCCGCAATTTTATTAACTAGTTACTTCGCTATTTGCGAGTTCATTTAACCTTTCATACAAATTCGGTAGTTCGTGCTCAGCAATTGGCTTACTAAAATAATAGCCTTGCACAATGAAGCAATTATTATTTTGTAAAAACTGCATCTGCTCTATTGTCTCAACCCCTTCTGCGACCACGTCTAGCTTTAACTTTTGCGCCATGGCAATAATAGCTGCAGTGATTTCCATATCATTTGTATCCTCTGGGATATCTTTTACAAATGAACGGTCAATTTTCAATATATCAACCGGGAACCGTTTTAAGTAACTGAGCGACGAATAACCTGTACCAAAGTCATCAATAGAAATAGATATACCTAATGCTTTAAGCTCGTGCAATTGTGTAATGGCTGCCTCTACATTACCCATTAGCATGCTTTCGGTCAGCTCTAAATGAAGGCGCTTTGCTGAAACACCCGACTTAATTATCATTTTGCTCAGTGTTGTAACTAAGCTTGAGTCTTTAAACTGGCGGGCCGATAAGTTTATCGATATATTATTTTCTAGACCTTGTTCTGCCAATCTTACGGCAAAATCACAAGACTCTTGAAGCACCCATTCACCTAATTCAACTATAAGGCCTGTCGCTTCTGCAATAGGAATAAATTTATCTGGAGGGATTGCGCCTTCAGTTGGGTGGAACCATCTTAATAACGCTTCATAACCAACGACCTGATGAGTACGGCTATCAACTTGAGGTTGGTAGTAAACTACAAATTGCTTTTCTTTGAGCCCTATACGTAACTCATTTTCGATAAATAAACGCTCATTTGCGGCCGCGTTTAATTCTTGGCTATAAAAGTGGAAGGTATTACGTCCTTTTGCTTTTGCCTCATACATTGCCAAATCAGCATGTTTGAGTAACTGATCTTCCTCTAAGCTATCGTAAGGAGCCATAGTTATACCAATACTTGCACTGACAATAACTTCATTGCTACCTAGTTTTATAGGCACGTTCAGTGTTTTTTGAATTGTATTGGCAACATCAGCCGCGTGAGCTTGGCTTTCTATACCACTAAGCAACACTGCAAATTCATCACCACCTAAGCGCGCTATGGTGTCCTCGGCTCGTAAACGTTTTTTAAGTCTGTTTGCCACTTCAATTAATAATTGATCGCCAGCATCGTGCCCTAATGTGTCGTTAATACGCTTAAATTCGTCTAAGTCAAAGTAAAACAAAGCAAATGCATAATGCCCGCGCTCTGCTAATGCCATTGATTTACGCAATTGCATTCTAAAAAACGTTCTGTTGGCAAGTCCCGTAAGGGTGTCAAAGTAAGCCAGTTGTTCCATTTTACGCTGGCTTTCTTTTACAAACGAAATATCTTGTGCTGATGCTACATAACTGGTTATTTCACCGCCCTCTTCACGAATTGGCGAAACACTTAAAGACACCCAAATTGGCTCTTTGTTTAAACCAGCTATTAATGTGTCCCCGCGCCAGTAATTACGGCTGCGTAAATCTATGTCTATATCTTCAATTAAAATAGACATTTCTGAGGCAATAATATTAAGTAATGGTGCTCTATTAAAATGGCTTTCTGGATAGCCTGTCATTTCGAGCATTTTGGGGTTTACGTACTCAATGACAAAATTTTCATCGGTGATCACAACCCCAGTGCCCGAGAACGCGACCGCTTTAGATAAACGATTAGCTGCTTTTTCAGCAATTTCTTTTTCTGTAATTCTTTGGTTTAAACCATCAATAAGTTTGCGGATTTCTACCGTCATGTCTCTAAATGAGCCATTAAGGGTACCAATCTCATCTTTGTTTTCTGGCGGAAACTCTGTTGTTAGCTGACCTTTACCAAAGCTTGTTACTGCATAAACTAAAGTATGTAAACGCCGAAGCACTAGTTGATAAAGCGCCTGATGCAGCAATAAGGCAACTAATATTGCGTATAAAATAAAGAGTCCAAAAAACTTCAGTTTTAAATCTTGTAACGCAGATAACGTTGATGAACGTTTTTTATAAACCCCTATGTACCAATCTAAATCATCAATTTTACGGATATTAATAATGTGAGCTTCATCATTTTGTTCAAATGAATTGGCGTATTCTGGTAACTTCACCGCAATTGCATCGTCAATAATTGACTGCAGTTCTGGGTTTACAAATTCGTTAGTAGCGAGTGCTTTATTGTCACTACCGTAGTCAGCTAATAATGCAGGGTTTAGATTGGGATGGGCTAACAATTGCCCTTTACTATCAAATACAAGTAAGTGTTTTTCTTTATCGCCAACAGGTAAAAATGAAATAAGTTTATTAAGGGAAATATCGCTTCCCGTTACACCTAAAAACTCGTTATCAACATACACCGGCACTAGTAAGCTAATAACCCACTTTCGCCATACTGTATCGTAATAAACTTTTGACCATGCAGGCTCTCGCTCTGACCCCAACATACTTTTAATATATTTATACGTTGTACCTTGCGTAACTCTAAACTCGGCTGGTGCATTTAATGCCCAGTTTGGAGGAGAAACACGAATGAAATCGTCATCGGTAATTAAATAAAAGTTAAAAAAGTCATGTACCAGAGTCGGAGAAATTATACGCCATAACATTTCAGAATCATTAAATAGGCGTTTATAAAAAGGAGAGTAATTTTGCTGTGGTAAAAATGCTGCTGATAATCCGTCAGCCGAGGCACTTCGAATGGTACCATCGCTATTAAACTGTAACTGTGATTTATTACCTAAATTAATTGGTGAATTAGATTGAAAAAGCTGCTCTGTCACTACGTTATTAGCTTGCTGAGCAATATTTATTTTTGTTTTAATACGCTCATTAAACTGCTTCACTAATAAATCTGTAGAGCTTTTTAACACCTCATGTTCTTCAAAAACAAGTTGTTTCTCTTCAGATTTAAGCATTAAGGCAGCCGCACATACCCCTGCTATTAAACAAATAGCAGATATAAGCAGTGAAAGTTTTACACTTAAAGAATTCAATCCAAAACGAGATGGAGGCCGTCTGTAAACCACGGGTCAACCTTAATTATTAATAATTGTTATTATTTGAACCAGTTAACGAAATATACCAGATCCGCATTCATATTTATAAATTATTTGTAAAGTTTCTATAATAATCACCTAAGGTAAATAAATAGTACCCTAAGCTTATTTAGATCTTTATTGACATTGTTGGCAACTCTCCATACATTAACCGTATGAACATATTTATCTCTCGCACATTTATTTCGTTTTTTAGCTTCTTTATATAGAAGAGGCTTCCCTGTTTGTGAGATAAAATCAATCGAATAGTAAAGCCTCCCAACCGGGAGGCTTTTTTGTTTTTGCTGTGTAATAGCAGCCTACTTTTGGAATGAGGATACCAAAATGACAAATGATGTATTAAATGCACTAAGACACGATATAAATGAAATAGACTCCGACTTACTCGTGTTATTAGCTAAACGCCGTCGCATTAGCCACGGTGTGGTTGAATATAAAATAGCCAACAACAAGCCAATTCGCGATGAAGCACGTGAACTCGCGCTTCTAGAAAAATTAATTGGTTATGGTAAGTCACTGGGTTTAGATGCTTACTACGTAAATAATGTGTTTCAAACTATTTTGGAAGATTCAGTTTTACACCAACAAGCAATGTTACAAAAAAACCTTAATCCAGATGCACTGAGTGAAACACACCGTGTAACTTACTTAGGTGGTCAGGGTTCTTATAGCCAGCTTGCATGTCATAAATACTTTAGTCGCCGCCCTGGTAAATTAATTGAAATTGGCTGTACATCGTTTGACGAAATAACAGGTAAAGTAGAAAACGGCCAAGCTGATTTTGGTTTATTACCGATTGAAAACACAAGCTCTGGTAGCATTAACGAAGTATTTGACTTATTACAGCACGCACAAGTCTCTATTGTTGGAGAGGTCACTCACAGTGTAGAGCATTGCTTACTCGCAAACCCTGATACTGAACTTAGCCAACTAACAAAAGTATTTGCACATCCACAACCATTTGCACAGTGCAGCCGTTTTTTACAGGGCTTAGGTGATTTACAACACGAAACATGTGACTCTACATCAAGCGCATTACAATCAGCTCTAAACACACCAAATAGTGCTGCAATTGGCTCTGCCCAAGCAGGAAAAAATGTCGGCCTTGAAGTCATCAAATCAAACCTTGCTAATCAAAGCGAAAACCATAGCCGCTTTATTGTTGTTGCGCGTAAACCTCTGCAAGTGTCTAACCAAATTCCAACTAAAACTAGTTTAATCATGTCGACAAAACAGCAAGCGGGCTCACTAGCCGATGCGTTGATGATTTTTAAGCAGCATAAGATTAATTTAGTAAAACTTGAGTCGCGCCCAACTCCGGGTAATCCGTGGGAAGAAGTATTTTATGTAGATCTTGAAGCAAACTTAGCTGATAGCCAAGTAAAAGAAGCACTAGAAGAGCTTAAAGAGCACACCCAATATGTGCGTATTTTAGGCTGCTATCAAAGCGAGTCATTACAGGCAGTAAGCGTTAATACCTAATACACACTTCCATAAAATAAAAAGGGCCGATATCGGCCCTTTTTAGTAAAAAGTGACAAGTATTAGTCTAAAACTTTTGAATCATTCGCTTTATTTAATAAGCTTCGGCTTTGTGTTAAAAAGTGCTCTGTTGAGTCAGAAAAGTAAACTTTCGCCTGCGCAAAAGAATCAATAAGCGCTGCTTTATCTCCTGCTTTTAATTTTTTCAATGTACTTGCAAAAGTGTCTTGGTACTGTGCGAGCAGGCTCTCTACATCATCGAATTGCGCTAACATAATATCTGAGTACAACTCCGGCGACTGCGCAAATAAACGCCCTACCATCATCAGCTCTAATTGATAAATGGGTGACGAGCAACTACGTAACTCTTCTAGTGTATGACTTTGTTTTGCTAAAAACTGTCCGTACACAAATGTTGTTAAATGGCGCATTACCTGAATAATTTGCATTGCTTCGTCGTGCTTTTTAGCATCAAGCTCAACAAGCTGACAACCCCATACTTGTAACTGCTGTAACAAGCCTTTTGCCGCTTGGTGCTCTCGCCCTTCACATACAACGACCGTTTGTTTTACCCAATGTGATATGTCAGGGCCAAACATAGGATGCAAACCAACCACAGGGCCACTGTGCGCAGCTTTTAGTGCTTTAATAGGCGATTGCTTTACCGATGTAATATCAACTAGTAAACAGTCATCATCTAGTTTAGGTAACTTAGCAACTACTGCGTCCAATGCATTAATTGGTACGCTAATCATTACCAGCTTGGCACCTTTTAAAATATTTTGCGCATCGTTTTGCTGATCTTTATCTAAAACTTTAACTTCGTAACCTGAGCGAATAAACTGCTGAGCAAATAGCTGCCCCATAGCACCTTGACCACCTACAATAACAATTGGCGAAAGCTCTGGCGCTGCACATGCAAGTTTTGCTTGTTGGTTTTGATAGGCTTCTCGCATCATGCGTCTTAGTATATCTTCAACTAGATCGGGGCTTACATTTTGATTTATTGCTTCTTGTCTTCTTGCCGCTAATAGCTCTGCTTCACGATTAGGTGCATGCAAAGGCGCGCCTGTTTGTTGTTTTATCTCACCAATTTTTTGCGTAATACCATTACGTTTAGCAAGTAAGGCAACAAGTTGTGCGTCGCATTCATCTATACCTTCTCTCAGCTGTGCTAAATCACTTATGTCAGCCACGTTCATACCACCTTAAAAAACAAATAACGTAAATATAAATTTACATAAAAGTAAACTAATCAATACGATAAATACTAACAGGATCAGCTAATTGATAAAAGGCTAAAGCTTAAATTTTACTAATAAGGAAATAAGAATTGATAATTGAGAAGTGAAAATTGAGAATTGAGATAATAATATTCTAAAACCAAAGCGGGTTGCAACCCGAAGGATGCAACCCGTTTTTTTGCGTTGATAAACAGCGCGTATTAGTTAAGTTTTTCTCTAATACGTGCAGATTTACCAGAACGCTCACGTAGGTAGTAAAGCTTAGCACGGCGAACTGCACCGCGACGCTTAACTGCTACGCTATCAATAAGAGGGCTGTGCGTTTGGAATACACGCTCAACACCTTCACCGTTCGAAATTTTACGAACTGTGAATGCTGAGTGAAGACCACGATTACGCTTAGCGATTACAACACCTTCAAAGGCCTGTAGACGCTCTTTAGCACCTTCTTTTACTTTTACCTGTACAACCACTGTATCACCAGGGCCAAATGCAGGTACGTCTGTTTTAAGCTGCTCATCTTCAAGCGCTTTAATAATATTTTGGTTTACTTTTGCCATTATGTTTCTCACTTTCCTAGGTGTAACTGTCTTCTAGCCACAAGCTTTTTGGTACTCTTGCTGAAATTCTGCGAGTAATACCGCTTGCTCCTCAGTCAGAGCTAGGTTATGCAACAAGTCAGGACGTCGTAACCAAGTTCTACCTAATGACTGCTTAAGCCGCCACTTTGCTATCTCTTGGTGGTTTCCACTGAGTAATACAGCAGGAACCTGTTTGTCGTCCAATGTTTCTGGTCGTGTATAGTGTGGACAATCTAACAAGCCATCCGAAAACGAATCTTGTTCTGCTGACTGGTTATGACCTAACACACCTGGCACTAATCGCGCTACTGCGTCAATTAATGTCATGGCAGGTAGTTCACCACCACTCAAAATAAAATCACCAATTGACCATTCTTCGTCAACATATGATTCTATTATTCTCTCATCTATACCTTCATAGCGACCGGCAATCAAAATCAGTTTATTAGAGTTAGCGAGTTCGCTAGCGCCCTGCTGATCAAGTTTGCGCCCTTGCGGGGACATATAAATTACTTTAGCGCCATCACCAGCTGCTTTTTTAGCTTCGGCAATCGCTTTTTTTAATGGCTCAACCATCATTAACATACCTGGTCCGCCCCCGTAAGGACGGTCATCTACGGTTCTATGCTTATCTAAAGCGTAGTCTCGCGGACTCCAACAGTTAAAATCAATTAAACCATTTTTTACTGCGCGACCGGTAACACCTTGGTCTGTAATAGCGTCAAACATGTCTGGAAAAAGGCTTATCACCCCTACCCATAATGAACTAGTTTGCGTCATTAAAACCCTGGATCCCAATCTACGGTAATTTCTCTTGCGTCGTATTTAACTTCTTTAATAACTGAATCAGTTAAAAAAGGAATCAAACGTTCAGCTTGACCAAATGCGTCTTTACTGTTTGCTTTCACAACTAGTACGTCATTTGACCCTGTCTCCATAAGGTCATCAACAATGCCTAAGCTATAACCTTTATCGGTTACAACAGACATGCCAATGAGATCTCGCCAATAGAACTCACCTTGCGGAAGTTCTGGTAAATGCGCTGCATCCATTGAGATTTCAGCATGGGTATAAGCCATTGCTTCGTCTCGGTCGTTTATCTGCGCAAATTTAGCGATAAAGCCTTTGTTGTGGCGACGCCAGTCGACCACTTCTAAGGACTGCCATTTACCTTGCTGCCCTATCAACCACGGGCTGAAATCGAAGATCCCTACGGGATCATCAGTAAATGAATGTACCTTAAGCCAGCCCTTTATACCATATGGGGCACCGAGCTTTCCTACGACAATTATTGATGAGGTGTTCTCTTGACTCATGGTTACACTTACGCCTATTAAGCCGCTTTACGAGCGTCTTTTACTAACTTAGCTACGCGATCTGAAAGAGATGCGCCCTGACCTACCCAGTGTTCAACACGTGGTAAATCTAAACGAATTTTTTCTTCTTGACCTGAAGCAATTGGGTTAAAAAAGCCTACTTTCTCGATGAAGCGACCGTCACGCGAGAAACGGCTATCCGCAACCACAATTTGATAGAAAGGGCGTTTTTTAGCGCCACCACGTTGCAAACGAATAGTTACCATACCGTCCTCTATAAAGATTGACTGTTTTCATTAATAAGATTTACTCCCCAGAATGGGGAGCTGGGGAATTGTACGAGTTTTTGGCAATAACGCAAGTAAGAAGTGAAGCAAAAAGACAGTTTAGTAGGTTAAACCGTGATCTCAACGACAAATTAGGGTTAAAGGTGTATTACATGCATAATTTATTCAACAAAAAAGGAGCTATTTGCTCCTTTAAATATGATTCGCTATTATTTTAAAAAATAACTCAAAAGTATTTTTTAAAACTTAGGACCACCGCCACCCATCATCCCAGGTGGTAACATGCCTTTCATACCACGCATCATTTTAGTCATGCCGCCTTTACCTTTCATCTTTTTCATCATTTTTTGCATTTGCGTAAACTGCTTAAGCAACTTATTAATCTCTTGTACTTGTGTACCAGAGCCAGCAGCTATGCGTTTTTTACGCGAACCTTTAATGATTTCTGGACGTGCGCGCTCTTTTTTAGTCATTGAGCTAATAATAGCTTCCATTTGGATAAATGTTTTGTCACCCATTTGGCCTTTAACAGCATCTGGTAAGTTAGACATACCAGGGAGCTTATCAAGCATCGACATCATGCCACCCATATTTTTCATTTGCTTTAATTGATCAGCAAAGTCGTCAAGGGTAAAACCGGCACCTTTAAATACTTTTTCAGCAACTTTGGCAGCTTGCTCTTTATCTACTTTCATTTCGACTTCTTCGATTAATGAAAGTACATCACCCATACCTAAAATACGCGACGCTATACGGTCTGGATGAAAAGGCTCAAGTGCGTCAGTACGCTCACCCACACCCATAAATTTAATTGGTTTGCCTGTGATATGACGAATAGATAAAGCAGCACCACCACGTGCATCACCATCGGTTTTTGTTAATATTACACCGGTTAGTGGCAGGGCTTCGTCAAATGCTTTAGCTGTATTTGCCGCATCTTGACCCGTCATTGCATCAACAACGAATAAAGTTTCAATTGGGTTGATTGCTTTGTGAAGATCTTTAATCTCGTCCATCATGTTGCTGTCAACATGTAAACGACCTGCGGTATCAACAAGTACTACATCTATAAATTTCTTTTTAGCATGAGAAATTGCAGCGTTTGCAATATCCACTGGCTTTTGCGAAATATCACTTGGAAAGAAATCAACGTCAACTTCTGTAGCAAGCGTTTCTAGCTGTTTAATCGCAGCAGGGCGATAAACATCGGCACTTACTACAAGCACTGATTTCTTTTTGCGTTCTTTTAAAAACTTAGCAAGCTTAGCTACACTGGTGGTTTTACCCGCACCTTGCAGACCCGCTACCATAACAACGGCTGGCGGTTGTGCATTTAGGCTTAGCTCTTCATTGGCCTCACCCATTGCTTTTTCTAGTTCTTCACGCACTATTTTTATAAATACTTGGCCTGGGCTTAAGCTTTTTGTAACTTCAACCCCAACTGCACGTTCTTTAACTTGTTTTACAAACTCGCGAACAACAGGCAGTGCCACATCGGCTTCTAAAAATGCCATACGCACTTCGCGAAGTGTGTCTTTTATGTTGTCTTCAGTCAGACGGCCACGGCCACTGATATTTTTTAAGGTTTTACCTAATCGTTCTTGGAGGTTCTCAAACATGTAACGGTTCCGATAAGACGTTTATATCAATCCATTTAAATTTTACGGTTAGTTTGATTTTCAATTAACCAGGATTGACTTATTAAGTTTCAATTAAAAGTAGTATACCGTATATGGCGTCTTACAATACAGTGTTCAAGTGCACCTTGTTGAGTTTCTTTTTTTAAGGTCTATGCATTTGCTTTGCTATAAAATACAATGGCTATATAACAACAAGGATTATTTTGTCTCAAATTAAGTGGCCCAAGCACAATGCTGATTATTAGTTTAACTATTATTGCCAGTTTATTTTATGTGTTAGCAACGTCTCACGTGCTCTCACGCCTGTTTCATCAACAAGGCCCTAGCCAAAAGGTAACCGTCATATTGAGCACGGTTGCTATAGTGGCGCATATGCTGCTGTTAGTTAACTCTGTTTTTAGGTCCGACGGTCAAGACCTAAGTATTGTAAACGTCTCCCTTTTAACATGCTGGGTTATTGTAGTTTCAGTAACAGCTGTGTCGCTAAAGTTCCCCGCCACTTTACTATTGCCCGTTGTTTATGGTTTTGGTGCTTTACTTACAATTGCCAGTTTATTTATTCCTCATCATATTTTACTGCAAAGCATTAATATTGAGGTTGGCTTAGTAACACACATTTCCTTATCCCTATTGGCCTACTGTATTTTAATTATTGCTACTTTATATGGTGTACAGTTCTACTTTATTGATAAACGTTTAAAACGTAAAGATTTAGCAATTGTGCATAGTCACCTTCCGCCTTTGATGGTTGTTGAGCGCCAGCTTTACCAACTCCTTAATTTAGGCACCATATTACTCACGTTCGCATTACTCTCGGGGTTTGTATTTCTTGATGGGATGTTTGCTAAAGAGTTCATTCATAAAACGATATTGTCGTTAGTTGCGTGGGCTATTTTTGCCATTGTAGCCATCGGGCATATGAAAAAGGGTTGGCGCGGTAAACCTGTGGTTATTACGATCATGGTCGCTGCATTTGTCCTCACACTCGCATATTTTGGCAGCCGTTTCATACAAGAAGTGATACTAAATAAGTTTTAACTTGACTCTGCTTGCTCACTCTAGCTTAATACGCATTGATTTATAAGAAAAGGATCCATCGTTGGACGACATATCGACAAGTACCCTATTTATCATTTTAGGTTTTTTGGTGCTTTTTTCTGCTTATTTTTCTGGTTCAGAAACCGGAATTATGTCAATCAATCGTATACGCCTGCGACACCTCGCTAAAGAGGATCATCGTGCAGCTAAACGAGTCAGTAAATTACTTAGCCGTCCAGATAGGCTCATCGGTTTAATCTTAATTGGCAATAATCTTGTCAATATAGCTGCAGCTCAAGTTGCTACCATTATAGGTATTCGCCTTTACGGTGACCTTGGTATTGCTATCGCTACGGGTGTGTTAACTTTAGTCGTGCTTATATTTGCCGAAGTAACACCTAAAACTCTTGCTGCCCTCTATCCTGAAAAAGTTGCTTTTCCAAGCTCAATAATACTTAAAGGGTTACTAAAAATTCTTTTTCCTTTTGTTGTTATCGTTAACTGGATGACCAACGGGATATTGCGATTATTTGGTATTAGTGCCGCTCAAATCGACGAGCACAGCATGAGCAAAGAAGAATTAAAAACAGTGCTCAATGAGTCAGGCGCACTTATCCCTGCTCGCCATCAAAGTATGCTGACCTCAATTTTAGATTTAGAGCAAGTAACCGTTGAAGATATCATGATCCCACGTAACGAAATTGTGGCTATTGATATTAATGATGATTGGAAACTAATTAGTCGCCAGCTTACCCATGCACAACATACTCGCGTGTTGTTGTATCGCGACAATATAGATGACGCAGTAGGTTTTATTCACTCTCGAGATGCACTTCGTCTACTTACAAAAGAGCAATTTGATAAACCATCGTTGCTGCGTGCTGTACGCGAAATTTACTTTATCCCAGAGGGAACATCACTTAACACTCAGCTGTTAAAGTTTCAGCAGTCTAAAGAGCGTATTGGCTTAGTAGTAGACGAGTATGGCGATATTCAAGGTTTAGTAACGCTTGAAGATATTTTAGAAGAAGTTGTTGGCGATTTTACAACTACACAAACTCGTACGCCAAGCGAAGAAGTAGAAACACAAACAGATGGCTCTTGTATTGTAGATGGCGGCGCTAACGTACGCGATTTAAATAAAGAGATGGGTTGGGATTTCCCACTAGACGGCCCAAAAACTTTGAGTGGTTTAATTGTTGAATACTTAGAAGATATTCCCGATGCAAATATTAGTCTACGTATTGCGGGCTACCCTATTGAAGTACTTGAAGTAAAAGAGAATATGATAAAACAGGTGAAGATTCAGCCTAATAAGCGTTCTCGCTAAGTATAAAAGGAGCCGATTGGCTCCTTTTTTATATCCATTAATAACTCTCTAGCCAAATATAAGACGTTCAAACCAACCTTTATCAAGCTCGTCTTCACAGCGCTTTAATTGCGCGCCATAACGGCTCGCTCTGTGTTTAACTTTATTTGCTACACCCATTAACCACTTTTTCTTTTTATATGTGCCACGCTTATAGCCACCCCAACCTTCATGATAATTAAGGTATTGTGCGTAAGCATCCCATTTAGAGATTTTATTTACTTTATGCGTTTTATAAACAAACCACGCCATAAAGTCGATTGCATCGTCAAAGTCGTCTCTATCAGCACCATTGTTGCCTGTTTCACGAATATAATCTGACCATGTTGGTGTTTTAGCCTGTGAGTAACCATAAGCATCACTTGCGCGACCGGTTGGAATTATCCATAAGAAGTACTCCATAGGCGGAGCGGCATCATGCTTAAATGAGCTTTCCTGGTACATCATACTCATGAGTACATGCTTAGGAGAACCCCATTTTTCTTGCGCATCTTTTGCGTCAAAATACCAATCAGGTTTTTCTTCAAAGATTTTACATAGATCGTTAGGTTGTTTTGGAGGGGCTGTAGCACAACCAGCTAAAGTAATGGCAAGAGATAAAATAATTGCATTTTTTTTCATTTTTCTAAGATCTCACAGAACTTTTCTAAAAAGTGTGGGTCTGACTCAATGAATGCAGCAGTACAGCATTAGTTCATCCCTGAATATATATTTACGCAGCCTACTTAGGCTGCGTTTTTTTGCTTAAATTTTACTAAGTATTAAGATTATTTACCGCCAAAATACGCATCTAAAAAGGCGGTAAATGACTGAGTATCTGCTTGCTCAATTGCAGTTTGTGCTTCGTTAGACTCTACAACTTGTTGTTCCAGCCAAGGCTTTAAAAACTCACTGTAATCAGTGTCTGCGTGGCTTTGTTTGTATTTATTAGCCAGTGCTAGTGCAAAGTGACCGTTGTCTAAACCAGACTCTTTTAATTGCGACACGTAACGTCCAGAATAAGTAAGCTCTGGATTATGCACCCACGTTGCCATGCGCTTTATAGTATCGGAGTAATAATTAACACCATAAGCATTATCCATCCATTTAGCGACATCAGTGAGCTGGGTAAATATTTCATCGCCCCACGACTGAAGACTACGCTGTGTGTTATTAAAGTTAAGCATTAGCCCTTCTTCTCGACCTTGATTGACTACTGTGTCGAGATTTTCAGTACTGCGTGCTTGTTCTTTCCAATCCATTGGAGCTGAATCTTTTAATAAACAATACGTTAAAAACACATCTAAAAAGTGAATTTGCTCAATATCAATACCAACTTCGCTAAACGGATTAACGTCTAATGCGCGAATTTCTACGTATTCAATGCCTGCTCGAAGCAGTGCATCCGTTGGCGTTTCGCCACTTTTAGCATTACGCTTAGGACGAATTGGCGAGTAAAATTCGTTTTCAATCTGCAGAATATTTTTATTTAACTGCTTAGGGTTTTCACTCTTATAGTCATCAAGATCACCATAAATTTCTGATGGTGTGTTGATTGCTTTTTTAAGGCCTGCTACATATTCATCTAACGAGTTATACATTACGCGTAGTGACGACTGAGCGCTATTTGTATAACCTAAATTGCCTAAACGCAGTGCCGTACCAACTTCTAAGTAAAGTGTACCTTTACCTAGTTTTTTAAATGGTAAATCGGTTTTTCGACCTTGTAAAAATGAGTTACACAATGCTGGCGATGCGCCAAACATATAACTTATTAGCCATAGTTCGCGTTTAAAGTTACGAATAAGAGCTAAATAACCTTCTGAAATAAAATCTTGAAGGCTTGCATTACTTTGTTGTAACGAATGAAGCGATTGCCAAAGCGTATCTGGGAATGAAATATTAAAGTGAACACCTGCAATTGCTTGCATCATACTTCCGTAACGATTTTTTAATCCTTCACGGTATAGTGTTTTCATTTGACCAGTATTTGAACTACCAAATTGAGCTAAAACAATATCATCTTGGTGTTCAATAAAGCATGGCATACTAATAGGCCAAAGCAGTTCATCGTCCATCTTTTCTAGAGTGAACTTTTGAAGATCTTTTAATTGCTTAAGAGTTTGCGTTGACGACTCACTAACTGGAGTAATAAATTCAAGTAAAGATTCAGAAAAATCAGTTGTGATATGGCCATTAGTTAACGCACTGCCCACCCCTTTTGGATGACCTTTAGGTGATATAGCACCATTCTCTTGTATTCTTAGCGACTCTCGCTCTATGCCACGTTTAATGCCTTTAACTGCATGTTGGTGCTCATTTACTGATAACGCTTCAAGTGCGTTAGCTAAATCATGTGTTGTCAAAAAATCTTTCCTCGGGCCACGTGGCTTAATCATAAGGTTATGGGGACTAATTACTTAGACTCAAGATTAATACCAATTTTTATTGAAAATATGATCATTGTATCGCATTAAATAGCGCACTGACTGCGTTAAAAATTATTCATATAGAACAACTATATTTCATAATTTTCGACGTGCTATTGTGCTATTTTCTTAGCGCTATAATAGATCACTTATTTAATGCAACTGGTATAAATTGCTAAGAACTATATAACTTTCAAATTTAATAATTATTTCCCCACTTTATACATGCGCTTAATATGACCAACATCATTATATTAAGTCGTAATATTGCCATTGCTATGTGCATTATACAAATGCTTTAAATACGTATTTAACTAAAATCAAATAAGTAAAATATCAGCTTAAAGTAATAGACCGGAACTTATGCAAAATCAGTTCAATTTAGCTGTCCGGTATTTAAACTTGATCTAGATCAATAAATACAATTATTTGTCTTATGAGCATAGAAGGAAGGACGCTATTTTTTGCTTTGTAGAGTGTAAGCAATATAATGACTGCAACAATAAAGGATGATAATAAATACAATGCACAATGATAAAAGCTTAAAAAATGAAGAAGTATACTTTGATGAATCACAAGAGCTGGTTTCCACTACTGATCTTAAAGGTGTAATAACATACGTCAATCAAGCGTTTTGTGCTGTAGCAGGATATAGCGCACAAGAGCTTATCGGTCAGCATCATAATATTGTTCGCCACCCTAATATGCCAAAAGCAGCCTTTAAAGAAATGTGGGCAACATTAAAACAAGAACACTCGTGGCGCGGTATGGTTAAAAACCGCTGTAAAGATGGCCGCTATTACTGGGTAGATGCCTTTGTAACCCCCATTTTTGAACATGGCCGACTTGTTGGTTATCAATCTGTAAGAACCAAAGCAAACTCTCAACTTAAGCAACGTGCACAAACACTTTACAACAAAATAAATACCAACAAGTCATTATTTAAACTACGAGAACACACCACAATAAGACAAAGCCTTACTTTTATAAGCCTATTATTTTGGCTGATTTTTATTGCTGTTGCGGCATCAATCACCATTGCTGCAATTAGCCTATTTATTTGTGCTTTAGTTATTGTGCTAAATTATGACGAACTCATTGTTACCCCTAAAATATTACGCGAACAAAAAGCAAAAGCCGATTCAATCTCTCGTTATATTTACAGCGGCCATACACCGCACAGCGTAAGTGATTATAGAGAGCAAATGCTAAGTGCAAAATTGCGCACAGTTCTTGGCCGTATGAAAGACTCAACATTAAGCTTTAATGGCATCGCGACTGATTTAGACAAACAATCAACACTCACCGAAAAAGGGATTTCTTCTCAAGGTGAGCGTTTAGAACAAATTGCATCAGCGATGACTCAAATGAGTTCTACCATTGGTGAAATATCAGTAAATACCGCTCAAACAGCGGATAAAGTGAATAACACCCATCAAAGTTGCTCAGAGATAAAAGACCACATTGCTGATAATAGTAAAATGGTATCTGACTTAGCTTCTCAAGTAGAACAAGCTGCAAATACAGCCACCAGCTTAGCCTCTGAAGCAGATAAAATTGGTAAGGTAATGAGTGAAATAGAAGGAATTGCCGATCAAACTAACTTACTTGCTCTTAATGCAGCGATTGAAGCAGCTAGAGCGGGAGAACATGGTCGAGGCTTTGCTGTAGTCGCCGATGAGGTAAGGACTCTTTCGTCACGCACTCAAAATGCTACGACACAAATCCATAGTTCTATTAAAGAAATACAAGACACTTTATTTAGCTGGTCCAAAGTAATGCAAAGCACTAAAGCACAAGCCGATAACTGTGTTTTGACAACCGATAAAACCCAAGTTGAATTAGAGGATATTTTTATCCAAATCAGTGAAATATCTCACTTGGCAATACAAATATCATCCGCTGCAGAAGAGCAACAAATGGTTAGTAACGAGATTAGTAATAATGTTTCGCAAATTAAAGACTTTGGCGATAACAACTTAAGTTTAAGCTTTAATGTGGCAAAAGGTGCAGCTGAGCTTGTTGAAGGCTCACGTAGAGTGAATGATTTATTACTAACCTTTAAAGTTTAACAAACATAAAAAAGCCGCTATTTTAGCGGCTTTAGAGTTTAATTATTTACAATCAGCGTTTGGTAAATACCAAAGAGTCGTCATTTGCATCAATAACAATCACGCTACCTGGTATGTAGTCCCCATTAAGTAGCTTTTGTGCTAGCGGATTTTCAATCGTTTGCTGAATAGCACGCTTAAGCGGGCGTGCACCGTACACAGGATCAAACCCACTTGCTGCAATTCGCTCAAGTGCAGCATCGCTTATTTCAAGCAGATACCCCATCTCTGTTAAACGCTCACGTAATTTCATTAACTGAATATCGGCTATTTCTTTTATATGCTCGTTTGCTAACGGGTGGAATACAACAGTCTCGTCAATACGGTTAATAAACTCAGGTCTAAACTCATTAATCAATACTTCCATTACTTTAGCTTTAAGGGTCGTATAGTCATTATTACCCGCTTGTTCTTGGATAATATCTGAGCCTAAATTTGATGTCATGATAATAACAGTATTTTTAAAATCAACGGTTCTACCTTGTCCGTCAGTTAATCGGCCATCATCTAACACTTGCAGTAAAATGTTAAACACATCTGGGTGTGCTTTTTCTATTTCATCAAGCAATATAACTGAGTAAGGTTTACGACGAACAGCTTCTGTTAAATAACCGCCCTCTTCATAACCCACATAACCTGGAGGTGCGCCCACTAGGCGTGCAACTGAGTGCTTTTCCATAAACTCAGACATGTCGATACGTACCATGGCATCTTCGGTATCAAACATAAAACCTGCCAGTGCTTTTGTAAGCTCGGTTTTACCCACACCTGTTGGACCTAAAAACAAGAAAGAACCAATTGGGCGATTAGGATCTGCAAGTCCTGCACGTGAGCGTCGTATTGCGTTAGCAACAGCAACGACCGCTTCATCTTGCCCTATTACTTTACTGTGTAACTTATCTTCCATTTGCAGCAGCTTTTCACGCTCACCTTGTAGCATTCTTGCAACAGGAATACCTGTCCAGCGAGATAAAATTTCAGCAATTTCATCCTCACCTACTTGGTTCTTAAGCAGAGTCATTTCATGCATTTCAGCTTGTGAGGCTAAATCAAGTTTTCGTTCAAGCTCTGGAATTCGCCCATATTGCAGCTCTGACATACGCTGTAAATCACTTGCTCTTCGCGCTACATCTAAATCTAATCTTGCTTGTTCAAGTTCGGCTTTAATTACTTGTGTACCTTGAAGCGATGCTTTTTCAGCATTCCAAATTTCGTCTAGTTCACGATATTGTCCATCAAGGTCGGTGATCAACTCTTGCATTTCAGTGCGACGTTTTTGACTCGCCTCATCTTTTTCTTTAGCAAGTGCATTATCTTCTAATTTTAATTGGATAATACGACGTTCAAGCTTATCTAACGACTCTGGTTTTGAATCAATTTGTAATCGAATCGAAGACCCCGCTTCGTCAATTAAATCAATTGCTTTATCTGGTAACTGACGATCGCTAATGTAGCGGTGAGATAACTGCGCCGCAGCAACTATCGCGGGATCCGTTATTTCTACTGAATGATGCAGCTCATACCGCTCTTTTAAGCCACGTAATATTGCAATGGTATCTTCAACAGATGGCTCTTCAATAAGTACCTTTTGGAATCGACGCTCAAGAGCTGCGTCTTTTTCTATATATTTACGGTATTCATCAAGCGTGGTTGCGCCAACACAGTGTAATTCACCGCGTGCTAAAGCAGGTTTTAGCATATTGCCCGCATCCATTGCGCCATCACTTTTGCCTGCACCCACAATAGTATGTATTTCATCAATAAATAAAATAACTTGGCCTTCTTCTTTAGCCAATTCGTTTAGCACTGATTTTAAACGCTCTTCAAATTCACCGCGATATTTAGCGCCCGCAACTAGTGCTCCTAAATCAAGCGATAAAACACGTTTGTTTTTTAATCCTTCGGGTACTTCACCATTAATAATACGCTGTGCTAAACCTTCTGCTATTGCTGTTTTACCAACACCTGGTTCACCGATTAATACAGGGTTATTTTTAGTGCGCCGTTGTAGTACTTGAATCGTGCGGCGAATTTCGTCATCACGACCAATAACAGGGTCAAGCTTACCTTGCTCTGCTCGCTCAGTTAGATCAATTGTGTACTTTTCAAGCGCTTGACGTGTTTCTTCGGCATTTGGGTCATCAACTTTTTGACCGCCGCGAATCGCTTTAATTGCAGTTTCAATTTTAGTCGAGGTAATATTTAACGATCTGAATATATCGCCAAGTGGACCTTTATCGTCGCATGCTGCCAGTACAAACAATTCACTTGAAATGTATTTGTCTTTGCGTTTTTGCGCATACTTGTCACATAGGTTAATAAGTGAAGCCATATTATTTGATAGCTGCACGTCGCCACCTACGCCTTCTACTTTAAATAGTTTTTCTATTTCTTGAGAAAGCTTGGTGTTAAGTTCATCTGCGCTGACCCCCGTTTGGGCAAATAACGCGCGCACACTGGAGCCGCTTTGCTGCAGTAATGAATACATTAAATGTACGGGTTCAATAAATTGATGGTCGCGGCCAAGGGCTAGCGATTGCGCATCAGAAAGCGCAGATTGAAATTTACTTGTAAATCTATCTAAACGCATGGTGTTACCTATTAAATAATCTAATTGCTTAATTAATGGGTATGTTTAGGTGTTTGTTCAAGGTGTAGAGAGAAATATAATAGCTAAAGGTGCTAATTACTTGCGCCAGATCAAACTTGCCATACGTCCGGTTTGTCCATCCCGTCGATAAGAAAAAAATAAGTCACTTTGAGAGACTGTACAATAGTCGCCGCCTGTAATCTTTTTAACGCCTTGCTGGGTAAGTAAAGTACGCGCAATGCCATAAATATCAGCAAGATATTTGCCATTAGCTTGTGGTGTAAATGCTTGAATAAATGAAGAAGACCTTTTTTGAAATAACTCAAACACTTCACCCCCAACCTCAAATTGAGTTGGCCCAATTGCAGGCCCTAGCCAAGCATTTATATTTTCATACTTTGAGCTAAAACATTCTAAAGTATTTTTAATAATTCCCTGCTCAAGCCCTCGCCAGCCGCCATGTATAGCTGCAACTTCCTTTTCATCATCACTCACTAATAAAATAGGCAAGCAATCGGCGGTCATGATAGCCAAAGGCTGATTTAATAACTGAGTATAAAGCGCATCAGCATTGTGTAACTTATTAGAGTCAAAATGTTCATCAACAATAACAACCTCAGAGCTATGAACTTGATTTAGCCACACGGCAGATTTAGGTAAGTGTTTGGTTAATAGTGAGCGGTTTTTTGATACATGATCTTGATTATCTCCAACATGGTATCCCAAATTGAAACTTTCAAATGGGGTTTTTGAAACACCACCTCCACAAGTAGTACTTAACGTTCCTACTTTATGAAGGTTTTGCCATGTCGCTGACAATAAGTGCATTATCTATCGATATCAGGATTAGCTTTAGTATCTTCACGTAGTGCATGTGTCATAGCAACCATATCGTCAGGGATAGGAGCTTGCCATGTCATCATTTCACCCGTGATTGGATGCGCAATACTTAATTTTACGGCATGTAGTGCTTGGCGTCTAAAGCTACGAAGTAACTCAAATAACTCAGGTGTTGCACCTTTAGGTGGACGCGGACGGCCGCCATAAGATTGATCGCCAATTAGCGGATGATTTAAATGTGCCATATGCACACGAATTTGGTGAGTACGACCTGTTTCTAAACGCAAACGTAAACGAGTATGAGCACGGAACTTTTCAGCAACACGGTAATGCGTAATTGCCGGCTTACCCATTTCATGTACGGCCATATGCGTACGCTGCGTAGGATGGCGGCCAATTGCTTTTTCAACCATACCACCAGCAGTCATGGTGCCATTACACAGTGCTTCATATTCACGAGTGAAATTTTCGCGCTTTTGTAGTGCTTTCACTAAATGCGTTTGGGCCTGAATCGTTTTAGCTACAACCATTAAACCGGTCGTGTCTTTATCTAAACGATGTACAATACCTGCGCGTGGCACGTTAATTATTTCAGGGTAGTAATGTAGCAATGCGTTTAGCACTGTTCCATTAGGGTTACCCGCACCTGGGTGAACCACTAGGCCCATTGGTTTATTAATTACCAAAATATCATCGTCTTCATAAACAATGTTTAATTTGATATCTTGTGCTTCGTATTCGCGTGGTGCTTCAATTGTTGTTTCAACACTTACAACTTCACCACCTAGTAGCTTTTCGCGTGGAGTGTTGAAAATTTCACCGTCTACAGTGATTTTATCATCCAAAATCCACGTTTTTATACGAGAACGTGAATAATCAGGGAACAATTGTGCTAATACTTGGTCTAGACGTTTACCACCTAATTCGGTTGGAACGTCGGCTTGAAGAGAAATTTGCTCTGACATTAGTAACTTTACCCAATTTACCAGTGCAAGCTTTGCTCGACTGGGTTAGAATCGCTTTTAATAAAAGCATAATATAATACGCATAGTTTACTCGGTTTTACCGACTTGGCCTAGCCGAAGACATCGAAGGTAACAAATAAAATGATAAATAAAATAGGGAAACGTGCATTTGCCATTGTTTTTTCAGTTTCTGTACTTAGTTTAGGCGCTTGTTCGTCTGCTCCAGACCAAGAAGACATTCAACGTGTACCGAATAAGTCTGCACACGCTTTATATGAAGATGCAAAAGAAACGCTAGATTCTGGTTTATATGCTCGTGCAATTGAACTTTTGAGTGCTATAGACTCTCGCTACCCATTTGGCCCATTCTCTAAGCAAGTACAAATGGACTTAGTCTATGCACATTATCAATCAGGTAATACTGAACAAGCACTTGCAACCATTGACCGCTTTATTCGCTTAAACCCAAATCATAAAGATTTAGACTACATGTATTACATGCGTGGTTTAGTAAATATTAAAGCAGATAAAAATGCGTTCCAAGAGTACTTTGGTGTAGATAGAGCCGACCGTGATGCCAACCGTACTCGTGTTGCATTTACAGATTTATCGACATTAGTAAAACGTTTTCCAAAAAGTGATTACGCGCCTGAAGCTAAGCGTCGTTTAGTGTGGCTTTTAAACCGCATGGCACGTTATGAATTAAAAGTAGCAACTTACTATTACGAACGTGAAGCTTATTTAGCTGCTGCTAATAGAGGTAAGTTTGTTGTTGAGCATTATTCACAAAGCAGTTACTTAGATCCCGCGCTTGAAATGATGGAGAAAAGTTACGACCAATTAGGTTTAACTGAGCTTAGTGAGCACGCAAAGCAAACACGAAAACTAAATAAAAGAACTAAATAAATAAAAAAGGCGCTTACTAAAGCGCCTTTTAACTACATAGAAAAACAAGCTTAAATCGCTTCTTCATCTTCCTCTGCAGTACGAATACGTATTACACGCTCAACATCTGTGACAAATATTTTACCATCACCGATTTTTCCTGTTTGCGCCGTTTTTACAATAACTTCAATTGCACGGTCTACATCTTCATCAGTCAATACAATATCAAGTTTTACTTTAGGTAAAAAATCGACCATATACTCTGCGCCACGATATAGCTCTGTGTGACCTTTTTGACGTCCAAAGCCTTTAACTTCGCTTACCGTCATCCCCGTAATACCTACATCAGACAACGCTTCACGCACATCGTCTAACTTAAAAGGTTTGATAATTGCTTCTATTTTTTTCATATTAAGTACTTTTGAAAGCTTCAGTTGCCTCGATTTTAGACAATCATGATGTTCATAGCAAACAAAGCGATTGAATTACGGTGATAAAACAACCGATCGTGGTATAATTTATTATATAAAAATAGCTATACTTAAATGACTAGCAGTAAATGAGATTAATATGAAAAACAAACAAAACGGGTTCACCCTTTTAGAACTCATGGTAACCGTTGCTATCGTTGGGATCATTGCATCAATTGCAATTTGGAATAGTAGCGATATGCTAGAAGAAAATAGAGCTGAGAACTTTTTGTTGGAATTAAAAAGAAATATTAGCTACGCCCGTGCTCAAGCTGCAAGTACGGATGAAATAGTCATTGTATGCCCTGCTCCTAATACAGTTACAAGTAGTAGCTCAAGTCTCACATGCCAAAGTGAATGGGCATCAACTAATACCGTTATTTTATTTATAGATACTGATAATGACGGAAGTTATAAAAGCGCAAATGATAGTCTATTACGTGTAATGTCAGAAACTCCGTCTAGCGATAGAATAAAATTCTCTGGTAATAATAGCCTTCGGTTTAATACGAGCGGTCGTATTACGACAAGTTTAGCTGGCTCAGGTAGCTTTACGGGCTTTGTATACTGCCCCAATAATGACAACGAAAACAATAAAGCGCTGAATGTATCAGTATCTGGTACTGCTTTTTACCTTGGTGACACCACTGAAAAGTGTGATTAAAAAACGTACAATTATATCTTGTCATATTTGTATCATTTACTAGACTGAGTTAATCATTTATTAACTCAGGTCTTCAAGGATGAGATTATCAATATCAAAAAGTAAGGGAGTAACACTTCTCGAATTAATGGTATCTATGGCTGTTGTCAGTATTATCAGCCAATTATCTATGTGGTTTTACCCAGATTTTTTAGCTAAAAACCGCTTAGATAACCACGTAAACCTCCTACACCGAAATATAAATTATGGCCGTTTATATGCCATTGAAAATACTACTTACGTCACGCTTTGTGCACTAAAAGACAGTCAATGTACAAAGGACGAGTGGAATGGCCAAATGTCACTCTTTATCGACAAAGATAAATCAACCTCGTTAGATGATGATGAACTACTCTTAAGTACTTTTGAGGAGATCCATGAAGCTGACAGTCTTAAATACCCTCGCAGCGCAATTACGTTTCGTCCTGATGGTTCTTTGAATGGTTTTCAAAATGGTACTTTTATATATTGCCCCAACAGCAATAAGGCCAACCTCGAGGGGTTGGCCTTATCAGTAAGTCAGACTGGCAGAATACGTATTAAATCAACTGATAAGTGCCAGAAGAAGTAATCTAGGCTATCGACCCCAGCAATAACCAATATCGGTGTCTCCTTTAGACCCTTTTGCACCTTTGAGACCAATATCAGTGATTGAAAGCTCTTTACAATCAGTATCTCCTTTTACAGCACCGTCTATAGGCTTAGCTGTAATAGTGAAGGTATTACTATCAACTACGCTGATAGATAGTTCAAAGTGACCATTTTCGGTTTTACTTTGTAGCCCTAAGTCAGTAAAGGATTGCGTATACTCACGATTATCTACAAAATATTGCTCCTCTTTGTTTGCAGCATCTAACAATGCTGCAGCAGCTTCAGCGCGCGAAGCACGCTTTACATATTCTGTATAATTGGGCAATGCAATTGAAGCAAGTATGCCTACAATTGCAACCGCTATCATCAGCTCAATTAAGGTAAACCCATGTTGTTTCTTCATTTAATTTCCTTAATTATTAACTTCGTCATTTTCTTCACGTTTATAGATATATGTTTGTTGAGTTTTAAAGCCAAACCCTACAGCATTGTCATTAACCAATACAACTTTACCATCAACAATTGTTAAGCCAGGGCCCTTTATCTCAACAGGCTTCATTGGGTTTTCAGCATTTTCACCTTTGATACCCGGCCCAATTAGATAAAACTGACTTTCTTGTGTTACGTCAACTGTTGGGTTGTCATCACACTTACCATCTCCATTACCATCTACGCATGAAGGGCCTTCGCCAAAGTATAACTGAGGTGTATCTGGTACATCATAGCTGGTTGTAAATTTAAGGTCATCATACACTTTAGTACCGTAATGTAAGTGAAATGCGTATAAAGAACCACCACCACCACTTAGGGAACATTGGTTTTCAGTCGATGTATCTGATGCAGGTGTGAAACTTGTAAAATAAGCAACACCTCCAACAACTGTAGCAGCAGCTAGTGATTTTTCACCCGTTCCTAACTCATATCTCCAACCATTAAATTTAGCCAAGTCGACTTCTAAGTCAACAAAATCATCAACGTCATCTAGAGCATTACCAAATGGGTCTGAATTCATTTGCATCAAATCAGCAGGTACAATAGTATCCGGTGCATTCGTTTTATATGATTTAGTAACTGTATTTTCATCTCTGATCATAAACAGTTGATCTTTTTCATTGGTACCGGTTGGTTTTGAGCGGTTACCACTACCAATAACTATTGCATCATACGGCGTATCTAAGCGTGTTATAACGGTACTACCATCAACTGTTGTCTCGCTTACTTTACTATAAATGGTTCGTGCAACGAGTGGTTTGTAAAAAAAGCGTCTGTCTTCAGTTGCTTTATTACTGCCAAGCTCAGCTAATTTAAAGTGACTAAATTCACTAGTACTAGTGCCTGGCATATCTATACGCCAAATATCTCCACCAGTATCTGCCGCATAAATTCGGTCTATATATCCATCATAATCTGAGTCAAGCGTGGTAATATCTGCAGCAATGCTATGCTTACCTTTAAAGCCATTAATATCGGGTGTTAATGCCCATACTCTTTTACCTGTTTCGGCTTCAACAATGTAAATACCTCGCCCTGTACTATCTTCACTTTTAATCACCGCATCTTTGTTTGTATCGTACCCAGCACCAAAAATTAATAAAGGCTTGTCACCAAATGCTTTAATGTAGGCTATTTGCGGTTTTGACCATGTTTGCGCAAGCTCTTTAAAATCACCTTTTCCGCCTTCTATTGGTGCGCTCCATAGTTTTTTAGGCTGATCGGGATTTGTTATATCCAGTGCGTAGTAGTTTTTACCACCTCGACGCATTCCTGCAAAAGCCCATACTTCATCATCACCACTCGCATCAATAATCCCGTCGTTTAAACCATCGCTATTTAAGTTTTTATTATTAAAATAAACGCTGATTGGACCATCCATACCATATTTTTTACCCGTTTCTTTGTTGCGCAGCGGTTGAATAATGCTGTACAGATCTGAGGGTATAAATGCCCAGCTTTCAGATACTTCATTATTTGTATCATCGTCTTTAAACATATGCAAAAAGCCAGCATTGGTACCAATAAGAATACGAATATCATCATTACCGTAATCAAGCGCAACAGGCTTTGAATGTAGAGGATCACCAAAAATATCATCTCTTTGATCCGTGGTATCGTTATCGTTATCTTCATCATCAACATCAATACCCATAGCCCATTTAATATCTGAACTAGATAAGCTAATTGGGTTATTAGTTATTAAATCAAGAATGTCACTAACAATCGATGTAGTAAATCGTACTATATCGCCTTGTTTATCTGTATATAGTGTTCTTCGTTCTTCTGCGTTGGTTCCTGTTAAGGTACTTAGTTGATAATTAACGCCACCTTGTGCTACTAAGTTCCCATCTGCTGACTTACCATCAGGAAGCCAAAATGTTTTTGCATCAGTGTCTATCAAACCATTAGAATCAAGCGCTACATTGCCTGTTGAATCAACTATGTTACTACCCGATACCTTTAACTTTTTTAAGTTACCGCCCCAGCGGGTATTTGTCTCTGGGTAAAACATTGCAAAATAAATAGCATCTCGACTACGGGTTTGATCTACGTTGTTACTAGCAACGGACGGCGATGAAAAGCTATCATTTACTTCACGAATACGAGAAATTGCACTGTTTAATGATTCAGAAAGCTCATCTGGCGTACTTGCGGGCAAGTTTTCACCACCACCTAAAGAAGCGGCCCTACGTAAAAGCTCTTGTCCACTCGCGCTCATACCAGAGCCAAAACCGATAGTATATAAACGGCCTGTTTCATGAATATCGGGAGTCGACGGGTATAAATCAACAGTAGTATCACTTGTACCATGAATAATTTTAGCCATTTGGTGTAGGTAACTACTGTAGTAACTATCCGTATTCCAGTTTAATCCTTCCCCAAAGTACTTCTCATGCTCTGCACTAATTTGGCTGTCACTATCATTATCGCCAGATGGGTCACCATCCGTCATATAAATGATATTTATTGAATTATCACAACGTTTAGCTTCTGCTGTACTATCTGCAAAAGGTGATATATAGGTATAATTCGTTTCAGGTACATAATATGTATTACATACCTGATAGCGATTTCGTCCCCGACCAGCCCAGTAACAATATTGATTTTCAACTTGGACAGTAGAGGAACTTTCTACACTCGTATCACGCTCTATTATTGAAGCTTCAAGCCCGTACTGAACTCCTTGCCCAGTAATATATAAATAAGCTTCCCAAAGAGTTTCTGTTAAAGGGGTCCCCCCAGCAGCAGGTAAAGCAGCAAGTGAATTTCGTATAATTGTAGAATCTTTACCAACTCCATTAACTATATAACCACCGTCTGTGGCTTTAAAGCGCATTAAACCAAAGTCGATAGTATCTTCGTTATCGGTAATAACTTTATTCATCGCAAACTGTGCTGCAGCTAATCGACTATCAGAACATAAAGCCCAACCTCCACTCGAATATTGCCCACAATTACTACCTGTACTTGATGAAAAAGCCATGCTTCCTGATGTATCAAAAATCAGTAATACTCGAGGTTTTTCTTCAACATCCACATCATGATTAACATAAAGCTCTATATCTTCAGCATAAACTGACGCACTTATTGTTAAGCCAAGTAAAGAGGCTAACACTTTGTTTAATTTTAATTTCATATTAAATCCCCTTACTTATGCTAGCCATTTCTTGCGCTACACCTGTAACAATGGTTAGTTCATGCTTACTTTTAGAGCCATATTCTATTGTCGTGGCGACCTGTAACATATTGCACGATATACCTGCAGTAAAATTAAAGCGTCGAGGACACTCTAGGTCAAGCGCACCTTTGTTTAGATTAACCATTTTGCTTTGCATACCATCATGTGTTGCGATCACCATGCCTTCTTTATCAGAGGCTGCAATCGAAGTGACTTCATCTGGACTCAAAAAAAACTGATTATTCGCACCTTTATTTGCTTCATCAGAAATCATGCGCTGTACTTCGCCAATAAGTTCATTTTCGGCCACTTCACGCTCTTGCGCTGCATTGGTAATTTTAATATCAATACTACTACTGCTCATAAGGGTCACCGCTATACCCGTCACTGCAATTACCATTATTAGAGCAGTGATCAGTACTACACCCTGCTGCTTTTTCTGTGATTGTTTTAAATACGCCATAAATTTGATCCAACATTATTTAATCGAATAGTCGTGGTAAACACTGTGCGTCTGAAACTATCTGTGAATTTCAATTCACGCTTGTTTTCATCTTCACCTAATATGTAAGTTTGGTTTTTAATTTTAACCCCAGGGTCTGGCTCCAATGCGCGTATTAATAAAAATACCTGTACTGTTAAAATACCCTTTCGATTTTCCCAATCAGTGTGCTCCATACTTTTAATACTTCGGTATGTATCTACACGATTGTCGCTGTTTGTATCGAGACCAAAAACAAACCGCATGTTTTCGACACCTTCCATAATAGTTTCTGTGGTGATATTCCCACCAACTAAGCGCTTTCTCATTAATGCAGGTACAGTTAGGTTCTTGTTATTTACTTTATATGTTTGCTCTGAAATATAATAAACATGATGGCTATACGGCCAAATAGAGGCATTAACAGAACTTCCTGTAATTTCACCTCGCTTGAATTGGGCTCTCTCTTGCTCCGCTATGAAATAGTTTTCACTCGTTTGAGTCTCACCTTCAGTTAATTGATCACCTTGTAAAAACTTTAACTGAATAATATCGGTACCTTTTACTGGACTCGTTACGCAGTTTAGTTCTTTTGAAGCATCTGCAACCTTCGCATAAATAGTTCTAAAGTTACTCGCAGTTGCCAAATCAGGAAAACTACCGTTATTTAGTCCTTCAAAACAGTCATTTAGCGGGTTTGATAATGCTTCTGTGTTTACCGAAGTAAAAGAATCATCATAATAAGTGCCCCAAAAGCCAATTTGTTCAATATCACGTTGCATTATGTTAATTGCAAGGCGTCCTGATTCTTGAAGTTCACCAATAGTCATCGTATCTTTAGTGGTTACTTTCATACCTATATAGGTAAACATAACGCCGCCTAAAATTAACCCACCAATAAATAATGAAATCATCATTTCTACAAGTGTAAAACCTTTTTGCTTCATGTTAGCTCCTAAGGTAAATATAACTAGTTAAAACAACTAAACGGCGCTTTTTATCAGCCGTTCCACACTTGATGTCTCCAGTCGTACTATTTGCATTAAACTCTTGACGCCCTTGCCAAGATACAACGACCTCTAAATTAAATGCTTTACCACCTGTACCTGCAACTGCAGTAGCCGCAATACATACAGTTGCGTCATCTAAAGAGCCTGTGTTTTCCCTTGCTTTTATAGCTCTTTTCCATTGCTCAAGGTCTAGGGCTGCAACTTGCGCTGCGCTACAAGTGCTTGTAAAACACGTCTGTGAGGTTTTAGTTGAGGCTTCGCTATTAAATGTTTGGGTATATAGGCTAGCTATTTGCGGGGTATCGTTAGCACGGATACGCTGCACAATATCATTACCAAGTGCAACTGCAGCAGCACGCTGCATAGAATCAAAGCTTGCTTGCTTTGCTTTTGCTTGCAAAGCAACTGCGCCTAAAAGGCCAAAACTAAGAATAATAAATGCAATTAGCACTTCAATCAGAGTGAAGCCTCTTTGCACTTTTACGTGAGGTGATTGCATAATAAAACCAAATAAAAATTATCTGATTTTAAGTTTATGTTATTTATTTGAGGAATCAATGAGGACTAAGACAAGCGGTTATATTTGTTGATAAACGGTTAATTAAACCTGTTTATTCAATAACACCGTTGATAATTAAGACTCAAATGTATTTAAATCAAGGGGAGGTTAATTGCAAGGTAAGCCTAAAGCGAATTTTTTACTAATTTAAGCTCACGGCGGCTCACTGGCAATAACTCACTGCACCCTTGTAGCTCAATCATATGATTGCCATTCGCTTTTGAATGCAAAGCAATTACTTTTTGTTTATTAACCAATGTATTGCGATGAATTCGCAAAATATGTGTAGGAAATTGTAACTCTAATTGTTTTAGACTTTGTTCAAGTAAAGCTTCTCCACCACAGAATATCATTTTGGTATACTTTTCTTCGGCACTAAAATACAAAACATCATTTATATCAACACTGCGTAGAGTACCAGCTAGCTGATAAGAGATTTTTACATTTTGTTGTTTTTGAATATGTACTTTATTTAAGCGCCCGACTTGCTTAAGCACCTTTTGCAATGATTGCTCTGAAATAGGTTTAACTAAATAACCTGCAGCGCTTAATTGTAAAGCATCGAAGGCATGCTCAGGGTGAGCAGTTATAAAAACAATAGCAGGAGGTAGAGTTAAACTATTGAGCTCATTAGCAACTTGTAAACCATTCATACCAGGCATATCAACATCTAAAAAAATCAAATCCGGCGTTTGCTTTTTAGCCAGTACTAGGGCTTCATTACCATTACTTGCCTCGCCTTGTACAACTATGCTTTTATCATGTGCCAACAAACGAATTAAGCGCGATCTCGCAAGAGGTTCATCATCAACAATGAGTACGTTCATACACTGCCCTCAATTAGCTTAGGAATAACGACCTTGACCCTAAACACATCATTTTTATTAGTAATTGTTAGCTGCGCTTTATTTTTATAATAAATATTTAATCGCTGGCGAATATTTTCAAGCGCCATGCCGTTATTAGGCCTAGTTTGAGCATTAGAAATTGTTATAGGGTTAGAAACAATCATGGTTATATAGCCGGTAGTAATATGTAGCTCTACTTTTATTTCTGCACCATGCTCACTTGTTTCAACACCGTGGCATACTGCATTTTCAATTAATGGCTGCAGGGTTAAACAAGGAATGCTCAATGCAGGTAGTTCATTAGGTATTTGCCAATCAACGCTTAAGCGATTACCGAAACGCCATGTTTCAAGTGCTATATATTGCTTACTCAGCGTTATTTCATCGTCAAGAGATACATTTTTTCCTGAGTGCATTGCTGCCTGCGATAAGGCGGCTAATGCTAAAATAGCCTGCTCTGCCGCATCGGCATCATGATGAGTAAGCTCTGCAGCGGTGTTTAAACTATTATATAAAAAATGAGGACGTATTCTAGCTTGCAAGGCATCAAGCTCAGCTCGAGAAAGCGCTTTAGTTTGCTGCTCTTTCTCAAAATGAATTAATAAAAATTGGACGAATAAAGCCGCCAGCAAAGCCACTATAATGCAATTGCGAAGTGTGAAATAAATTAAGTTATCTGTATCATCTATATCAAAAGCAAAATGGGAAAATAAAATACTAAAAATGCATGTAGATAATAAAAAAAAGATAAAAAACAAACTTAATTGAAAAGTTTGAGTGCGCGTTTGTAAGAAAAATCTACAAAAGTATAAAGAAGAGGTACCGACTAAAACAATTAAATGCATAAACAAACTGATGATCCCAAGTCGAAGCCAAATATCTCCTTCTACATTGGGTGCAAAGGCTAAAACAATAGCAATAACTTGAGAAACAATAAGCGAAGCTAGTACGCCTCGCTCATTAAAAAGAGCCGAAAAAAGCAAACCATCATTTTTTAGTGACTTACTCATAACGACTCTCCTATAATCTAAATTTTAAATTAACGTAGCTCTACAGGAACAGCAAATACGATATTCTCTTCTTCGCCTGGGTTTTCAACAACCTGCGTACCACCAAGATCTTTTAATCGGCTTATAACTTGTTGTACAAGTACTTCTGGCGCAGATGCACCCGCAGTTACACCCACTGATTTAGAACCTGAAACCCACTGCTCTTGCACATCAGTTGCATCATCAATTAAATAAGCAACAGTGCCCATTTTATCTGCAAGTTCACGTAAGCGATTAGAGTTAGAGCTGTTTTTAGCGCCAACAACTAATAGCACATCAACTTTGTCAGCTAAGTCACGAACAGCATCCTGACGATTTTGCGTTGCATAACAAATATCATCTTTACGAGGTCCATCAATTGATGGAAACTTATTGCGTAGTGCATCAATAACATCAGCAGTATCATCAACTGATAAAGTCGTTTGACTACAGTAAAAAAGATTTTCAGCATTTTTTACATTAAGCGCAACAACATCATCAACGGTTTCAACAAGATAAATACCACCGTCTGAGTTATCATATTGTCCCATTGTTCCCTCTACTTCAGGGTGACCATGATGTCCAATTAAAATACACTCAATACCTTTGCGACTCGCACGTGTAACTTCCATATGCACTTTAGTTACAAGCGGACACGTTGCATCAAATACTTTTAAATCACGACGTTTAGCCTCGCTGCGAACCGCTTGCGATACGCCATGTGCGCTAAAAATAACAATACTGTCGTCAGGTACTTGATCAAGCTCTTCAACAAATACCGCACCACGACTTTTTAGTCCATCAACCACATAGCGGTTATGTACTACTTCGTGGCGAACATAAATTGGCTTTTCAAAAATATCTAAAGCGCGCTCAACAATACTAATAGCACGGTCAACACCAGCGCAAAAGCCGCGAGGATTAGCTAGTAATATTTCCATTAACCTTCCACCTCAATAATATCAACTTCAAACGTTAAACGCTGGCCAGATAAAGGGTGGTTAAAATCAATCGTTACCGACTCACCTTGCACTTCGCGGACTAAACCAGGAAGCTCAGTGCCATCAGGTTGAGTAAACGCAATAATTGCACCTACCTTAGCTGGTGTTTCTGAACCAAACTTACTACGGTCAACATAGTAAATATTATCTGGGTTTGGCTGACCAAAAGCATCTTCAGGTTCTAATTCAAACGTTTTACTTTCGCCTGCAGTTAAACCTAATAAACACTTTTCGAAGTTTGCCGTTAAGCTGCCATCACCCATTGTTAATTTAGCAGGTTTGTTGTGCACCTTGGTAGAATCAGCGGCAGAGCCATCTTCTAATTTAATAGAAAAATGGAAAATAACTTGCGAGTTTTCACCAATTACAGCTTGGCTCATGCTTTATGCTCCTTTGGACTCTCGCCGGTGAAGGCGTCAAATAACAATAATGCTGCGCCAATACAAATAGCGCAATCGGCAATATTGAATACAGGAAAATGTGAGTCTTTATAAAAAACGTGAATAAAGTCGATTACATAACCATACGCAATACGATCGTATAAATTACCAATAGCGCCAGCAAGTACCAATGCATAAGCACCGCATAGTACTTTATTTGTAGCAGGTAAGCGTTTTAGCCACCATACAAGCAAAGCACTAATAGCAACGGCAATTGCACTTAAAAACCAACGCTGCCAACCACCCGCTTCACTTAAAAAGCTATAAGCAGCACCATAGTTATGTACATAAGTAATACTAAAAACAGGGAGTAAGTTTATAGACTCTTGATAAGCCATAGTCCCTACAACAAGTGTTTTACTGGCAAAGTCTATTACTAAAAGTAATAGACTCAACCAAAGCCACACTAAACCACTTTTTTGGGCTAGTTTGCTCACTAAGAATAACTCCTAAGCGAATTGACGCTTTTCACCTTCGCCGTCAACATTACTTACACAACGACCACAAATTTCAGGATGAGCAGGCTCAACGCCTACATCTTCGCTGTAATGCCAACAACGCTCACATTTAGCAGCATCTGTTGCAGCAACGCTAATGAACAAACCTTCAATCTCGGTAGCTTGTGTATCTACAGGCTGGCTATCAACTTCAGTAACATTCACGGCTGATGTTAACAATACAAAACGCAGTTCATCACCAAGCGCGTTTAATTTAGCGGCAAGCTCTTTACCCGTAAATAAATTCACCGTTGCTTGAAGTGTTGCACCAATGACTTCTTCTTTACGTGCAGCTTCTAATAAGCGGTTTACTTCGTCACGTACAGTTAAAATCTCTAACCAATCATCGTTACTAAATTGGCTATTTGTTGGTGCTTGTAAGCCATCGTACCAAACTGATGTAAATACGTAGTCACTACGCTCACCCGGTAACGCTTCCCAAATTTCTTGTGCGGTAAAGCTCATAATAGGTGCCATCCAACGCGTCATTGCTTCTGCAATATGATAAAGCGCAGTTTGACAAGAACGACGTGCATGGCTATCACTCTTAGCTGTATATTGACGATCTTTAATAACATCTAAATAGAACGAGCCAAGCTCACCCGTACAGAAGTTCATTAGCTTTTGAGTTACTAATAGCATTTGGTAGCTGTCGTATGCGGCTAAAATCTCGTCTTGCAACTGAGCTGCGCGACCAACAATCCACTTATCAAGCTCAACCATATCATCAACAGCTACTTGATCTGTTTCTGGGTTAAAACCATTTAGGTTAGCAAGCAAGTAACGGCTGGTGTTACGAATACGGCGGTAACGATCGGCTGAGCGTTTAAATATTTCATCCGACACAGTCATTTCTGCCGTGTAATCGGTAGAAGCCACCCACAAACGTAGAATGTCAGCACCTAGTTTATTCATCACATTTTGTGGTGAAATAACATTACCTAGTGACTTAGACATTTTGCGGCCGTTTTCATCAACAGTAAAACCATGAGTCAATACTTGGCGGTATGGCGCATGACCATTAATAGCAACAGATGTCATCATTGATGACATAAACCAACCACGGTGCTGATCAGAACCTTCAAGGTATAAGTCAGCTGGACCAACCAGGTCTTCACGTGCATCTACTACACAAGCGTGTGACACACCTGAGTCAAACCATACATCTAGCGTATCTTGCACTTTCATGTATTGCTTGGCGTCTTCTTCACCAAGTAAAGTAGCTGGTTCTAAATCGTACCATGCTTGTATACCAGACTTTTCAACAAGCTCTGCTGCTTGAGCAATTAACTCTTGTGTATTTGGGTGAAGTGCACCGGTGTCTTTATCAACGAACAATGCAATAGGAACGCCCCAAGTACGCTGGCGAGAAATACACCAATCTGGGCGGCTTTCAACCATGTTAGAAATACGGCTTTCGCCCCACTCTGGTAACCACTGCGTGTTTTTAATCTCAGCAAGAGAATCTTGACGTAAGTTAGCCTGATCCATACTTACAAACCATTGTGGTGTAGCACGGAAAATGATTGGTGTTTTATGACGCCAGCAATGTGGGTAACTATGCGTAAGCGCATGGTGATGCATAAGCGCACCACGCTCTTTTAACACTTCAATTACGCTCGCATTCGCCTTAAATACATGCTGACCTGCAAAAAGTTCGGTATCTGGTAAATAAACACCATTTGCACCAACAGGGTTAGCCACTTCAAGGTTGTAATTTAAACCAGCCACGAAATCTTCTTGACCATGGCCTGGGGCGGTATGTACAACACCAGTACCTGAATCAGTAGTTACGTGTTCTGCAACAATCACTGGTACATTAAAATCATAAAAAGGATGGGCTACTTGCAAGTTTTCAAGCGCTGCACCTTTTACATACCCTAGTACGTGAAAGTGATTAAAACCAAAACGGTCCATAGCATCTTTAACAAGCTCAGAACCTAAAATTAGACGTTGTTGTACGCCTTCATCTTCAACCTGTACTAACGCATACTCTAAATCGGCATGCACAGCCACAGCGCGGTTTGCAGGAAGCGTCCACGGTGTTGTTGTCCAAATAACAGTACCAACACTGCCTTCGCCTTTATGACCATCAGCCAAATCAAATGCACTAACAACAGCATCTTGATCAACAAATATAAAACGCACATCGATTGCTGGAGACTGCTTATCTTGGTATTCAACTTCTGCTTCTGCTAATGCAGAGCCACAGTCTGTACACCAATGCACAGGCTTGGCGCCTTTATGCAAATGACCTTTTTCAATAATTCGACCAAGTACACGAATTGCATTCGCTTCAAAGTCAAAGTTCATTGTTAAATATGGCTTATCCCAATCTGCAAATACGCCTAAACGTTTAAAATCAACTTTTTGACCTTCAACTTGTTTTTTAGCGTATGCACGGCATTTTTCACGAAACTCACTCGCAGTAACTTTTACACCCGGCTTGCCTACTTTTTTCTCAACCATTAACTCGATTGGTAAACCATGACAATCCCAACCTGGAACTAATGGTGAATCAAAGTCAGATAATGTTTTAGACTTAACAATAATATCTTTTAATATTTTATTAACTGAGTGGCCTAAATGGATATCGCCATTTGCATACGGAGGGCCGTCATGCAAAATAAAGGTTTTTTTACCTTTCTTAGCGCTGCGAATTTGACCATAAAGGTCGTCCTCATACCATGCTTTAAGCATTTTTGGTTCACGTTGTGCCAAATTGCCACGCATTGGAAACGGTGTTTCCGGTAAGTTCAAAGTATGTTTATAGTCGCTCATTTATCCTACATTCCGTCTCTATCGGCTACCTGATTTAAACCAAAACACTGCTTAGCGGCAGCAACATCAGTTGCTATTTGCGCCGTTAATTGTGTTAATGTCTCGAATTTTTTCTCATCGCGAAGTTTTTCTATTAACTCCACATGCATAAATTGTCCGTAAATATCCTGTGCAAAATCAAAAAGGTGAACTTCTAATAATGCACGAGTTCCATTAAATGTCGGCTTATTGCCTACATTTGCAACTCCAAAAATCTGTTTTCCTGCAATCGTTGCTTGCACTGCAAACACTCCGTTGACAGGACACACTTGGCGTTTTAGGGCTATATTTGCCGTTCTAAAACCGAGTTCACGTCCTCTTTTCCAACCATGTATAACACGCCCAGAAATAGCATAATCGTGACCAAGCATTATTTTAGCACTCGCTAAGTCACCGGATGCTAAAGCATCTCGTATTAAAGTGCTGCTTACTCTAGCATTTAATTGACGAAAGCTCGCGGTGCTTTTTACATCCATGCCCGCTTGCTTACCCATGCTAGCAAGTAAGTGAAAGTTACCTTGGCGTTGCTTTCCAAACTTAAAATCATCACCAACAGTAAGTGCTTTAACACCTAACTTTTTAATCAAAATCTCATTAACGAATTGCTCAGCATGCATGTTTGCAAATTGCTGATTAAAGCTAATGCAAATAACTCGCTCAATACCTAAATCACTCAATAAACGTAACTTATCTCGTAAGCGCGTTAACCGTGCAGGGGCATTGTTTTTAGCAAAAAACTCTTGTGGCTGGGGTTCAAACAGCATTACAGTGCTAGGCAAACTATGCGCTTTAGCATCGCTAAGTAAACCTTTTAATACTTCTGCGTGGCCTAAATGAACGCCGTCAAAATTACCAATAGTTAACACACAACCAAAATGGTGTGGGCGAATATTGTGTATACCTCTAATTAACTCCATGCCACCTAATGCCTTGTTTAGCGAGCTATTAATTACGGCTAAAAAATGATTAAAGCCGCAGAGTTGCCGATTATAATCTTTTTTTTAGTTTGATTCAGTAATTGCTACACTTTTTATCGTATTTAGTCTAACGCCCATCACAAATAGCATTGCAAAGTAGCTAATACCTGCCAAAGCCACTAGCGCTACTAATAATATTACTTGCTGTGTAAAGGCCCATGTAGCCCAATAATAGTAACTGCTCACAAACCATGTGACAGCTCCCATAACAATACTTGCAACAACACATTTAAGTGTAAAACGCATACTCATTGATGAGAACTGGTATACATTTTCTTTTTTAAGCTGTCTGTATAATAAAAATGCATTGCAGCTAGCCGATAACGAAGTAGCAAGTGCCAACCCTAAATAACCAATGAAAGGAGCCAGCATAATGTTAAACACCATATTAAGTACTAAGGTAATAATACCAATACGCACCGGTGTTTTTGTATCTTGACGAGCATAAAAGCCAGGAGCGAGTACTTTTATTAGCATAAAGCTTACAAGTCCGACCGAATATGCGACTACGCCTAAGCTTACAGCTTTGACATGATCAATACTGTCTTCTTTAAATGCACCGTGGTCGAACAACACGGTAATAATAAGTGGGCTGATGATCATCAAACCTATCATTGCTGGCAGGCCTAAAAATATAACAAAACGAACTCCCCAATCGAGAGTATGCTGAAAGTCGCTACTTTTTTTACTGCTATGTAGTTTAGAAAGCGCCGGTAAAATAACTGTCGCAATACCAATACCAAATAACCCCAGCGGAAATTCAATTAAGCGGTCTGAATAGTAAAGCCATGCAATTGAGCCCGTCATCAGTAATGACGCAATCATGGTATCGAGCAACAGATTAATTTGACTAATAGAGACACCAAACAAAGCCGGTAGCATAAGTTTTCGTACTTTTTTTACGTTTTCGTCTTGCCATGCCCAGCGCGGACGCGCCAACATTTTAGCGCGATACAAGAACGGTAATTGAAATAGTAGCTGCACTACACCACCGACAAATACACCTATGGCAAGTGAATAAGCACCTACCGAAAATTTATCATGTAAAAAAATTGCACACGTAATAATAGAAACATTAAGCAAAACTGGTGTAAATGCAGCAACAGCAAAACGGTTATACACATTCATTACCGCACCACTAAGTGCAACTAAACTTACAAAAAATAAATAGGGGAATGTAAGTTTAAGTAGTGAACTTGCAAGTTCAAATTTTTCGGCATTAGGTCCGCCTTGCCACCAATCTATAAACCAACCGGTACCAAATAGTGCTGCAATAACAGGGGAAGCAACAACACCAATAATAGTGACAATTAGTAAAATGGTTCCTAATGTGCCTGCTGCCTGTGCAACAAAAAGTCTGACCTTGTCGTCGCCTTGCTGTTCTTTAATTTCACTTAGCACAGGTACGAATGCTTGTGCGAAGGCACCTTCTGCAAATAAACGGCGTAAAAAATTAGGAATACGGTTAGCAAATAAAAAAACATCAGCCGCTGCACTTGCGCCTAATAAATTGGCAACGACAGCATCTCGAACGAGCCCTAAAATACGCGATATCATAGTCATACAACTAACAATCATACCAGAGCGAAATAAACCTTTTGACACCTTAAACCTACTCAAAAATCCTCAAGATAGGCGATTATGCCACAGTCTTTTTTATAAATCGCTTTAAAGCACTAGGCTGGGGGTCTGTGCTTTGTTACAATGTCTATATTAACTGCTAAAGCGGCAAATTGATGCTCGTTATATGGTGCAGTTTTTCTTGGATTGTTAAATTTAAATTGACATCCATGATAGAAACAGGCATATTCCACGGCCTTTAATTTAAGCTTTATTTTAAGATTGTTAGGAGCAAACCTTGGCTAACATCAAGTCTGCAAAAAAACGCGCTATCACAAGCGAAAAAAACCGTCAGCACAACGCAAGCCGTCGTTCAATGATGCGCACTTACTTCAAAAAAGTAATTGTTGCTATTGAAGCGGGCGATAAAGAAGCTGCACAGCAAGCTTTTTCTGTTGCTACACCTATCCTAGACCGTTACGCAACTAAGGGTCTAATTCACAAAAACAAAGCAGCTCGTCATAAGAGCCGTATAGCAGCTAAGATTAAAGCTCTATAATTTGTTTTTGATAGAATATAAAAAACCGGCTTTTGCCGGTTTTTTTTTATCTAAGATTTAATCTCGTACTTTAATAACAGTCGACATAAATATTTAAACAGATTGGTGTCATACATTTTCCAAGTCTGGATAAAACTTCTTAAGCATTGCCGCTATTTTTTTAGGTGTAAACGGCTTCACTACAAATCCTTTAGCGCCTTTATCAATTGCATCCTTAACATTTTCAATACCTGAATGTGCAGATACCATTACTACATTTGTCTCAGGGCTTAATTCATTGATTTGCGCAATCAAATCTTTGCCATCGCCGTCCGGCAGTTCTATGTCTAAAAAAATGATATTATAATTTGCAGCCTGGCACTCACTAATACATTGTGAGGCAGTAGATGCTTCCTTTACGTTATCTATCCCTAAGTGCATGAGCGTTTGGCTCAAAAAACTACGCACTGTGCTAACGTCATCTACAATTAAAATTGATAGCTGCGTATTCATCTTTATTCCTCGTAGGCTATAAGCTAACTTTAAGTTATCATAATAATTAGCTTAGTATATAAATTTGCTCATTTAATTATAGAGACCTACGGAAAAAAGGCCAGATTTGCTTTATGTCTAAAACCCCAAATAAACAGTCGTTGCTAGGTAAAGCACCAACAAGAAAAAAAACAGCGCAAAAAAGAAAGCCGCAACGCCCTACTCAGCGCTCTATACCCGCAGAGGAAAAAACAAACATAAACAATGGCACTAGCCAAAAAACAAAGTCAAAAAAGGGGCTATTTATATCTCTGGCCATTGTTATTGTAATAATTTTAGCTTTTCCAAAACCAACCTTGCTCACCTATAAAAAATTAGGGATGGTAAGTGAGAGTGTTTACTGGCCTGGACTTTTAGGTTACGGAGCTACTTTAATTGATTCCAACTTGCACCCCAACTATGATTCTAGCCGTGAATCCCTTTATTTATGCAGTGATTTACAAAAACCACAGAGCTGTCAGAAGTATCAAGTAATTGCTGACAATGGTTTGTTTTCGGCAATTGGCAGTTACTTTTAGCATTAAAAAAACTAATCTGAAAATTTAAAATTACTTGGTTGAAAGGTGTGCAAAAGATCAACATAATGGCGCTCCTTTTTTCAACAACTGAACTATTGAAACGACCATGCTAAATGAGCTAGATTGGCTTTTAAATACTACACTACTTGCACTAGGTTTAGGTGCATTCTTTATTAACCAGATAACACTGCTGCGCGTTGCCGCCATTAGTGCATGTGGTTTATTATTCTTATCATTTAGCCTAGATCTTATGTCGTCGAGCGTTATTTCAAATATGAGTTTAGTGTTGATCAACACTTTTTACCTGTTTAAAGTTTATACATTTGGGCAATTTAATGTAACCCAAAGTTAACAACTTTTCCTTAGAATATTTAATAGCCCAGCATTGCTGGGCTTTTTTGTTGCGAATTTTTAAAATATTAGAAACACGATGGATCAGGACAATATTAAGCGCCACTAAAGCACCACTGCAATAATGGTGCTGTGCATGTACTGTTGAGAGAAACGAGAAGAAAGACGAAAACTGAAAATACCTAATAAGCTAGGTTAATCTGCTATTGTTAATTCACTTTGGGTTTGTGTTTTAGATGGACTATCTTCAGCGTTAGCCTGATTAAACCAAGCTGAAACACCTAGCACGATAATTGAAATAACAACGAGGCTTAATTTAGCCCCACTTTGACTGGATTTCATAACACCCTCTTTATATTTTTATTAGTGAGAATATCTTTTACACTAATGAAAATTACAAATGTTAACAAGCTGTTTTTTAAACTAATTAGCTATCAGCTAATAACCTTTAGTTCTATCCACTGAATTATTGAGTGCTAAGCCCATATTCAAACGTTCAATATTATCGGCTATTTGGTCTATAACGCTATTTAAATCAGATAGCGCTGCACAATGTGGTGTAAGTGTTATTTTGGGGTTTCCCCAGTAAGGGTGATTCTGCGTTAAAGGTTCTTGGTCAAAAACATCCAAGGTAGCAGCGCGTAAGCTATCGTTATTTAATGCATTTAATAAATCTTGCTCAACCACATGAGCACCACGTGCTACATTAATAACAACAGCATGTGAAGGTAGCTTAGCGAGCATTGAGTGATTAATAATACCCTTCGTTGCCTGCGTAAGAGGTAATAAGCACACGAGATAATCAATCTTACAAAGCATATCGCTAAGTCCTTCATCGCCATAATAAACCTCGACATTAGTCGTGTTTTTATTACTTTGCGCCCAGGCACTTACTTTAAAACCATTAGTTACAAGTTTTTGCGCACATGCTTTACCTAATTCGCCAAATCCAAGTATACCAACATGTTTATTACTAAAAGCTCGTTTTGGCTTCCATGTTTGCTGTGTTTGTTTAGTGTAATACTCTTTTAAGCGTAATTTTTGAGCTAAGACATGTGTAAGTACATATTCCGCCATATCTTCAGCTAATTGCATGTCCACAATACGTACTACTTCGACATGTTCAGGTAATAATGTTAGATTTATACTATCTACGCCTGCACCAAATGACGACACAGCTTTTAAGTTAGGCAGCTGCGGCCACAGAGACTCAGGAGCATTCCACGCAAGTACAAAATCCACATTATTTGCGTTTTTGCAATCAGGCCATTGCTCTATCAATGTATTTGGTAATCGCTCTTGTAACTTCGTTATTAGCTTTTCGTTATTGCGCCCCGTTATAGCCACCAATACCGACATAAATTCTCCTAGCAATTCACAGTTTATAATTTAGTACTTTAAAAAGTCACACTACTGCAAAGTAACTGTCACACCCTTTTTTTAATCTTACATGTATAGCGAATAGACCAAACGGAATATGAGGTTAATATGATAAGTGTTGATAAAGTAATTGCAGCAAACTTACCACAACTAGAGAACTCTCCAAAAGTAAAAGGTTTAGTAAAAAAGGGCTTAGGTTACTTATTACATGAACAAGAGTTTATCACCTTTGGTAATACCTACCCTCACCTACAAGGATTAGAATTTGTTGAGCAAGTACTTGATGAACTCAATTTTGATACGCGCTATAAACCTAAGCAGATAGAACATATTCCTAACGAGGGTAAACTTGTTATTGTTGCTAACCACCCTATTGGTTCACTAGATGCTTTAGCACTTATAAAAGTACTCTCTACAGTAAGGCAGGATTTAAAAGTAGTCGCAAACCGCATGTTAATGTCGGTCAGCGCAATGCATTCTCTTTTACTCCCTGTTGATAACTTATCTGGTATGAGTAAAAAGCAAGAGCTTAGTAATATACAAAACCATTTAAAAGGTGGAGGTGCCTTACTTATATTTCCTGCAGGGGAAGTGTCGCGCCTAGGACCAACCGGTATTAAGGATTGCAAATGGAATAGCGGTTTTTTACGTATGGCAAAAAAAGCCAACTGCCCCATTTTACCTATTTTTATTAAAGCCAAAAATAGTCCGCTTTTTTATGGTACATCAATGATTTATAAACCTTTGGCAAGTTTACTATTAGTGGCCGAAATGTTTAAGCAGCGCCAAAAATCTTTAGAGTTTGAAATTGGTGCTTCTATCCCTCCTGAGTCCTACTTGATAGAAAACCTTAAAGATAAAGAAATTGTAAACCTCATACGTAAGCAGCTTTATAGGCTTACAACTAAAAAAACACTGCCGCTAAAAACACAAACACCTATTGCTGTGCCCGAGTGTAGAAAAGAACTAAAAAGAGCAATTGAGCAATGTCAGCTTCTGGGTAAAACACACGATGGCATGCACATTCATTTATATCAATATGTAGGTAGTTCACCTATTTTTAGAGAGTTGGGACGCCTCAGAGAAATTGCATTTAGAGCAGTAGGTGAAGGAAGCGGTAAGCGTCGTGATATAGATAAATACGATATGGATTACCAACACCTTGTACTGTGGGACCCTATGCAACTAGAGCTAGTAGGTGCTTATCGATTAGCCTGCGCACAACAGATAATACAAAAACATGGACGTGAAGGTTTATATACCGATAGTTTATTTTCTTACACCGACGCTATGACGCCCTATCTGCACCAAGGTATTGAGCTTGGTAGAAGTTTTGTACAACCTAAGTATTGGGGACGTAAGAGTCTCGACTATTTATGGTACGGTATTGGTGCTTTTATAAAAAACTACCCACAGTATAGATATTTATTTGGGGCTGTAAGCGTGTCCAACGCTCTACCTGAGCAAGCCAAAGCCATGCTCGTTTATTACTATCAACATTATTATAAAAGCAGTATAGAACTAGCTACGCCTAATAATGAGCTTAAATTAACTGAGCAACAGCTAACTCAATGCAATATTCTTTTTAATGGAAACGATGTTAAAGAAGATTTTGTAGAGTTAAAACATGTGTTAGCTAATATGGGCGCTCAAGTCCCTACTTTATTTAAACAATATACTGAGCTTTGCAACCCTGGCGGTGTACAATTTTTAAGCTTTAGCATTGATCCCGATTTTAATAATTGTATTGATGGATTGGTATTAGTCGATCTTAAAAGTGTGAAAGAAAACAAAGCTAAACGTTATTTAGAATAACTATTGATAACTAAAGTCAGTGCACCGAGTATTTTATGCTTTATAAAATACTCGGTTTATATTTCATTATAAATACCGACTCAATCGCGTTTAAGTCTTCCAATACTTTTTAAGTGTCAGTTGTTTTAATTATTTTTGAACCCTGCTAAAAACATATTTTCTTGTTTATTAAGGCCCTTGGTTAAACACGAGATTATGGCAAAGCAGTGCCTGCCTTATATTCATGTGACTGTTAATTAAATAAATATGTCAATCTTTACAAAAGCATAACGACACTAAAATTAATCTAAATCAATAAAACATTTTATAAGCTTCAAATGCTTTTTAAACTTTGATCTAGAACAGGTTTTCATATTTATTGCTCGGTAATAATAGCGCTAATTAAACAGTAGTTCTTGGAGAACAACATGAAAACTCAAATTAGCATCGCATTATTAACCTCTTTATTAGCACTCTCTCCAGCTGCACACGCGAACTTTAGCGTAAATGTTGGTGCTATTAACGTAAACCCTGATAACAATAGCTCAGCGATTAATGAAGCACCTACGCTAGGCCTTAAAGGTGATTCAGATACTCAACTAGGTATCACCGTAGATTATGCATTTAACGATCAATGGGTGTTAGAGCTGATAGCAGCAACACCGTTTTCACACGATGTAAATGGCGCAGGCGGCTTAGCAGGCAACAAAATTGCAGATATAAAACAACTTCCACCGTCATTGGTTGCACAATACCACTTTTTAGATACAAGCTATGCGCTAAGACCTTTTATAGGCGTAGGCATAAACTACACTACATTTTTTGATGAGCAACCCTCTCAAGCACTTAAAGCAACACTAGGAACAGACGATGTAGAAGTAAAGTTAGATGATTCGTTTGGCTTTATGGCTCAGGTAGGTGCTAACTATAAAATTGATAAAAACTGGGGTTTACACGCTATGGTATCAATTATGGATATTGATACCGATGCCACTGTTTATGCTAATGGTGCAAAATCGCTTACATCAACTGTTGAGCTTGACCCTGTTGTGGCTATGTTTGGTGTTAGGTACAGCTTTTAAAGCATATATGAAGTAGTACATAGTTACCCAATTACAATGTGTGTTAAAAGGCCGAAAGGCCTTTTTTCTCATTTGTAGGGTATTAGCGATTTGGCAGGTTACTTAACTTTTTCTGCTCTAACATTTCTTTCCAGTGCATTACTTCACTTGGCAATATAGGTGTTTGCCCATCAAAACCAGCAACTTCAAGCATTTCTTCAATACTTATAATACCCTTTTTACTTTTAAATACACCGCGTACATAAGCAATAGCATGTAAGCCTCGCTCTGAGTGAAACTTTTGCTCAATATAAAAGTATTTATGATCCCAGCCAACTAACTTAGTACTTATTGTATATCGCTGCATAGGTTTAATATCGCGGATATAAGTAATAGCAGTTGCGTTAACAATCGGAAACCAACGACGCTTCATTATTTGCTTTAGTAAGCCAACACGCTCCGTCATCCACGTGCGAGATAAATCCATCATCGCAAGATAGCGTGAGTTCGTTAAATGTAGATTAATATCACAATCAGTCGGCAAAGCTTTGTAATCAATATCTACTGTATCAAGTAGATTTTGATATTGCTTATTGCGTTTAATTTTGAAAAATAATAATAAAAGTCGAATATATAAGTTCACAATAAAGGTCTTACCAGTTAAATTTATTCGAGTGTAGCATAGCCCCTTGCGAAGACGAATATTCTACTTTAATCTTAAATCATTATTACAATAAAAAAGATAGCTAATGAAATCAAAACTAAAAATTATCGCTGCACTGGCCCTATTAGTCCCTAGCTACAATGCTTTTGCCGATTTTTCGTTACCAGGTAAAGGCTCAGTAACTTACCCTACCGGTGTAGTTAAAGAATTTAAATTTGGTTTTGAATGGCAGCAAAAAGCTGAGAAATTCACTATTGGATCTAAAAGTTACAATATGGAGCAAATTCCTAGCTCTTACTCTGTCGCCATCACGCTTTCAAAAGATGACAGCCAAGTATGGGTTCAAGAATTTAATAACGGGTTTATTGAGGAGTTTGAATGGCAAATTGGCGAACATACAGTCACTTTAAAAAAGCAGCAGTTTAGCGATCCGGTAAAAGGTGACTATGTTATTGAGCTAAATGGCCGTAGCTATTTTTTCACTCGTAATAACGCCAGTATCGTAATGAACTTTAACGAAGAAGGTATTGAGACGATTGCAATTGATGGGGTAACAAAAAATATGGGCACTAAAAATTAGTCCCCATATTTTAATTTCTTTAAGTCAATTACACTTTTACTGTTTTTCGATTAATCCCGTAATCACGTAACTTATTAGCTACAGCGGTGTGACTTAGGCCCAATCGCTTAGCTAACTGACGTGAGCTTGGGTAAGCAGGGTAGAGTTTGCGAAGTAAAGTCGCTTCAAAACGTTTAACAGCTTGATCTAGTGAGCCTTCAAAATCAGACTCTAAATACCCTAAATCATGAGTAAAAGTTGGTAACTGCAAATGCTCTACGCGAAGCTCGCTATCATCTAGTAACGACACTGCACGGTAAATTGCATTTTCCAGCTGACGTACATTTCCAGGCCAGGGATACTCTTGTAAGAAGCTTAAACACTCTTGTGATAAAACAGGAATTGCATGACCATTTTGTTGCGCATATTTTTGAATAAAATGCTCTGCAAGTGGTCCTACATCTGCTTTTCTATCTCTTAGTGGCGCTATTTCTAAAGTAAGCACGTTTATACGGTAATATAAGTCTTCTCTAAAAACCCCTTCTTGTACCATTGCAGGTAAGTCTTTTTGAGTAGCGGCAACAATACGTACATTTACTTTAACTTCGTTCTCATCGCCTACTTTTCTAAACGTACCATCTTGTAAAAAACGCAGTAACTTAGTTTGTAGTTGAGTCGACATTTCGCCAACTTCATCTAAAAATACAGTTCCACCATCAGCTTGCTCTAATACACCACGCTTTGGCGCTGCGTTTTCTTCGTACCCGGCATAACCAAATAATTCAGACTCAGCAACATCATCAGGAAGTGAAGCACACGATAGCGCAATAAAAGGCTTAACAGAGCGATTAGATGCGTAATGGCACGCTCTAGCTAATAACTCTTTACCTGTGCCAGTTTCACCAGTAATCAAAATAGGGGCTTCTAGTTGCGCCATTTTGCGTGCTTCGCGCACAACTCGGCGCATTGCCGTACTAAAGTTATGAATAGTCGCAAAGCTTTCTTGCCCGTAGCGTCTAAATGCACTGACCTGCTGCCCTAAGCGGCTTTGCGATTTAATGTTAATAACCGCACCCGCTAAAACATCGCCTTCACTGCCTTGTGGCACGGCAATTGGTAAAATATCTGCAATAAAGTCTTCGCCAGCTACTTCAACCCGAGTCGTTTGGCCTAACACTTCCTTGCCCTCTAACCAACGCGTAAAGTTAAAGCCTTTTAGTAGGTTATTTATGTTAGCACCAATAACTTCTTTTTCACTTAACTGCAGGTCTTTACAGGCAGCATCGTTGCATAAACGTACCCAGCCCTTAGCATCAATAGAAATAACACCATCAGGTAATGCACGTAACAAGGTATTTAATTCGTTATGCTCTCGCTCAGAAGGGAGAAATGCGGTAGTGCGTACATCATGCACACCATCAATCAGACGGATAGAAGGCATGATTTTTTGAAACTGCTCAAATTCTATTTCTGGAAAGCTCACATACATACGGCAATTGACAGAATCGACCTCAATACCTTTTAAATCAACACTGTAGTTAACTAAAATATTAAGGATTTCTTGGGCTATACCGATCCTATCAGCACAGTGAATATCTAGACGCATACATCCTCAAAGCAGAAAAAACTAAATTAGCCGAATAATACGCTAAGTCGCTTTGATAAGGTAGCTTATTGTAAACATTTTTGGACAAGTCTGCGTTTTAATTAACACATAAGAATAACAACATAAACACGCTACACAGCAGAGCTAGCCTGCTGCGTAGCTAAATTACTTTTAACCTTGAGGGTAAGCAGACCATTCTTCGCCATCAAGTTGTATGTAAGGTCGTTTATTAACATACATCATGATTGTGCCGGCATTTTCAGCAACTTTTGGTGCTTTTGGCAAGTTTTCAACTAAATTGGCAATGCTGTTATTACCCCCAAAAACATTTGTCTCAAGTGTTTTTGCAACAATTTCAGATAAGGCAAAGTAACTAGTCGATTCGTTAATCATAATTTGCGAATAACTTTTAACGTCTGGGCCAATAAATTTTATAGCGGCTGGTACAGATACAATAGTAGGGCTTGGTATTTCACGAAGGCCAGCAAACTGTACCTTGTCACCTTTTAATGCTGCACCATGTTCGGGTACTACCATTAACATGACATTACGGCCGCGCTTTTCAAGGTTTTGAATAAAACGATTAATATCAGATAATAAATTAGCGTGCCTGATTGGGTAACTTTCAAGGCTGTTCATGCGTTTTTTATTGGCCAGCTGGTTACCATCGTGAAGGCTTGTTGTGTTGTAATACATTGCACACGGCTCACAATCTTGCGCTTCATTTTTAAGCCAACTATCTAGCACTGCACCGTCAGAATAAATAGGACTGTCGTCAAAACCGTATTGCGCTACTGGAAGCGAATCAATATTAAGTGGTTTATCGTTTAGGCCACCAAAGCGATTAACCAAACCTTTAAAGTCATCGAAGTGGCCATCGTGGTTCATCACAACGCTGCTTTGATACCCTAATTTTTCTAAGTTTTTAAATAGATAACATTGCTCTGGTGCATCACTAAATAAAGCCGTTTGGCTTGTTTGCCCACAACTTGCGCGTAAAAGCCTTATAGCTGCAGGCCCACTGTATGATGTTGCTGAGTTAAAATCTGAAAACACCACATCAAAATCATTAAACATGTCTTCAACACTAACGCCAATAGCGTTCAAATCATCAATCGCCATTGAACAAATATTTAAAACGATGACATCGAACAGTTCGCCATTAACTTGCGAAGGAAAATGGCTAATTAAATGGCTTTGTTGTTGATAAAAGTCTGACAATTTTTGATCAGGCGTTTGGCTTTCGCGAGTAATGACTTGTGCTTGATTAGTAGGCTCATTTCTAATTGTTGTATTTGTAGATTTGGCATTTACTACTGTGCCTGGTTGTTCACCCTCTCCTTGCCATCCAATCAAAAGCAGCCCAACAATTGTAATTGTTGTAAAACGTAACCACTGAGATGTATACCAAAAACACACGGTAATAACGAATAATGCCAATAGCATATCTACACTGATTACACGTGCTAAAAGTTCAAAAAAATAACCAAAGCTGAAATCTTGAACATTACCAGCTTGCTTTGTCAGCCTATTTATTGGCGGCAACCAAGAGTCTTGGTAAAGTATGATAATCGCAAAAATACCACCAAGTACATGTTTTAACTTTTCAAAAGTCGATTTATTAAATTTGATTGCTAAAAGTGCTGCAAGGGCAGCATTGGTTAATACATTAAAATCAATTGCGCCGTAATAAAACAAGGCAAATTTAGCTAAGAAATAAAGATTCCACGCTCCTAAACCTGATAATTTCACTGCTCATCCTTCTTTTTTTTATTCGGTGTATAAGGTTCAAGTACTTCGTGTTTAAAAGTAAGCTTGTAATAATATGTTTTTACTCTGGCCAATATTTGAGTTGCCGACATACAAAGCACAATACCGACTATAATTGCCAAAATAACGGTAATAAAAAGCTGATTAATACTCATTGGTTAAGCCTTTAATCTCATTACAAATGACACAGCATCGGGGCGCGCATCATTTGTAAACTCAGGTGTGTCTAACGACTCAGTAATCCCTTTTGACAAACCGGGTTCAAACTTATAGCTATCATTTTCTGTTAACTGTTTAGAATAATCAGTAACCTGTTTACCGCTATAAAGCCGCCTTAATTGCTTACATTCTTGCTGTATATGAAAATGATCTGAAATAACATTTTGCTGCACAAAAAAGTCACTCGTTTGTAGCTTGAACAAATGCTTAATTGCATTATTTACGTCGTTCTCTCTACACGCATGCAAGTACAAATACACGGTGTTATCTGCAAGGCTAAATACATCCCCTTCACGCTTAATATGAAACAAGTGTAAAGGGTGAATGGGCTCTATGCGGGGTAGTAACTCAAGCTTAACCAACACGCCGCTAACACCCAGATTAACAGCCGAGTCACTATGAACCTCTACTTGGCGCGTAAATTCATCAAAAGGTAAATAGCCTTTAGAAAACGTATTTTCAGTATATTTCAGAACGTGCTCGACAGATGGCGGTAACGGTCTAGAAAATTGAAACCCTTGAATAGATTGAATTTGAGATAATAATCGCGAAGGTTCAGAAAAGCTATACAAAATAAGGTTAACGCCTAAAGTTAAAAATAAACATTCATCTTGATGGCGAATAACGCCATCAACATTTTGTACTACCAATTTCAACCAACGACCGCAGCTTTTTCTGAGTTCAAAGCACTGTTTACCAAGCAGTACTAAATCTGTGTAACGCGTAACAGCAAACACCAATGTTGCCGCTTTTAATTTGGGGCCTTTGTCAAACAGCTCATTATTGTCTTTTGCGGTATAATAATGCGTAGGCAATTTTGTACCGATTGGTACCGCGCTTTGCACTAACCAAACATCGTCCTCATCTGGAAAATGCGAGCCATTGAATACTTTTAGATCGTTTACAGTTCCCTCTTGTACCAAAAACTGATTATCTTCAAGCGAAAGTTGAAACTGCATATCAGCAAATACACCCGTAGTGTGATGCCAATAATCGTACTCTAAAACGCGGGTAGCGGAATCATTATCTACAAAAATTAATCCATCAAAAGATTTATTAAGCTGCCTTATTAAAAATCGATAGTGTGTTACTTCTGGACCAGATAACAAAAATAATAAGGTAACCCCTGTTTTTTTTGCAAACTCACTGTAATCGTTCATTATTGCTTTTGTGCTAGCTTCGGTTGCTGCACTAAGTAGCTCTGTATTGAAGTGAATAAACACTAGCGCATTTTTTAATTTTTTATACGCGCCTATCTCTTTAATTATACCTTTGTTTATTCGCTCTATTGAGTAATGCTGTGTCTCAGATGAGAGAGAAAATGGATGAACTTTACTACGTTTGTACGCAGTATTAATTGCTGCAGAAAATGACGACTCAAAAAAAGATTCAACGTCTTGAGAAACAATGTAAATATCGTTTGCGCAATTTTGGTTAATTGCATGTAAAGCAAATTCAACTACAAAATTGTCTAAAGGCGCTAAAACAGCATAACTTGAAGCCGATTTTAACTCTTTTGCAGCCGGCTCTAAACCCGTTATGTTAAAGTTATGCACTTAAAAAGCCCTCAAAAAAATACTTTTTTACTAGTTTTACCCGCTATTCTATATATAATAGCCAAATATTGTCCACTTTTAATAAAAATAAATATTACGCTTACAAAGGTTGTGATGAACAATTTAGCTACAAAAAGCTCACAAATACTCACATCAAGTGACATAGAAAACCTAGCTCGCCGTTTTGGTGGAAAAAGTGACGACTATATAGAAATTATGAATACACAAAAAAATCAAAAAACAATTAACAAGTATGCGCTATTGAAAGAAATTGATGACGCAATAAAAACATCTAAAGAAAAAAAATAAAAAAGGTAAACTCCATTGCAAAGGATTTTTATTAAAGGTATCAAAGGCGGCATAGGTAGCACATCAGTTGTTGCAAACTTAGCGTGCGTTTTGAAAAAATCTGATGTTGATGTGGTTGCAATAGACCTAGATGCTAAAAGTGACCTTGGTTTGCACTTTGGCCTTAAGTGGACAGCCACAAAAGGTTGGAGCAACGAGAGTACTTTTGACGATGCGTTATTGCATTTTCGTAAAGACAGCGATGGCGTTCTTTTTTTACCCCATGGCGATAACGAAGCAACGCTAGATGAAATTATAGCCACAATTAACAATTGCAAAAAACTGGACTATAAAGAATCTGCTTGGATATTATTCGACTGCCCTTCACACATTAATATTTCTCACTACCCGTTAGAAGAAAACGATATTGTTATTGAGCTAGTCACTTGCGATGCAATTTGTCATAGCCTCATATACAAGCGCCTACAAACCCTTAAGTCAGTAGAGTCAAGCTGGAAACACTTTTTTGTCGTTAATCGTTACAACGCAGCCTCAGTGTTAGAATTTGATCTATTTTCTCTTTGGCAATCTACATTGCCATTTATGGCGCCGTTTTTTATCAACAGTGATGAAGTTATTAAAGAGGCCACAGCTAATCGTAATGTAGCCCTTAATTGCGCACCATACAGTGTAGCGAACGATGACTTTGAAACACTGGCCGGTTGGCTTGTAAGCAAGGCGGCGAACTGAGGATGAGCTTTACTCTTTTTTACAAAAGGCCCATACACAGTACATTGTATATTCTATTGAGTATATTATTCACTGATAAGCTTGTGCGTTACATTTTATTTAAATTTCATAGTTACTTTAATCAGCACAAAGTAAATGTAATTGAAGCCTTTTTAATGCCCTTCATAACTTTGTTCGGTTCATTATTTGTGAATATTAAAAAGAACAAAGAAAACTTTGAGTTAGCGTTATATAACTATTATCCACATTTAAGATTGCCATACAGAACTTATATCTATTCCAATATTATACGCTTTGTTATTCAGAGCATATTTTTGCTTTTTGCTGTTCATAAACCCAAAAGAAAATCAGTGTCTATAAAAAAGCATGCTGTAAATTATTTTTATGATGGAGTCAGTTACAGCCTAAGGCAACTTCGTTGGTACGACCTTAAATTAGGCCGATTAATAAGGCGCCTTTTTTCCAAAAACAACAAGCCTAAAAAAAGTGCTTTTAAAACAATGGCCGACGCTCGTATTTGGCAGAACAAACTTATTAAATACATCGTTGTTGCACTGATATTATTCTTGCTTGCCATATTTGTTACTATTCCCTTTAGCCTTGAAGCGCAAGCGGTGTTTATTAGCTTTATTTTACTGGTTGCTTACGCGCTCAAACGCGTAAAAGGCCATATGGCCACGATTGTAATGATCACCTTATCTGTCACTACATCTTCTCGATACTTGTGGTGGCGATACACTGAAACACTTAACTGGGATGACCCTTTAGCACTTACATTAGGTGCAGGCTTGTTACTAGCAGAAACATACGCATGGATGGTACTTATTTTAGGTTTTTTTCAAACTATTAACCCACTTGAAAGAAAACCTGTCATGTTGCCAAAAAATACTGACTTATGGCCAACGGTAGATATTTACATTCCTACTTACAACGAGCCTTTAAGTGTTGTAAGGCCGACTACCCTTGCCGCTTTAAGCATAGATTGGCCAGCAGATAAACTAAAAGTCTATATTTTAGATGATGGTAAACGCCCTGAGTTTGCTGAATTTGCTAAACAAGTTGGTGCAGGTTATTTAACAAGACCAGATAATAACCATGCAAAAGCCGGTAACATGAATAGTGCTATGCGCTACACAGATGGTGATTATATTGCCATTTTTGATTGCGACCACGTACCTGCTCGTTCATTTTTACAAATGACTATGGGACAGTTTTTAAAAGACAGTAAAGTGTGTTTAGTACAAACACCACATCATTTTTTCTCAGCAGATCCATTTGAGAGAAACTTAAATAACCACAGTCAAATTCCAAATGAAAACATGTTGTTTTACGGGCTTATTCAAGACGGAAACGATATGTGGGATGCTACGTTCTTTTGTGGTTCGTGTGCGGTACTCAAAAGAGAAGCGCTTGATGAAATAGGTGGCTTTGCTTTTGAAACCGTCACCGAGGATGCTCATACTGCACTGCGAATGCAACGCGCAGGTTATAAAACTGCCTATATAAATATTCCTCAAGCTGCTGGCCTTGCCACTGACAGTTTATCGGCTCATATTGGCCAGCGAATTCGTTGGGCACGGGGCATGGCGCAAATATTTAGGCTCGATAACCCGCTGTTAGGCAAAGGCTTGAACATACCTCAGCGACTTTGTTACTTAAATGCTATGCTGCATTTTCTATCAGGTATTCCGCGCATTGTATTTTTAACCGCGCCCCTGGCACTTATATACTTTAATGCATACATTATTTACGCGCCATTTTTAGCTATTTTTATCTACGTTGTACCTACACTTATTCAGATAAAAGCAACTAACTCACGAATACAAGGTAAGTATCGCTATTCGTTTTGGGGCGAAGTTTACGAATCTGTGCTTGCTTGGTACATATTAAAGCCAACAACAGTTGCTTTGTTTAATCCAAACAAAGGTAAATTTAACGTTACCGAAAAAGGTGGCTTAAACGATAAAGAGCATTATGACTGGGGTATTTCTAAGCCATATTTGGTTTTACTCGCCATTAATTTAGTAGGTATGTTAATTGGTATTTTACGCCTGTTTTTTGGCGACCCTACGCAAGTTGGTGTACTGCTGATTAGTATGGGGTGGGCGCTTTATAATATTATCATTTTGGGTGCTGCGGTTGCCGTGGCAGCAGAAGCACGCCAAGTGAGGCATTCACACCGTATTAAAGCAAACTTCCCAGCGGGAGTTCGTTTAGCAAATGGCCACACATTAAAAGTAAAAATTACAGATTACTCCGATAACGGCGTAGGAATAGAAACCGACCATGCACATGCTTGTCGTGTAAACGATAAAATAGAATTATTAATGAGCCGCGGTAATAAGCAATTTTCGTTTACTACCCATGTTTGTAATACTCGGGGTAATCAAATTGGCTTAACCATTAAAGATTTATCTCTTGAAAAACAGCGCGCGTTTATACAATGTACATTTTCACGAGCTGATGCGTGGCTTGACTGGCAAAATAACTTTAGACATGACCGCCCATCTTACAGTTTTAAAGAAGTGCAAAAAACAAGCCTCAGAGGGTTTAGTAACTTGCTCTTCCACGCACCAAGAGTGCTTCAACCTATCATTCAGTTTATGACTAATTTAGTTGTATACGTAAACTCATTTACTCCAAAAAGACCAATAGTGCATAATAATTATGATTAAAAAGTTGCTTAATATATCCCTAACATTGTCGCTTATTTGTTGCGCTTATTTTGCGCATGCAATTGAGCCATTACAAAATAAATCAATGTTCATTAATGGATACCCTGAGAGCGCTCAGGTGTCGAGTTTACGCTTAGATTTTGAAGCGTTAGGCTTTACAGGTTTTAGGCTCAACGGGGTAAATAATAACTCCCGCGTTGACTTTACAAACCGAATAGATAAATTGAGCACCAATTTAAAGCTTAACTTTTCGTATACTAACTCGCCTTCATTAATCGCGAATGTTTCGCACTTAAAAGTATACTTTAATGATAATTTAGTCACTGTTTTACCTATTAACGAACAACTTAGTATTGTAAAGAACACAGTGCAGCATAGCCTCGATCTTAACGCTAAATACATTCAAGATTACAACCAAGTCCGCTTTGAATTGGTTGGTTATTACGACCTTAGATGTCAAGACTACTTCAGCCGTACTATTTGGACAGAAATAAATAAATCAAGCAACATAACGCTCGACCAAAAGCAGCTTGCTATCGATAGCCGTTTAGAATACCTCCCAGAGCCGTTTTTTGATGAAAAGGATTACAACAAGCTTAACCTTCCATTTGTATTTGCTAAAACACCCAATACCCAAGCTATTGAGGCAGCAGCAACGCTATCGAGTTGGTTTGGAGCCCAAGCTGATTGGCGTGGATTTAATTTTCCCGTAACGTTAAATAAATCGCCTGATCAACACAGTGTGGTTTTTATTACTAATGATTCAAAACCTGATTTTTTGAAAGATTACCCAGATGTTGAAAAACCAACGATTGAAATCATTTCAAACCCATTTAATCGTTATTATAAAATGTTACTGATATTGGGCCGTGATGAAGCTGATTTAAAAACAGCGGTGACTGGCCTTGCATTTGGCCACAAAGTAATGACTGGAAGAAGCGCAAGTATTGAAGCCATAAATCAGTTGCCACTTCGAAAAGCGTATGATGCACCACGCTGGCTTAGAAGCGATCGTCCAGTGCATTTTGACGAGCTTATTGACTACCCTACGCAACTACAGGCGCAAGGTCTTAATAATGGTCCAGTAAAACTAAACATTCGCTTTGCACCTGATCTATTCACGTGGCGTGAAAGAGGAATACCTATTACTCTTCAGTACCGTAGCACGCCAGAATCAGAAGCCATCGACTCTCGTTTAAATATGCTAATAAACCAAGAATTTATAAGTGGTTTTTTACTAGATGAAAACAACGATTTATTACAAACAACACAAGCGTTGTTGCCACTAGTTGCCAATACTGACACCACACAAAGTACAGAAGGCTTTTCTGTCAATGGCATTAATTTAGCTAACAGAAATGAACTTAACTTTGACTTTAGGTTTGGCGTACTCAAAAAAGGCGAATGTGCTGTTGCACCTCCTGGCGGTGAGTTTGGTGTTATTGATGGCGATTCAAGCATTGACGTAAGTGAATTTGATCACTACATCGCATTACCAGATCTGAACGTATTTGCTAATAGTGGCTTTCCTTTTACCAAATATGCTGATTTACAAAAAACACTTGTACTTATTGATGAAAACCCAACACCTAATGCTTTAACCGTTTTATTTAACTTAACGGGGCACTTTGGCGCAATCACCGGCTACCCAACCCACAGAATGAGTGTTGCTCATTTAAATGAGGACGCTGATTTAGATGATAAAGACATACTCGTTATTGCTAAACCTAACAGTATTGCTAATGACTTAGATGAAGATGCACAAACAAATGTTTTGCTTAACAATAATCAGCGCGCAATTAAACAAGCAATTTATAATGGTGCATACGACGAACAAACGACCGATAAAGTAGAGGTTAGTATTAAAAGTAGTGGCGATATGGCTGTTATAACAGGGTTTCAATCACCGTTTGACTCAGACCGCTCTATCGTCTCGTTGAGTGCTACGACGCAAAATGCATTTACTATACTTGACGATGTTCTAATGAACTCAGAAAAATTAGCTCAAGTAAAAGGTAGTGCAGCCATTATCAACTCACAGGGTATTAAAACCATTCAAGTAGATGAGCAATACTTTGTAGGCCATATCCCAGTCTATACATTAGTGTGGTTTCACTTATCTGATCATCCATTTATTTTGGCATTACTGTCTATTTTAACGCTATTGCTGATCTCATTTATCTTATGGCGATTATTACAAGCACTAACTTACAAGCGTTTAGCTGAAGGAGACGAATAATGAAATCACTCGTTAATATGTTTTTTACTGTGATGGCACTATTTGCTTTCAATGCCAACGCACAAGTTGAACAGTGCGAACCTTGGCAGTCGTGGCAAGTGTTTAAAAATCATTTTATAAGCCAAGACGGCCGCGTTATTGACTTGGGCAGTGATCAAAGTATCACAACCTCTGAAGGCCAATCATATGCACTATTTTTTGCGCTTATTGCCAACGATAAAGCCGCTTTTGATTCTGTTTTAAATTGGACCCAAGAGCATTTATCAGAGGGCGATTTAAGTACGCGTTTACCAGCATGGAAATGGGGACTAGATAAAAACCGCGTAGGGGGTATTTTAGATTCAAACCCTGCGTCAGATTCAGACCTATGGATTGCCTACAGTTTATCGCAAGCGGCAATTTTATGGGATGAACGCCGCTATAGTATTTTAGCCGCAGTGCTTGCTCAACGTATAATCAGAGAAGAAACCGCCTACATAACGGGCCTTGGCCTGTCTTTACTCCCCGCACCTGCCGGTTTTGAGTTTGACAATGAGCGCTATAAGCTAAATCCTAGCTACTCGCCGTTATTTATTTACCAGCAATTTAAAAAGCTTTATCCACATTCACCGTGGCACCAACTGCACGAAGGATCAGCTAAGCTAATTTTAGATACCGCACAGCAAGGCGTTAGCCCTGATTGGGTTATGTTTGATTCAAACCGTGGTTTTTACTACAACAGAAAAAATACAGATTTAGGTAGTTATAATGCAATTCGTGTTTACCTTTGGGCAAGTATGATGGCAAAAGATGCACCCTACAAACAAGAGCTTCTTGCTCAGTTTGCACCATTTGTGGATACTATTGAAGAGCGCGGCTATGTTCCTTTAAATACGTACGCTCAATCAGGTAAATCTGAAAAAAGAGGACCTTTGGGCTTTAACGCTGCCCTGTTGCCTTTGTTAGCAGAGCAAGGTAATGATGAGCTAGTAATGGCCATTCAGCAAAAGCTAATGATTGATAAGTCTTTTACGCAAACACGTTATTACGACAGTGTATTGCATTTATTTGGTGAAAGTGCTGTAAACAAGCGTTTTAAAATAACGGCTGATGGAACGCTACAACCTACTTGGAGCACTGAATGTCGTTAAGGTTGGCCTTAGCTTGTACATTGGCACTAAGCACTAATTTAAATGCCGCAACAATAAATGATATTGATACACAATCGGTTGATTGGTTATTAAACCAAATTAGTATTGGTGAAGCACAACAAAACAAAAGACTTGTTGAAGATAGCCTGCAAAAATTGGTTGCAATTGCCCCTACGCGAATAGAAACGCAATGTGCGCTTGCACATTACGACTTTACGAATGGCAATACAGACCAGGCAAACTTGTTATTAAATAAGCTTGATAACCAACTAACACAACAAACACCTTGCGTAAAAAAACTCAAGGTTATGTCTCGTATTCAAGGTAAAGACAAGGCAGTAATTCAAGAAGCAAAGCTGCTTGCTCGTGCCGGCAGATATGAACAAGCACGTCAAATTTACAATAAAATATTTAATGATGTTTATCCTACTTTAAACTTTGAGCTTGAGCATTTAGGCTGGTATGCACAAGACAGCGCTCAATGGCAAGGGGTTAAAAATGGTTACAAGCAATTATTAAAACGCTATGACAACCTAGGCACTATAGAAGTTGCTTATGCCAGACATTTGCTAAGACGTAACCCACGCGATAAAGCAGCAATGCGTATTTTAAGTAAGTATGGATCGACATCGGGTTTTAGTGATGAAGTTGAAGGTATTTGGCTCTCTGCATTAAAAAATATGCCAATAAACAGTAATACTGACAAGCAATTTCAGCAATACTTTATACTTTACCCGTTTAGTAATAAGGGAGAGTTACAGTATCAAGACTTTAAAAAGCAATTAAAAGCACGCCAAAAATTATTAGCCGACCCGGCTTATCAGCTCTGGTTAAAAGGCAATAATCTACTCGAACAAGAAAAGTTAAAAGCAGCAGAACCTCTTCTATTAAAAGCATTAAAAGGCCGCCCTACTGACGGCGAAATCATGAACAGCTTAGGCATACTTTACCTACAACTAGGTGAAAATGGTAAAGCCTATAATTATTTTACACGTGCACAAAAATACACTGCCGACTTTGCAGAGCGAAATACCCTTAAAAGCATGGCTAAAACAGCTAAGTTTTGGCTGTATATTCGCCAAGCAAGAGACGCTATAGATAGCAGTGAATTTAGAGTTGCTAAACTAAAACTCGATTTAGCCGCCGCATTAGAAGAAGAACCTAATACCGTACTGGCAAATCGTGGCACCTTACAATTTGCCCAAGGGCTATATTCACAAGCTGCGCTTACCTACCAAGTGGTGCTTAAAAGCGAGCCTTTAAACGAAGGCGCCGTATTTGGCTTACTTGAAATTGCAAAGCTTGAACAAAGTGAAAAAACGCTCACCTCTTTTTTTAATCGACTTTCATTTTCACAAAAAGAAATATTAAGAGCGTCATATTTAAGCTCATTAAGTAGCGTGTATAGAGCTAAGGCAACAAAGCTAACTGAAGCTGGTGAGTTAGAAGAGGCTGAAAAAATATTAAAAGAGGCTATTCAGGCAACACCAGAAGAGCCTTGGTTATATTACGACTTAGCGTTTATATATCAACAAAAAGGACTCACCGACAAAGCTCGCTCATTGTTTAATAATGTATTGTGGCAATTTCCGCTAAATTCACAGCTTAGGTATAGCCATGCACTGTTTTTGCGCGCTTTAGATGATTACCAAGGTGCGCTTGCTACGCTTCAGTATATTCCATTTAAATCTCGCGATGCTGACATTGTATCTCTTGAACAACAGTTACAACTTAATGAGTCTTTAGCACAAAGCGAACGTTTTATTAATTCTCAAAATAAAGCAGCTGCTATTTATCACTTAAGTGCGTTAGAAGCACAAAATTTAACGCCACCAATGAAAGCGGAGCTAGCACGAAGCTGGTTTAGCATAGAAGAACAAAACCACGCTTTAAAACTCATGCGTGACGCATTAGCTGAAGACCCCTCATTATCAGCCTATTGGCATATGTTGTATGGAGAATGGCTTTTAGCACAGGGTAATAAAGCTCAGACTACGGATTGGTTTAATCAATATCGGCTTCCTGAAAATGCCTCTGAGGGTGAAATAGATCAGTTTGTGCAATTACAAAATGCCTATTATTCTGAGTATTTTAGTGGCAGTGATCTTATTGCGAAGCTAAATCAGCTTGATCAAAAATACCCAAGTTCATCAGCAACAACAACTGCGCTAATAAATGCAAACTTAGCACTTGATCAAAACCAATCAGCGATTATTTTATACGAACAAAAACTAAAAAATAATCAGTTAATTGAACCTCAAGCTTTAATGGCAATATCCAAAGCCTATAGAGCACTTGGTGATGATTTCCAATCGAAAGAAGTCACACAGCTCGCCATTGAACAAAGTACAACGCAAGAAAGTTATTTTCAGCGTCAAATTATGGAATCGTTAAACGATTTTAATTACGCAGGTGATGCCCTTTACTTAGCTGAACAGCTTATTCAAAAAGCACCTAATGATTTAGAGCTTCGTTATTTAGGCGCGCAAGTTGCTGCTAATTTTAATGAAACAGAGCAAGCACAAACGTGGTACGCACAAACGCTTTCACCTAATCGTCAACTAAATGAAAAAGAACTCTACGCATCACTTTCGCGCATTAATGAAAACGACGAGTGGTATATAAACGGTGCCAAACGAGAACTACTCAGCCAACAAAACAAAAACCAAGCCTACATTGCTGTTGGTGTAAATTTTAGCGGACAAGTAAGTACTGAAAGTGAGGCTACATTGGGCGCTGGTTTAGTCCCTATTGAAGCGTACTTTCCGCTTTGGCAAGGGCAAGGCTTTGTAAAAATAGATCCTACAAGTATTAGCGCTCAAACAACACGATTTGACGAGCAATTTGCTGGCAGTCGATACGGTCAAGGCGCTTTGTGTATATTTACCTGTGGTATTGACGAAGTAAGTCCTGAGCAAGATGGCGTTGATATTGGTATTGGTTGGCAAAACGAAAACTGGCGCGTAGATATTGGCACAACACCACTGGGCTTTTTAATCGAAGACATTGTGTGGGGTGTTAATTACTCGGACGACTTTGGTGACTTTGGTTATAGCCTTGAATTAGAAAAACGACCAGTAACCAGCTCAGTACTCGCCTATGCAGGTCTTGAAGACGTTAATACAGGTAAAATTTGGGGGGGTGTGCGCTCAACCGGTTTAACCGCTAATGTTTCTCATGATTTAGGCGGCAATTGGGGATTTTGGTCTAGTGCTGACTTTACATTGTATAAAGGTCAAAACGTAAAAGATAACCAGCGCTACCGCTTGATGGGCGGCACCTATTATCGTGTGATAAGTAATCAAGACCGCGAATTTACAGTGGGTGCAAGTTTATTGCATTGGGCCTATAAATTTAATTTAAGTGAAGAAACCTGGGGCCACGGCGGCTACTACAGCCCACAGAACTATATTGGGTTATCGGTTCCTTTAACCTACGATGCACGATGGGGTGATGACTTTGTATACCGCGTAAAAACAGGCGTGTCGTATTCACAAACTAAAACGCAAGCAATCGACTTTTTCCCTAATGATCCTGACCTTCAAGCAGAGGCCTTTGCGCGTCAACTTGAAACCGGTGTAGATCCGGCCTTTGATTCAGATACAAGTGCGGGCGTATCGTACAACTTAGAAGGCAGCTTTGAATACAGAATAACCCCACATTGGTTCTTTGGTGGTTATTTAGCTATTGACCGTTCTGACTTTTACGAACCTAATTTTGGCCAACTGTATATCCGTTACTACTTCAATCCTGTTTACGGGACACTCGAATTTCCGGGTACACCTATTATCCCTTATGCTGAGTTCTAACTTAGCATAAGGTGATACACCGCTCAGTACTTCCCCTCGCCTTGAGGTGTATGTATACTTGTGCTCAATTGTAACTAGGATAAGGGTGTGTCTCTTACCTTCTGGTGTTACTACCATATAGCAAATCATTATCTTAGCTACAAATAATAAACTGATGGTCGAGCATTTTAGTATGACTAAATATTAAGATAGCTAAAGCAAAAAATTATAAGGCCATTACAACAATTCTTAAAGTTAGGAAGTAAATATGAGTTCAGCTCCAGATAGTGGTTGGTTTGGCCACCCTAAAGGACTTTCGACATTGTTCTTCACTGAAATGTGGGAACGAATGAGTTATTACGGTATGCGAGCTATGCTCGTATTATTCATGACAGCAAGCTTACAAGAAGAAGGCCTTGCCTTTACTGTTGCATCAGCTGCTGCAATCTATGGTTTGTACACAGGCGCAGTATACTTTTTAGGCTTACCGGGTGGGTGGCTAGCTGATAGATTGTTTGGTGGTCAAAAAGCAGTTTGGTATGGCGGCATAATTATTATGATTGGCCATATTATTTTGGCTATTCCACATGATTATTCTTTCTTCGTTGGCTTAATATTTGTAGCAACAGGTACTGGTTTACTAAAACCAAATATCAGTGCAATGGTAGGCCAATTATATAGCGATGCTGATGAGCGTCGTGATGGCGGTTACGCTATTTATTACATGGGTATTAACATGGGTTCTTTAATAGGTTACTACGTATGTGGTTACTTTATGGAGAACGTAGGCTGGCACTGGGCATTTGGTGCGGCAGCTGTAGGTATGGCCATTGGTTTAGTACAGTACAAACTCACACTTAATAACTTACCAAAGCACAGTGCTTTACCGGCTAATCCATTAGGCTCTAAAGGTACTTCACGTGCATGGGGCGGTATTGCTGCATTTGTAATTGCAGCTGCTGCAGTTACTACGGCTGCAATGACCGGCGCTATTGTTATTAATCCAACTGTAGTTGCAGGTTACACAGCCATTGTATTTACTATTATCTTTTTTGTTTATTTTGGAGTTATTTACTTTACAGGTAATTTAACAGATGCAGAAAAACAAAGAATGTGGGCACTATTTTTAGTATGTATTGCATCTGCATGTTTTTGGTCTGGCTTTGAACAAGCTGGTTCATCATTAAACTTATTTGCTCGCGACTATACTGACCGTCTTATTGGTACTTTTGAAATCCCTACAACGTGGTTTCAATCATTAAACTCACTGTTTATTATTGCTTTATCGCCATTTTTTGCAGCGCTTTGGATTAACTTATCTAAAAGCTTAGTATCACCTAGCTACAGCGTTAAATGTGCAATCGGCTTAATTATCATGGCATCAGGCTTTTTAGTTATGTTTATGGCGGCTCATTACGCAGCTGAAGGCTTAAAAGTTGCGCCTTACTGGCTTGTTACTACGTACTTTTTACATACAGTGGGTGAGCTTTGTTTAAGCCCTGTAGCATTAAGTGCTGTAAGTAAGTTATCGCCTAAACGTTACACTGGCCAAATGATGGGTGTGTTTGTATTAACTTACTCAATCGGTAACATCATCGCAGGTTTACTTGCTGGTAATTTCGATCCGAATAATGTTGATGAAATTCCTAACTTATACTTACAAATTGCATTATTTAGCATTGGTGTTGGTGTTGTTTTAGTACTAATGACTTTTAAAGCTAAAGTATGGGAAAAACAAGGTTTAGAAGAGAAAGTCTCTTAATTATTGTTTATTTCAAATGTAGCAATATAACCTAAGACAATTCCTCCATAGCTTCTATGGGGGAATTTTTTATTCAACTTTGCCCTTCCCCCGTTAACTGATATTATATCCTGATTGGTTATTGAATAGACTCAGGGACATCCGTAGATGCAATCGTTAACGATATCACGTGTTATTATATTTATATTTCTTAGCTTTATTCTAACTGCCTGTGGTAGCGGTGATGAAGTGACGGTTAATCCAAACGATCCTGTTGAGCCTGAACCTAGCAAATTAACACTATCAAGCGCTAATGGTTTAGAGGCTACATTAGACGAAGGCAATTTTATATTTAATGCACCTTCCAGTGCTATTTCTAGTGATGTAGAGCTTACCTACGAGAAAACATTATTAGATGAGACGAATATACAACAAAATATAATTTCTGATTTACATGCGCTTACGCCCTCCACGCTTACTCTTGAAAAACCTATTACCATTACAATAAAAATCCCTGATGACTATGCATTAGGCGGACAACTGTTTATCGCAAAACTATCAGGCGCTAATTGGGATACTGTTACAAATTCAATAGTTTTAGATGGATTTGTTAGCGCTCAAGTAACAACACTGGGCACATATGCAATACAAATGCAGCGCAATGAAGCTTTCGCAAATATCGGCCCAACTTGCGACGCTAATGCAACAGAGCAATCGGTAAGGTTTGTTCACGTTGCAGATTTACATGCTCGCTTTGGCTATGAAGAGCAATATTTCAGCCGGATCAAAGCCTACTACAACCAAGTAGCAAGCCAAACTCCGCACACCTTATTTACAAACGGTGGTGACGACTATGAAAAAGGCACCGTTGCTGAGCAATTATCACAAGGTACCGCGACAGAAGAAGCTATTAAAGCAATGCAGTTTGACCTACGAGTCGTTGGAAATCATGATTATGCTTGGGGCCCTGAAAAATTACTAAGTTATTCCCAAGACGAGAATGCAATCGTACTTGCTAGTAATACTCGTTATGAAGCAGAGCAACTACAAGATTTTGAAGGCGTAGGATTTGCAAAAGTTCAAGTAGGATGTATTACACTTGGTGTGTTTGGCATGACCTCAGTGCCATGGAATGAGCTAGATGAACCTATTCAAGATGATCCGATCCCTGATTTTATTAAACAGTTTAAAATGAGCTGGGAGTGGCAACAAGTCGCACAAAGCATTGTAAACCAATACCGTGATGATGTTGATTACATGGTAATGCTAAGCCATCTAGGAGTAGGCCTAGACACAGATATGGCAACTGACGTTGCAGGTATTGATTTAGTATTAGGGGGCCATACCCATGGCGGCGAAAGCTTTGATACACTAGAAAATGGCGCCATTGTTATTCAACCTGACTTTTATGCAAAAGGGATAACCGACTTAACACTTGAGTTTAATTTAGCTGATAAAACATCACCTGTTGTGAACTATCAAACGATTGCCACTGAAACCATCACTGAACGTGATGAACCGACAAAGCAAGCCATAGATGAAATTATGGGCCGTTACGCGCCTGATGCACAAACCGAAATAGCTATTTCAGAAAACTACCCTAGTGCAATTGAGTTAGCTGAAATAACAGCATTAGCCGCGCAACACGAAAGTTCAATCACAGCTGCACTTTTAAACCCCGAACTGGTTCAAAAGCGTTGGACACCCGGCACGCTCACACAAGAAGATTTTCACGAAGCATTTTACGTAGAAAGACAGCCTTCAAATACACCCGGTTTTAACGCAATATATAAAGTAACAGTAACAGGTACAGACTTAACATCTATGTATGCAAGCCAACCTGACTGGTTTTTACTCACACCCGAAAACATTCAAGCAACCAGCAATTATGATGTCGCTTTATTTAAAGGCGCAGCGCTTAACCCTGAATTATTTTTTAATGGTGTCACATTTTCAAACGTAGAACCCATTGCCGAAGCATGGTGGTTACTAGATCAGTACGCCCGATTTAGAACAAGCCAGTGCTTATACCTAGATACCAACAATCAACTGTTTTCATGTACAAACGAAGAAAACATAACGGTATGGAATTTTGATAATACAGCAAGCCCACTTACAGCAGATTTTGGACCTTCAGTACTCAGTTACTTCGATCCTGAAGAAAAAGACTGGGGCCCAGAAGAAACTCAATATAAAACTACTGCCGAACTGGGCATTAGTGATTTGAGTGATGGGCCGTCAGGTGTAATGGCATTTTCAAGGCATGCACCAACCGAAGGCCTACATATTAACTTAAACACAGCCGCTAACGGCGATTATGCCGCTGATGGCATGGTTTCAGACTACACACTTGTAATGGATTTATACTGGCCAGCAGAAGGCCAAGATATTTACCGTGCGGTTGTTCAAGCGGATACCGTTAACTACTTAACCGACGATGCCGACATATTTATTGACCCAAGTGGTGGTTATGGTAAATCAACCAGCGACAGCGGCTATTTTGGCAATACACAATCCGACTCTTGGCATCGTGTCGCTTTAGTATTTTATACTGCACCTACCAATGGCGTATTTGAAGTGTACATAGATGGCGAACTAGTGGGTGTAAAGGAAGATGGAGAAATAAACAACCGCTGGGCACTCAAAGACGCAGTGCTGCTGTTTAATGATGACAACTTTGAAACCGAGCCAGGCTACTTAAATGCCATGCTTTATGCCGGCCGTGCAATGAGCCGCGACGAAATAAAAAGCTTAGGTAATGCGCAGCAAAAACTCACTTACGAGCAAGCAACACGCGTACTTAATCAAACCATTGAACGCCATTACCAAGCTGCGCCTGAAATAAAACCAAACTTGTGGTTACAACAGCGTAGCAAGTTTTTTGGTGAACGCGCCAAAAATGTAAATAATTAATTACACTTAACCCTATTTCATACCACTTCAAAAAAGAGAGTTTAGCTACTTAAACTCTCTTTTTTATTACTATAATTCATAAACTTAATCAAAAAACCGCCACTAAAACTGTTTACTTTTACAGCGTGAAAATTTTCTACTGTATTGACTCAAAACAACTTGGACACAAGCGTCCTATAAAATTTACACACCACTCAATTACTAAATACCCGGCTGCTCTTCCCCTAAATCTAATTCTGGTTAATTATCTTGCCATTAACACAACAACACATAATCGCAGTGCTTAATTGCGGGAGTAATAATAATGAGTGAAGTAAATAACTATTTGGGTTTAGTCGGTATTGAGTTTACCGAGTACGCAACACCTGATGCTGATTATATGGATAAAGTATTTACTGATTTTGGCTTCTCTAAGCTTAAAAAATTCAAAGGTAAAGACATTGTTTATTACAACCAAAACGATATTCACTTTTTACTGAATAACGAGCGTGAAGGTTTTTCTGCAGAATTTGCTAAAAGCCATGGCCCTGCTATTTGTTCAATGGGTTGGCGTGTTGAGAATGCGCAAAAAGCATTTGAAACAGCTGTAGAACGTGGTGCAAAACCAGCGACCGACTCAACGCATAAAAATATGCCTTACCCTGCGATCTATGGTATTGGCGACAGCCTAATTTACTTTATTGAACAATTTGGCGACAAAGGCACTATTTACGAAAGTGATTTTGAAGACTTAGAAACGCAAAATGTTGTAGAAGATAAAGGCTTTATCCGAATCGATCATTTAACCAATAACGTTTATAAAGGCACCATGGAAAAATGGGCTAACTTTTATAAAGACGTATTTGGTTTTACTGAAGTACGCTACTTTGACATTAAAGGTCAAAAAACAGCGCTTATTTCGTATGCACTTAAATCGCCATGCGGCACCTTCTCTATTCCAATAAACGAAGGTAAAGGTAACGATAACAACCAAATTGATGAATACCTTGGTGAGTACAACGGCCCAGGCGTTCAACATTTAGCGTTTTTAACAGATGACTTAGTAAGCTCTCTTGATAAGCTTGATAAATCAACAATTGCCACTTTAGATATTATCCCAGAGTACTACGATACTATTTTTGACCGTGTACCTTGGGTTGCTGAAGATAAAGAAAAAATTCGTGAGCATCAGATACTCGTAGATAGCCAAAGTGAAAATTGTTATTTATTACAAATTTTCTCTAAAAACTTATTTGGTCCAATTTTTATAGAGATGATCCAACGCGTTGATGATGGTGGCTTTGGTGAAGGTAACTTCCAAGCATTATTTGAATCAATCGAACGTGACCAAGAGCGTCGCGGCGTTTTATAAAATATTTGAGTAAATTAAAAGCAGCGACCTTCGCTGCTTTTTGTCGTTTTAATATTTAAAATGTATGGCTCAAAGTGCAAGTATGCTTAAATAAATACTCCATTGTTGCCATACAGTTAAACCAAAGGAAATGTAATGAGCCTAATTAACGAAACCCATGATATTAATTTAACAAGCTGGGTAGAGTCAGCTAATGTTGCCAATTGCGACTTCCCTATTCAAAACTTACCATTTGCCGAGTTTCGTCGCAAAGGCACTAACGAAGTATTTCGTGGCGGTGTTGCGATAGGTGATCAGGTTATCGACCTTGCAAAACTAAATGAGCTAAATGTATTTACAGGCGACGCTAAAACAGCACTCGATGCAGCGAGCGAGTCAACGCTAAATACATTTATGGGTTTAGGGCAGCAATATTGGTCAGCACTTCGTTTGGCCCTTTCAAAAGCATTACGCGAAGGCGCTGATTGTCAAAAAGATATTGCGAGCGTATTAATATCGCAAGCTGATATTGAATTTTCATTACCATGTCGTATTGGTGACTACACCGATTTTTACACTTCTATTTATCATGCAACAGCAGTAGGTAGTTTATTTCGCCCTGATAACCCATTACTACCTAACTATAAATGGGTACCAATTGGTTATCATGGTCGTTCTTCATCTATTGATGTGTCTGGGCAAACATTTCACCGTCCTAAAGGACAAACTAAAGCACCTGATGCTGATGTACCCTCATTCGGCCCATGTAAACGCCTTGATTACGAGCTAGAGCTTGGCATTTACTTAGGTAAAGGCAATGCGCTTGGCGATGCAATTGCAATCGAAAATGCAGAAAATCATGTATTTGGCTTTTGTGTGTTTAACGACTGGTCGGCCCGTGACTTACAAGCTTGGGAATACCAACCATTAGGTCCGTTTTTAGCGAAAAACTTTGCATCAACAGTGTCTCCTTGGATTGTTACAACAGAAGCACTCGCACCGTACAGAACAAGTTGGACCCGTGATGAAAACGATCCACAGCCAATGGACTATTTAGAATCAAAAGCGAATCGCGACCAAGGTGCTTTTGATATTCAAATGGATGTTAGAATTCAAACGCAAAAAATGCGTAGCGAAGGCCATAACCCAACGCGCGTATCAACATCTAGCTTTAAGCACTCTTACTGGACTGTGGCACAAATGGTTACTCATCACACAGTAAATGGCTGTAACTTTATGCCAGGTGACATGCTAGGTTCGGGCACTCAGTCGGGTCCAACGCACGAAGAAGCAGGTTCATTACTTGAGCTTTCTCGTGGCGGTAAAGAAAAAATCACGCTAAGTAATGGCGAACAACGTAGCTTTTTAGAAGATGGCGATAACGTTATTATGCGTGGCTGGTGTGAAAAAGAAGGCTATGCACGTATAGGTTTTGGCTCTGTAGAGAGTACTGTAATACCGGCAAAATAATACGCATATTAAAAAATTTATTAAAAGGGCTGCTTACTAAAAGCAGCCCTTTTTTATTAATTTTTGAACAGTTACAATTTTTTTCTAGCTTTTTTAACTCAAATTGCTATCTTAATTCGGTTAATAGCCAGTGTTTATATGCCATGTCAGTATTTATAAAGTCTTTTTATCATAAATTTTTCCCTGCTCGTCAGCTACTTATTCGTCAAAATGGCGAAGTTAAGCATGTTGTTTTAGCCTCTTGGTTTCAACTTCTTGTAGCGTTGCTTATTTTAGTCACTTTTACTTGGCTGAGTATTTCAAGCTTTCGTGTTTATACACAAACAAATAAAATCTCTGACATAAAACAAAATCAAATAACCGAGCAAACGCTGTGGCAACAAAAAGTCAGTGAGCAACAAGCCCTTCAAGCAACGCAGTTAGAGCAACTTGCAATTCTTGAGCAAAAGCAGGCGCTACTGCAAAGCATGATAGAATCCCTTCCTGCTTCAATTAGCAAAGACGTTATTAAGCTTGATACAGAACTTGATGTACCTATTAATGAAAATGGCAATGAATTTCATGAACCATTAGTCGATGAAAATCAAAAAGGTAAACAAGCACAGTTAATCGCTCCAATTACATTCGCAACAAGAGTGGCCAACTTAAATAATCATTATGAGCAAAGCTTTACCTATTTAGATAACCAAATTAGTGAACGTCACCAAGCCATTTTAGCTATGGTTAAAGGCGCAGGAATTGAGTCTGCGCTTGAGCAACACCTAATATTAAGCGCCCAGACAACTGCACAAGGTGGGCCACTTGATATATTTAACGAAACAAAAATTCCGAGCCACTTTTTAGCCATCGTTGATAAGCTATTAATATTAAATAATTTAGAAAACTTTTTAACTGAGCTACCAAATACCCTGCCTTTAGCTAAAGCTAAATACTATATTTCGAGTAATTTTGGCCTTAGAAAAGATCCCATGAATAGTAATCATGCCTTTCATAAAGGAATTGATTTAGCCGGTTGGCATAAAACCGAAATATTCGCTCCAGCAGACGCTGTAGTGCTTCGTGCCGGTCGTAATGGTGGTTATGGTAACTTTATTGAGCTTGAACATAAAAATGGCTTAGTGACTCGATTTGGACACTTAAATAAAATTAAAGTAAAGAAAGGTCAATCAATCACTAAACATGATGTAATCGGTTTAATGGGCAGCACCGGCCGAAGCACAGGCACGCATTTACACTACGAAGTATTACTTAATGGTAAACAAGTCAATCCTCTAAAAATAACAAAGGCGCTTTCTCGTGTTTGGTAGAAAAAAACAAAAAACAGTTAGCTCTAATTTAAAAAGAGTGAATCACACACCGTCTATTATTTCTGAAGACGTACGCCTTACAGGCACTTTAGTTAGCCAAGGTGAAGTACAGCTTGATGGCCGTATTGATGGTGACATAAAAGTGGAGCATTTAGTTATTGGCTCAGCGGGAGTTGTTGAAGGTATTGTTGAAGCTAAAAGCGTTATTGTTAAAGGTAAAGTTATTGGGTCAATTAATGCCAGTGAAGTAAAAGTACAAAGTGGCGCTCATGTTCATGGCGATGTATTTCACGATACATTGAGTATTGATGCAGGCGCAGTAATTGAAGGCAGTTTAAAGCAACGCTTTGAAAAAGAAGAGCCGGAACTAATTTCGAAAGAACTAAAACCCGCAAAAGAAGTTAAAGCATTATTGAAAGAAGATGGCAGCGACTTATCATTTGTAAATAAACAAGCCACTGATAAAAGCTAAGTCAAATTAGCTTTACGTAAATTAATTTTTCTCAGTAATGTACATAGTAATATCTGCAGTGAAAACAAGCTCATTGCGGGTATTATACAGTTTAACCGGTACTACTAAGTCTTCTTTATCAATCCACTTATGTGGTAAATCAATTTCAGCGACTGCTCGTACATCTGTATCTACTTTAGCCAAATACCTAACTGTCATCCCTTTTGGGATCCAACGATGCGTTTTAACTGGCACTGTTGCATCAACCATTACACCTGCACACAATTCAGCTAAGTTACACTGCGCAATAGCATGAATAGTTCCAATATGATTATGAACGCTTCGGCGGTTTTTAACCACCGCACTACAATGGCCCTCTCTCAAATCGAGTACGTAAGGTTTCATCGAACCAAAATATGGCGCTTTAAAGCAAACAGCTTTAGTAAAAAGCCAATTCCCAAAAGGTAGGCGCTTAAATTTATGCCATGTTTGTACAAGTGCAGATTTATTACTCATTATTATTTTCCATCAACAGTTACTTTTTTAAAATTAACACATCAGACCAGTTTTAAAAAGTGCATTTATGCTGGCTTTTTCGCTTAATCCAATCAAAAAGTAAGAATGACGGCCTATGCAGGGGTCATAAGCCCTTTCTTTTTTATGAGTGCCCACCTAAAATACTCGACAAAAGGAGACTCAATGCAAACACAGCCCGCTAAACCTAATATGACTTTGTTACTTATCTTAGCGTTACTCGTTATATTTTGCCCTATGGCAATCGATATTTACCTACCTGCTTTTCCAACTATTGCAGAACAATTTGCAGTTACTGAACAACAAGTACAGCAAACCGTTGCTATTTTTATGCTTACAGTGGGTTTAGGCCAATTAATTGCGGGCCCTTTGGCTGATAGATTTGGCCGAAAACCAGTGGCAGTAGTGGGCATTAGTTTGTATGCAAGCTCTGCATTACTCGCATACTACTCGCCTTCTTTTGAGATATTACTAATAGCACGTGCTTTTCAGGGATTTGGAGCGTGTGCCACATTTGTTGTCGCATTTGCGATAGTGCGTGATAAATATGGCAGTGAACGAAGCGGACAAATGATTACCTACCTTAACGGGATTGTGTGCTTTATTCCGGCAATGGCACCTATTTTAGGGGCTTGGCTTACCGTACAGTTTGGCTGGCGTATGAACTTTATGTTTTTAACCGCGTTTGCTATTTTGGGCCTTATTGTTACCCTATTCTTTTTTAGAGAAACTCGTCCTGCTGATAGCCATTATCAGGGGCATATTTTAGATTTACGTCGCTTTACACCGATTATTAAAACACCGGTATTTTTGTTTAATAGCCTAATTTGTATGGTCTCAATGTCAGCCATATTAGTGTATGTAACGCTCTCACCAGGCTGGCTTATTACACATTTAGGGGGTACCGTAGCCGACTTTACTTTTTGGTTTACGTTAAATGCCGTAATAAGTATTGTCGCAAGTTTTATTTTACCTACCTACATTAAACGAAATAGCCAACGTGCTTTGCGTGTCGGTGTGAGTGTACTGGTTTTCTCAGGCATTTTAATGCTAGCCTTGAGTCATATAGAAACAGCATTTGCGCTTATGCTACCTATCTTAATTGCTGCATTAGGGTTTGCTTTAAGTTTAGGCTCTGCTGCAGGAATGTCTCTGTCTAGCTTTCCTAAACAAGCAGGCACAGCCTCTGCATTACTCGGTGCTATGCAAATGAGTGGCGCGAGTATACTTGTTGTTTTAACCCAATATTTAGGGCTAAGCACACCGTGGTTGATTGCTTTTCACTTATTATTGCTAGTTCCGCTTTGGCTTATTTTAATGAGCAAAAAAGCACATACTTTACACCCGGCTAAAAGTACTCAATGATCAATCCTGACTTTCTAGTCTCATTTTTATTAGCCAGTTTTTTAATGGCAGTAGCGCCTGGGCCATCAAATGCATTTTTGATGGCGCAAACATTTGCTAATGGTCGAAGTGCTGGTATGCAAAGTGCTTTTGGTTTTGCATTAGGTGGGGTTGTTCATACGCTATTTGCTGTTGTAGGCCTAAGCGCAGTACTGAAAGCTTCCCCTAGTGCCTATGCCGCAGTGCAATATGCAGGCGCAGCATACTTATGCTATTTAGGGTTTATGATGATTAAAGGCACGCTAAAGCAGCCAGAGCCGACATCTGATGACAAGCAAACCGATAAACCGCATATAAGTACCAGTAAAAAAAGTAATGTCATGTTTCAGGCCATGATGACTGAAGTATTAAACCCTAAAGTAGCATTATTCTTTATTGCATTTATTCCACAATTTGTAGATCCAACGCTTTCATCGGCTACTTTTCAGCTCGCATTTTTTGGCTTACTTTACCCTCTTTTTGCTTTTCCGATTGACTGCACGTATATTTATTTTGGCGACAAAATTGCACAGTTTTTTAGACGTAACCCAAATAGCCAACTTTGGATTGATAGGATCACTGGCATTGTATTTATTGCCCTTGCTATCAATCTATTATTTTAACTAACCTGCACTTTGGTTAAGAGATTTATTCTTCCGAGTTTAGGTTCATCAATAAAAAGAATTAGCATGGAACAAAAAACACAATCTCTTCCCGCACAAAAAAATATTGCTTTAGTGGCACACGATGGTAAAAAAGCAGCACTAAAATTATGGTGTGAAAAGCACAAAGAAATACTAAGTAAGCACACTTTATATGGCACAGGTACTACGGGGCATTTAATTCAAAAAACTACGGGGCTTGATGTAGTTCAGCTTTTAAGTGGTCCTATGGGCGGCGATCAACAACTTGGCGCTAAAATAGCAGAACATGAGATACATGTTTTAATATTTTTTTGGGACCCATTAGCATCACAGCCTCATGACCCTGATGTTAAAGCGCTGCTGCGTTTAGCAGCTGTTTGGAATATTCCGGTGGCGTGTAATGAAGTGAGTGCAGATATGTTATTAAGCTCACCGCTTATGGACGTAGAGCTTGAACGCACATTGCCAGATTACGAAAAATACCTCGCAACCCGACAAATAGATCTTTAAACCTCAATTGTAATCTAGGTTATTTATAAAGCATGCTGGCCCATTTAGTCAGGCCAGCGGTTACACTACCAAAGTGATCCCCGTTAACCATCTTTATATCGCCTAAGTGCTCACTTAAAGCCGCTTTAATCAATGGTGACTGTGCACTACCGCCTGTTAAGTAAATAATGTCTGGCGTGGTCGCAGCGTCGCTGATTGCTTGTTTTGCTAAAGTAACTATTTGGCTAATACTACTCTCAACGGCAACAGCTAAATCTCTTACAGATACATTTTTATTCAGCCCACTATCTAAAAAACTTAAATCACAATCAAACACACTAGCAGACGAAAGTGCTATTTTAGCCGCTTCACCTTGTTGCACTAACTGATGGCCTTGCTTGTTTTGCTGTAAATGTATTAAACGTTTATAAAGCTCAGGTGCACTTACATCACGTAATTGTGCGTTTAGCTCTCGGGTATGGCTTTCACTATAAAATTGGCTTTGTAAGTTTACATCGTTAATTTTACACGCTTGCCAAAACGCTTGATTAGGCAAAGGCAAACCCGATTTAAACGTACTACCTAAACCCAATAACGGCATTAAACCATGAAAGCTCAAAGCAATATCTAAATCGTTTCCGCCAACACGTTTACCACTGTGAGATAAAAAATCGCTATCGCGCTGGCTATTTCCTCTAAAGCTTGGGCCCATTTGTACAAATGAGCAGTCACTTGTACCACCACCAATATCAATAACGAGTACTTTTTGATCCTGAGTTAAATCACTCTCGTAATCGATACCCGCAGCAAGTGGCTCATATAAAAACTCTACGTCTTTAAAACCAGCACGTTTAGCAGCACGCTCTAAAATACCGACCGCTTGTTGATTTGATTGCTCACCACCCACAGCTTGAAAGTTTACTGGGCGACCAATCACTGTTTGTGTAAGTGTTTTACCTAAAGAGAGCTCAGCACGTTGCTTAATTTTTAAGATCATCGCGGTTGCGATATCTTCAAAAAAGTTAATTTGACCTTGCTTTAAACCTGTTGCACCAAAAAATGATTTAGGAGACTTAACAAAATAGCCTTCTTCAGGAAACTGCACGTACTCGCTAATCGCTTCACGACCAATAAATAGGGTTTCATCTGAAGGTTGTAAATCAAGGTCTGACTTAATACGAGGTAAGGTATTTAATAATGCTTGGCGCTGCGTTAAAAAGTCATGCTCATGGGCTGTGCCATGTAAATGCTTAGCAACAAAATCAACAACCAACGCGCTGTGATGAGTGTAAAGTGTAGACGGTAAGTAATGTTTTCCTTGCTCTAGCGGTACTAATTGAACATTACCCTCGCTCATTACACCCATAGCACAATTAGAACTACCGTAATCAAAACCTACAAACATACTTCACCACACATTACCAAAAAGGCCGCGCAATTTAGCACACTTTGTAAAATTTATAAATGTTATAAACTATCTCTGACCCGTAAAAAACTGGCAAAACGCGGTAACCCATTTTTTGTTAAGCCATGAAATCGGTACGTTACAGTACTACCAATCTCCGGTGGGATGGAGCGCTGTGCATCATTAAACCCAGTACCAATAGAAAATACCTGCCCCTGCGCTGTTTTTACCCTTAATGCCCCTAACATACCTTGATATTTACCTTTGCCTGGTAAGTGCGCAATTACAACCGCTTCTGCATCTAAATAAGGTTTTAATTTTAGTAATGCATTACTTCTTCCATTGCTGTGCTTCGCGCTGGCCAAATGAAGCATTACGCCCTCGCCGCCCTGCTTAGTTATGTTCTCAAAATACTCTGTAAGTTGCTCATTATTTGTAAAGCTATATTGAACTACAGCACTAATGTGCGGCGAGTTTAGGCTAGTAATAAGCTCATTATAGTTTTTATAGCGAGTGCTAAAAGGCAGATTTTTATCTGGCATATCAAATACTTTATAAGTAATAGTTTGCCAATCATGATTATTAGGTTTTTTAGTTCTGACTATGCCACTAAGCGCAGAAAAGTGCTCACGTTTAGTCCACAGCTCACCATCAAGCCATATATTTGGCAATGGCGCTGTAAACCAACTTGGCGCATTGATAATATTACCCTTACGAGTGACAAACTCCGTGCCGGTCCAGATAGCTCTTACGCCATCATATTTTTCACTGACTAAATATTTACTTACATCATAATGCTTCGTTTCGTCATATACTTTAGCCAGTAAAACAGACGGTTGTGCTGCACTTATGCATTGCGTAAAAAGTACAATAACAATTAAAAGCAGGTGTTTAATAGTAAACATTGGCGCATCCAAGCACGTAAAAGTTGGCTTAAACTATAGTTGAGATTGCGCCCATTGCCAAAACTCATCTAAGTTGCTCATTTGATAGGTAGCTTGGCTAAAGTCGTGATCTTTAGTATGGCTATTGGCAATGGCTACAACACGTAACAAAGCATTATTAGCAGCTGTTACCCCTGTGTAAGTATCCTCAACAGCAATTGCATTGCCAGGTTGTATATTTATCTGCTCAAGTGCCAGTAAATACGGATCCCCTGCAGGTTTAGGATTAGTTACATCATCTTTTGTAACCACCGTATCAAACAGCTCATAAAACCCTAAGCCTTTCAGTATTGGCATAGCTTCACTTTTAGCACTGCCTGTTACTAGCGCCATTTTTAAGCCACTCGCTTTTACAGCTTTCAATGTTTGCTCTGTAAATGGCATCAGTGGCGGTAAATGTGTTACTACATATTCACCAAATAAACGGTATTTTTCATCTGCTAAAAACTGTGCACTTACCGATAAGTTATGCTCTTGCTTAATTTCAATTGCGGCTTCTAAAGTGGGCCGTCCCGAAAAGCGCTGACAAAAATCATTTTCTAAATAACTAACACCGTAGGGTTTAAGTAATTTACTCCAGCATACAAAGTGCATGCTTTCTGAATCAACTAATGTGCCATCCATATCAAATAATATTGCTTTTAAAGTCATCCTCATTCCTTATTTAACTTGTGCTAAATTTTGACAATAAAAAAGGCGCCTTAAGCACCTTTTATATAAATACAGTTATTGCGTTAAGCCTGCTGGCGGCTCACCCGTTGCTTCCTCTCCCGTTTCAACATCAACAAGCTCGTAGCCACGCGTTTTACGTACAACTTTAAGTACTGGTTTATCAAATGCAGTTTTTAAACGCTCAGAGTCATCTTTCAACTCATCTAAGGTTGTTCCAAAAGGGGCTGCGCCAGTTTCTGACCAGTTAGTTACTTTACCATTTAGGTTATATTCTACTTCATGTATTTGATATTGCGCTGCTTCGTCTTTCGTTGCTTCACAAAAAATTACACGGTAATTCCAAAATCCAGCCATCTTTTTATCTCTTTAAATTAATTAACGCTACTTTACCAGCTTTATAAAAACATAAAAGCCTGCACAAGGCAGGCTTTTAAAAATTAATATAATTTAAGGTTATCTCTAGAAGAAGTTAACTTTAAATTCAGCACCAACATAACGCTCTTCGTTAACAATACCTGTATTGTTATTGAAATCTACAGCGCCAATAACTTGTTGCTCGTCAAATAAGTTACGAACAAACGCAGCAACTTCGTATTCGTAATCGCCTTCAGACCATGTGTAACCTGTACGAAGACCTGTTTCAATAAGCTCTTTACCTTCAAACTCTACTGATTCGTAAAGGAACATATTGATTTTACTACGATAAGAAATATCACCGCTTGCGAAGAAGTTACCATCGGCAAGTTCTTTAGTGTAGCGAAGCGTAAAGTTAGAGATCCACTCAGGAGCATGCGGTAAGCTATTACCATCAAGTACAGCAAGACCAGAACCATTAATTGGGTCAGTTACAGTACATTGAGCACAAACAGCGACAGCTAAATCGTTATCTTTAATTTCTGTTTTATTGTAGCTTAAGTTAAACGTTGCATTAAACTCATCGCTTAATACCCACTGCGTATCTAACTCAAAACCATAGCCAGTCGTTTTATCAGCATTAACTAAACGGTTAAAGTTAGCACCACCGCCTACAGCAGTAAGCTGTTGGTCGTCCATCGTGTAGTAAAATACAGTTGCATTTACACGGCCTTGGCCGTCTAGCACGTCTGATTTAATACCTGTCTCGTACGATGTTACCGTTTCTGACTCAGCTGTTGTAACGTCATCACCAAATAAAATACGACCTTGTAAACTAGGTGCGCGGAAGCTGTTTGCTACACGGCCGTACCAGTTAACATCATCGTTTACTTTATAGTTTGCAGATAAATCCCAGCTAACATGGTCGTCACTAACATCACGCTCTACAAGTAATGCACCGCCACCAATTGGGCTAAGTGTACGATCAGCTACAAAATCTTTATCATCATCAGAATAACGAAGGCCCGCTGTTACTTTTAAATCATCTGAAAAAGTATAATCTACAGAACCAAATACAGCCCATGCAGTTGTGTCTTGTTGTTGGCGAACATAACCATTTAAAGCACCAGCATTAGGTGTTGAGAATGTATCGTAGCTGAAGTTTTCAATCGTTAGCTCTTCATCAAAGTAAAATACACCTACTTGATAATTTAAGTCACCATCAAAGTTACTAGATAAACGTAGCTCTTGCGTCAACTGGTCGTGATCTGGAATGCCATCAGCACTTTCTGAAGAGAAAGGGATAAAACCGGGTCCCATGAAATCTGGAATATAAGAAGCACCATAACCGCCGTCGATGTCAGCGCGAGAATAAATTTCAGCACTTTCCCATGCAGAAATAGAAGTGATTGTGTGGTTTTTAAGTTCCCACTCAAGCTTTAAGCTTGCACCTTCCGATTCTACTTGTTGAGTAGAGCGAGATGCCGCATCTTGATAAACAACATCATTTTCGTAGTTATCTACTAGCTCATTAGTACCCGCTTTAATTACATTTGCACGAAAGGCAATTGGTGAGCCATCTAAGTCACGTGTGTGATAGTTTAATAAAGCAGTAAAATCATCGCCTTCATATAAAAACTGAACGCGTGCCGCTTTTTCAGTGTAACCACCTTGCTCATCTTTAGCTTCAAAGCCTGGAGCTTGGTTATCAATGTAATCGTCTTTGTCTTGCCATAATAATGAAACACGAGCAGATAAACGGTCAGTTAAAGCACCACCTACAGCACCACTTGTATCTACAGCACCACGGCTACCGTATGAAACAGAGCCATAACCATCAAATTCTTGGCTTGGTTTAACAGTATCAAACTTAACAAGGCCAGCTGGCGTGTTACGGCCAAATAGCGTTCCTTGAGGACCACGTAATACTTCTACGCGTTCAACATCAAATACTGGGAAACCTTTTAAAATTGCATTTTCTTGAACTACTTCATCAACAACAAGTGATACTGGTTGTGATGCATTCAAATCGAAATCGGTATTACCTAAACCACGAACGTAAAAGCGTGGGAATGAACGACCAAATGAAGACTCAATAGATAAACTTGGAATTTTCGCATTTAAAAAGCGAATATCCATACCTGCAGAGCTATATGCATCAAGGTTATCACCTTGTAATGCAGATACAGCTACAGGTACTTCTTGTGCATTTTCTACGCGTTTACGGGCGGTAACTTGAATAACTTCTAGTTGATTGCTTTTTTTAGCCGTTTCTTCTTCAGCGGCGAATGCTGAAATAGATGTGCCAGCAGCAGATAGTAGTGCAGCGTTAATAATTGTCGCTATTGCAGATTTCTTTAATGATTTCATGTCGGGTATTAACCTTTAGTATGCACTCTTGTTCAACGGTTTTTTGTGTTGCGCAATGTATTCATTGCGGGCTCGTACAATTTTTCGCGACTTGCTATATGGCGCGCGGACCTCATCACCGAGAGTACAAAACGGAGTAACAAGGCTGAACGAACGATTAAGATTATACCATTGTGTAATAATTTTACTGCATAAATATGAACATAAATGGAAACTTTTTTGCAACATTTAACTACAAGATTACGTGTTTTTATCAATATTTAGATGCAAAAACCTAATAATGAGGACATATGTCCTTTATTGAAGATCGCGAAGTGAAGTAGGAAAAATGGATTACCTTCCATATTAACCCAAAATAGAAACGTTGTGGTTACTCATAAAAAAGTCACCCGCAAGCGACTTTTTTTATTAGAACTACGACCTTTTAAAAGCAATTTCACCATCTATATGAATATCGCGCTGTGGAAACGCAATCACTACATCATGCTCTTCAAATACAGCATAAATACTAAAACGAATATCACTGCGCACTTTTCTAAGCATGGTTTCAGACTCGGCGCATACCCAAAAAATAGCATTAAATACAAGCGAGCTATCTGCAAAGTCATCAAATAACACTGATGACTTTGGATTAACCAATATTGCATCATGATCATCAAGCACTTGCTGGATAAGCTTTTTAACCAGTATAACGTCTGAACCATACGCAACGCCGACACTGACCGATGAGCGTGCATTGCCATCTATCAGCGTCCAGTTTGTTACTGTATTTTCGAGCAATTGAGAATTAGGTATAAGCATATGTACGCCGTCATTTCGGCGAATACGTGTAGAACGCGTATTAATAGTTTCAACTACGCCCTTTGCGTTACCTACCTCTAAAAAGTCACCAATGCGAATTGGACGTTCCCACATCAATATCCAACCGCTGATAAAGTTATTAATAATGTTTTGTGCACCAAAACCTACACCAATAGCAATCGCACCGGATACAAAAGCAAATGCCGTAAGCGGGATGCTGAGCACTTCAAGCGATGTAAAAATTAAAATTGCGATACTTAAAATAAAGTAAATACGAGTAAACAAATGCACTGCATCTTGGCTTATTTTTTTAGCGAGTAATGTTTTTTTAATAAGCTTGCCAATACGTGTGACTACAAACCACATAGCAAACAATATAAGTGGCACTTGAATTACTTTTGCTACCGTAATATTCACATCGTTATAAGTGAATATTACAAAGGCTAAGTATTGATTAATTTGTTCGAGGGTCATAAGTGTTCCCAATATCTTTTTTGATTGTTATTTGTTCACTAAAAATAAGTGTGGTTCAGTTTTCGCTAAGCTTAGCACGTCATAATATAACTAAAACGCCAAGTTAATAAGTTCAATATGAATTTTATAAACAATTTATTAACTCTTTATTGCACCGAGTGCTATATAAATAGTGTACAAGCACTGGAGATCACATATGACACAACTTACTCTAAATCAAAGACTCGCTACTTTGCAGCCGCAGGTAGATTTAAAATTGTTTGAAAGCAGCCTAGATTACCGAAATAAAGTTTTGTGCTTGCTCGCCGAACAAGAGCAAACTCTAGCAACTATTAATAAAGAGTTTGGGCAGCAATCTAATAGCTTTGGCTCAGAGAAAAAATTTGTTTTAGGTTATAACTAACCCCCTCTCAAGCACACAATCGTATAATTAAGTAGCTTTAACGTTTGATTTTAGAGCTACTTTTACCCACCTTAATACTAATTATTAGCTAATTTGCGTTCAAATCCCCCTTAATACCGATAAACTTTATTGTATAAACCCACAAATTTGATAAGTTAACTAGGTTTTTCGACTCGCAAAGCCTATTTCGGCTAATCTTTTTATGGAGTTATTATGCGTAAAACCCTGATCGCCACTACTATTGCTAGTGCCCTAATCCTATCGGCTTGTTCTTCTAACGAACCTCAAGACATGGCAAAAGAGAGCGCAGCACAAGTGCAAGACATGAACGCAAACAATGTTTTATTCAAACCAAGCCCATTACAATACATGGCACCTGAGTTTGATAAGTTTGGTACAAAAGACTACGAAGCCGGCTTTGATGCTGGTATTGCTCAGCATACTGCGCAAATACAAGCTATTGCTAACAACCCAGCTCCTGCAACTTTTAAAAATACATTAGTTGAAATGGAAATGTCTGGCGAGCTACTAAACCGTGTATCAGCTGCTTTTTATAACCTTTCAGGTTTGATTTCTGATGACGAATACCAACGTATAAGTAAAAAAATGGCGCCGGTATTATCTGCTCACTCTGACGACATTTACTTAAATGGTGCATTATTCAAGCGCGTACAAACTATTTACGACAACAAAGACTCGCTTAATGCTGAAGATCAACGCCTTGTGGATTTTTACTATAAGCAATTTGTAAAAGCAGGCGCTAAATTAAATGACGCTGAAAAAGCAAAAATGCGTGAAATCAACTCACAACTTGCAGAGCTTTCTACTGCGTTTTCTCAAAACATTTTAAAATCGTTTAAAGAAGATGTTATTGTAGTTACAGATAAAAGTGAATTAGCAGGTCTTTCTGAAGGTGAAATTGCCGGTCTTGCAGCTTCAGCTAAAAAAGCAGGCAAAGACGGCTACATGATCACGCTTGTTAACACAACACAGCAGCCTATCTTAAGCAGCCTTGAAAACCGCGACCTTCGTGAGCAAATATTTAAAGCCTCTGCTAACCGTGCAGCAAAAACTAATGGCCCAATTATTATTGAAGAAACAAACCTACGCGCTCAAAAAGCAGAGCTACTAGGGTTTAAAGATTGGGCATCGTATGTAATGACTTCGCGTATGGCACAAACAACTGACAACGTGTATGGCATTTTAGATGACTTAGCACCAAAAGCAGTTGAAAAAGCTAAAATTGAAGCCGCTGCTATTCAAAAAGTAATTAACGATTCAGGTGAAAGCTTTGAGCTTAAACCATGGGATTGGGCTTTTTACGCAGAAAAAGTACGTGCTGAAAAGTACGACTTAGATCCTGCCCTTGTTAAGCCTTACTTTGAAATGGATTCTGTAATTCACGATGGTTTATTCTTTGCAATGAACAAGCTATACGGTATTACATTTAAAGAGCGTAAAGACTTACCGGTTTATCATGAAGATGTTACAGCCTACGAAGTATTTAACGCTGACGGCAGCGCCATCGGTTTATTTTACTTAGACCCATACGCACGTGAAGGTAAGCGTGGCGGTGCATGGATGAGCGCTTACGTAAGTCAAAGCGGCTTAAAAGGCACTAAACCAGTTATTTACAATGCGCAGAACATTCCAAAACCTGCTGCAGGCGAGCCTACGTTAATGACGTTTGACGAAGTGTCAACTATGTTCCATGAGTTTGGTCATGCGGCGCACGGTTTATTCTCTGACGTTAAATACCCAAGCTTAGCAGGTACTGCTACAGCGCGTGACTTTGTTGAGTTTCCGTCGCAAGCGAATGAAGATTGGATGATTGAACCTACGGTACTTGCTAATTACGCCAAACACTACAAAACAGGTGAGCCAATTCCACAAGCTTTACTTGATAAAGTACTTGCATCGCAAAAATTCAACCAAGGTTTTGGTACCACTGAATATTTAGCAGCTGCTTTACTTGATATGGAATGGCACTCGTTTGGCTCAGATAAAAAAATTACTGATGTTCAAAAGTTTGAAAGCGATGCGCTAAAAGCACACGGTATTGATTACTACCCTGTACCACCGCGTTATAAATCAAACTACTTTAGCCATACATTTGCCGGTGGTTACTCTGCGGGTTACTACGCATACCTTTGGACTGAAGTATTTGCAGCCGATGCCTTTGCACATATGGAAAACAACGGCGGCTTAACACGTAAAAATGGTGATAAGTTCCGTAAAGAAATCCTATCTAAAGGTAACAGCCGCGACTTAATGCAAAGCTACATTGAGTTTAGAGGTCAAAAACCAACTACCGACGCATTACTTAAGCGCCGTGGTTTAGTTGAGTAAATAACTTAATTTATTAAGCTCACTTTTATAAAAGCCCGCTTGCGGGCTTTTATTGTTTATACCCTCACATATAACAGATAAACTTAGCTCAATATTTATTAAAAGATGATGGTTATGCAGTACTTATTTGCAGTCACTTTGCTTTGGGCGTTTTCGTTTAGTTTAATTGGTGTGTATTTAGCAGGCCAAGTTGACGCTTGGTTTAGCGTATTAATACGCATAGCACTGGCAACACTGATTTTTTTACCTTTTTTAAAGCTCAAACAAACGCCTAAACCTTTAGCCTTAAAGCTTATGCTGATTGGCGCTATACAACTTGGTGTTATGTATAGCTTTTACTACCACTCATTTTTATTTTTAACCGTTCCCGAAGTGCTGCTATTTACTGTAATGACTCCTTTGTACATTACCCTGCTAAATGATGTATTGAACAGACGCTTTAACCCACGCTTTTTTATAGTCGCACTTATTGCTGTAATCGGTGCAATTACTATTCGTTACGAAAACCTAAATAGCGATTTCATAATCGGCTTATTAATCGTTCAAGGGGCGAATATAAGTTTTGCTGTAGGCCAAGTTACCTACAAACGATTAATGAATAACAATCAGCTTGATGATAAAGCCGTATTTGGATGGTTTTTTATAGGCGCACTTATTATTGCCACAATTTGCTATGCATTATTTGGTAACTCAAACAAATTACCAACCACTTTCACACAGTGGGGCATACTAATTTATTTAGGGTTGGTTGCATCAGGACTTGGTTACTTTATGTGGAATAAAGGCGCAACCCTTGTCAACGTAGGTGCTTTGGCAGTTATGAATAACTTGCTTATTCCAGCTGGGATTATAATTAACGTGCTGATCTGGAACAGAGATGCCGATATAGTTCGGTTAAGTATTGGGGCTGCTATAATGTTAGGTGCATTATTGGTCAATCAAATGCTTAATAAAAAAGTAAATTAATAAGCTTGTAGCAAAATTGTCATTAATAATCATTAAGGTAGTACAAATTTTACTTTTTAAGGATAAACAATGAAACGTATTACCTTACTTACAAGCTGTATATTGTTAGCCACACTTGCAGGCTGCGACGACGATGTAGAAATAGTAGAAAAAGAAGTGGTTGTTACCAACACCGAAGTGGAAATTGTTGAAGTACCTACGCCCATTGTTGTAGAGGTTGCTGAAGGAGTAAATATTCAGCTAGGGACTCGCCCTGACTATTTAATTAACGATATGGCGCAAAGCACACTAAAAACAAAATTAGAGTCATGCAGCGAAGGTCCTTTTTACCGCACCGATTTTTCTATTGGTCATCGCGGTGCATCAATGCAATACCCCGAACACACTAAAGAAGCCTACATTGCGGCAGCGAGAATGGGCGCTGGCATTGTTGAATGCGATGTTACATTTACAAACGACAAAGAGCTTGTTTGTCGCCACTCTCAATGCGATTTACATACCACAACTAATATTTTAGCTATTCCTGAACTTGCAGCTAAATGCAGTGTGCCATTTACACCAGCCGACCCTGCTAATGGTATTGCCGCATCAGCTAAATGTTGTACCAGCGATATAAGCTTAGCGGAGTTTTTAACCCTTGAAGGTAAAATGGATGGTGCAAACACTAATGCAACGACCGTTGCCGATTACATGGATGGCACACCAAGTTGGCGCACTGATTTATATGCCACCAACGGCACATTGATGACCCATAAACAAAGCATTGCACTGTTTAATGAGCTAGGTGTAAAAATGACACCAGAGCTAAAATCGCCACAAGTAAGTATGCCATTTGATGGAATGACACAAGAACAATATGCGCAAAAAATGCTAGACGAGTACACGCAAATGGGTGTGCCAGCCTCAAAAGTTTATCCGCAATCATTTAACCTTGAAGACGTAAAATACTGGATTAACAATAACCCTGACTTTGCAGATAAAAGCGTATACCTAGATGGACGTGACAGTGAAGCCGGATTTGATCCAAGTAACCCACAAACATGGCAACCGGGTATGGATGAGTTAGTGGCTGATGGGGTGAAGATTTTAGCTCCTCCAATTTGGATGATGCTAACAATAGATAACGAAAGTAATATTGTGCCATCGCAATACGCTATTGACGCAAAAGCAGCAGGTTTAAAGCTTATTGCATGGAGCCTTGAGCGCTCGGGCCCGCTTAATGAAGGTGGAGGTTATTACTATCAATCAATTGCTGATGTTATAGATAACGATGGCGACATGATGACAGTAGTCGACGTACTCGCAAAGGACGTGGGGGTAATGGGTATTTTTTCAGATTGGCCGGCTACGGTAAGTTACTACGCCAGTTGTAATAAAATGCCTGCAAGTATTTAATACCAATCTGCTTATATATGGGGTCTATTTAACGTTAAGAAAATTACGCTAGAACTAGGCAAAATTTTTTTTATCTAGTTGTTCTAAATAAAAAATTTTTAACGACGTTGTAGTGAAATTTAATTCGTTAAATTGATCAAAGATTTATGCAGGTTGGTATAAATACTCAACGACAAAAGTCGTATATTTTATCGCGCTCAGTTACCATATCAGCATATATAATTTTATTTTACTGAGCGCTTTTTATGATAATCCAACAACATAATGCTGACTTGCCAACACCGACAGGTTTAATGCGAACAACTGTATATCGCCCTCAAGCGCAAGGACAGTTCCCTGCTATCATTTTTTATTCTGAAATATTTCAGCAAACTGCCCCCATCGCACGCAGCGCAGCTATTTTAGCAAGCCATGGCTTTGTAGTGTTAGTGCCTGAAGTGTTTCATGAGTTAAACCCTATAGGCACTGTGCTTGCTTATGATGATACAGGTAAAGACAAAGGCAATGCCGACAAGTGGGCAAAGCCACTTGAGCACCACGACAGTGATACACAAACTATGATCGACTTCATTAGATTACAAAGCTATTGCACAGGCTCCGTCGGCGCAATGGGCGTATGTATTGGCGGTCACTTAGCTTACAGAGCGGCACTAAATCCTGAAATTAATGCGGCTTTTTGTTTATACGCAACTGATATTCACAGCAATACATTACCTGCGCAACCTGGAAATAACTCATTCGAGCGTATGGCTGATATACAAGGCGAAATTCACTTTATATGGGGCAAACAAGACCCGCATGTGCCAAAAGAAGGCCGCGCTAAAATATACCAGCAATGCGTAAGCACAGGCATCAATTACCAGTGGCAGGAAGTTAACGCACAGCATGCCTTTATGCGTGATGAAGGTGAGCGATACGATGCAGCCCTTGCGATAAATATGTATCAACAAGCGGTGGCATTATTTAGCCGAACTTTATAAATGCTGTAAAAACTACTCATTAAGTACTTTTCAGCATACCTAAAGCGGTATGCTGTTTTACAAAGTATGCTTTTAAGTAATCAATAAACAATCGTAGCTTTTTAGAGCCCGCAGCCCCTGGCGGAAATACCCCGTAAAGCTCAATATCTTTGCTTTTATAATCATCTAATATTATTTCAAGCAGTCCAGCTTGCACTTTTGGCCACGCATCGTAAAGCGGAATACGCCCAATGCCATGCCCTGCTTCAACAAAAGCAGTACGAGCAGCGGCATTATTGGTGCTTAAGGCGCCTTGCATTGTAATATCGTGTTTTTTGCCATCTTTTTGAAGTGTTAATGTTTTACTGCCCAATTGATAAACGACCCATTGGTGCTCTGCTAGCTCTAAAGGCGTTTTAGGTTTACCAAAATGTGCAAAGTATTCAGGCGCGCCACAAATACAAGTGCTCATTGTAGTCAGCTTGGTTGCCTGCAAGTTGGAGTCACTCAGTGCCACGCCCCTAATTGCAAAATCAAACCCATTTTTAATAATATCAACCACATCGTCGGTAAGCTGTAAGTCTATTTGAATTTTAGGGTATTGGCGCTTAAACGTATTTATTGCAGGCACAATTAACTGCATTCCCACATTTACTGGGCAACTAATTTTAAGTAAACCTTGTGGCTCGCTCTTTATATTTTCTATTTGCTGATTAGCCGCATTAGCTTGTTCGGTAATTATTCTACAACGCTCATAATAAGCAATGCCCGCTTCAGTGAGCGCCATGGTACGGGTTGAGCGATTTAGTAAAGTAACTTCAAGCTGCGTTTCTAATTTTTTTAAATGATAACTTGCAACTGCTCGCGTAAGCCCTAGCTGTTTGGCAGCAGCGGTTAAGCTGCCCTGCTCTACAATTTGTGCAAATACAACCATGCTCTTTAACTGCTCAAACGACACTTTCATAAATGCTCCGTAGTGTGTTTTAAATTCAACCTTTTTATTGTATCAATTATTAAACCAATAAAGTTAAATTTATCATCGTTGTTTAAAGCAGTGTTAGTGCATATAGTAATTGGTAAGCAAGGTAAACTAATTCAAATCATCAGAAGGAATATATTCAATGTCTAAAAAAGTACTTATGGTTCTTACATCTCACGCAGAACTTGGTAACACTGGCGAAAAAACAGGTTTTTGGGTAGAAGAATTTGCAGCCCCTTATTACGCCTTCGTTGATGCAGGCGTTGAAGTAACATTAGCGTCTCCAGCTGGCGGCCAACCACCCATTGATCCGACAAGTACACTTGCCGATTTTCAAACAGATGCAACTAAACGTTACGACGCCGATAGCGCAGCACAAACACTTATGGCAAACACTAAAGTGTTGAGTGAAGTAAAATCTAGCGATTTTGACGCTGTATTTTACCCAGGCGGTCACGGTCCATTATGGGACTTGGTTGACAACACAGATTCAATCTCACTTATCGAAAGCTTTGTAAAAGAGCAAAAGCCTGTTGCTGCGGTATGTCATGCAAGTGCTGCATTTTTAAATGTTAAAGATGCTGATGGCAATGCATTAGTAGCGGGTAAAAAAGTAACTGGTTTTACTAACTCTGAAGAAGCTGCAGTGCAACTTACCGATATCGTGCCATTTTTAGTTGAAGATGAGCTAATCAAAAAAGGTGGCGATTATCAAAAAACTGACGACTGGGGTGTATTAGCACTAGAAGACGGTTTAGTAATTACCGGCCAAAACCCAGCAAGCTCTGAACTAGCTGCAAAAAAACTATTAACTAAATTAGGTTAATAGTGAGTAATAATTAAAATTAAGCACAGCATTTAATGCTGTGCTTTTTTAATTGCTTTTCATTAGCAAATACAATTCCTATACTGGCAACTCTTAAAGTCAATTAGGGCGATTATATGGCAACCAAGCCAACCACACTGTCATTACTAACAAGTACCCGTTTCGCAATATTTAGTATTGTTGTTATTTGCTTCGTACTACAGGTGATCAATAGTCTACCTGGCATAAATATTAATGGTTTAGGCATATATCCACGCAGTATCCAAGGATTAATTGGCATACTATGCGCACCTTTTTTACATGGTAGCTGGTGGCACTTTGCCAGTAATATGATCCCATTTGTAGTATTAAGTTGGCTAATTTGCCAGTACAGCGTAAAACGTTTTTATAACGTATTTATTTTTACCGCTCTAATCGGTGGACTTTTAGTTTGGGCATTTGGGCGCAGTAAAATACATGTTGGTTTAAGCGGTGTTATATATGGTTTATGGGGCTTTATTCTATGCTACGGCTTAGTAAGACGCTCATTAAAATCAATTATAATTGCAGTTGCAGTGGCTATACTTTATAGCGGTTTTATATGGGGTGTTTTACCTCAGCGCTATCATGTATCGTTTGAAAGCCATTTATTTGGAGCGCTAAGCGGGTTGTTTTTAGGTTATAGATTAGCAAAAGCCGATAAATTAAAAGGTCGGTAAATTAAATATTTAGGGCCTTTAATTAATTTTTTATGGCCACATTTATGAGTAAGTATTAAGCATTTTCATTTAACATTGAGGTTATTTATGAGTGATCAAAACGAATACACGCCACCAAAAGTATGGACGTGGGAAAGTGAAAGTGGCGGTAAATTTGCCAGCATTAACCGCCCAATTGCAGGCGCGACTCATGACAAAACCCTACCTATTGGTGAGCACGCATTTCAGCTTTATTCTCTTGCTACACCAAATGGCCAAAAAGCTACAATCATGTTTGAAGAGCTTTTACAGCTTGGTTGCACCGATGCAGACTATGACGCATATTTAATAAACATAGGTGATGGCGATCAGTTTGGATCTGACTTTGTTGATATTAATCCAAACTCAAAAATCCCAGCGCTAATGGATCATTCAACTACCCCACCTACTCGCGTTTTTGAATCGGGTTCTATTTTACAATATTTGGCTGAAAAATTTGATGTACTCATCCCTAAGGATTTAAAAGCTAAAACGCAGTGTCGTAACTGGCTATTTTGGCAAATGGGATCAGCGCCATACTTAGGTGGTGGGTTTGGTCACTTTTATAGTTACGCACCAAGTAAAATGCAATACCCTATTGATCGTTTTACCATGGAAACTAAACGCCAACTTGACGTGTTAAATCGTCATTTAAGCGAAAATGAATACATGGCGGGTGATGAATACTCAATTGCCGATATTGCAATTTGGCCTTGGTATGGCTCGCTTGTTTTAGGCGACTTATATGATGCAGCTGAATTTTTAGATGTTGCCTCATACACTCATGTTGTTCGTTGGGCAAAACAAGTTGCTGATCGCCCTGCTGTAAAGCGCGGCCGCCGCGTAAATCGCACATGGGGCCCTGAAGAAGATCAAATGGCAGAGCGCCATAACGATAGTGATTTCGAAGGTTAAATCTACTAAACAGCAAGTAAAGTCGTTAACACTTTAACCTGCTTAATAATTTTAAGGCTCATAATGATTATTTATTATGAGCCTTTTTACTGTGCTAGCTTTTTTTTTTGCTTTCATAAACTATATTTATTCTTATACTCAGGATTAGAGCCTAACTAATCGATGTTTAATACGCTTTTGTTCATCTGAAATATTTGCTGTATTTCTTGAACGTTTCTCCATCGCTAGTTGGAGTGACTTTTGTATAAGGTTTTACTTAGTGCCATATAAAAATCTAAATAGTGAAGAACGCAGAGAAACCGTTAAAATTTTATACTCTAATGCCATCTCTGGCATTGCCATTTCGACTGTAGTCAGTTTTATATTAGTGTTTGCTTTTGATTTAAATAACCAGAAAATATCCTACGAAAAAAGTATTTGGCTAAGCATTATGGTTGTCTTATTAGCAGCTCGCGCTATTGATGTAATGTGGTTTTATAAAACCAAAAAGGATAGCCCGTTATTTAATGCTGACACATACTCAAAAAGATTTTCAACCGGGTGTATTTTAACTGCGCTATCGTGGTGTGGGTATGCACTTTGGTTTCATAGCACCTCATCAGCAATAGAGACGACAACCACGATTGCTATTTTATCGGCATTTGCAGGAGGCTCTGCAAATCTGCTTTCAGGAAGTCGAGTAACCGCTGTACTCTATAGCATTATTTTACTGGCGCCCTACTCTTTTTTATTAACCTTTTCTAACGAAAACTACAACTCTGTCCTCGGTATTTTAGGCCTAGCATTTACTGCTATTATGGTAGCTTCATCGTACAAATCAGCCACATTTACACACAGCGCAATCAAGCTCAAAAACCAAAACAGAGAGCTGCTTAATGAAATGGAAAACAAGGTTGAGCAACGCACAGAAGAAATTTACCGTTTATCGAATACCGATCCACTTACAAATCTATTAAACCGAACCGCATTTTTAAAAAATGCAAACAGACAACTAGCAGACAACCCTCAAGAACCCTTTGCTTTATTATTTGTAGATTTAGATGGGTTTAAACAAATAAATGATTCGTTGGGTCATAAAGTAGGCGATAAAGTATTAAAAGAAATAGCACGAAGAATTAGTAATGTATGCAATCAACAGCTATTTAAATGCCGATGGGGCGGGGATGAGTTTTTAATTTTAGCAACGTATCAAAAACAAGCTGAGCTTATCGAGTTTGCAGATAAAGTACTTCAAAGCATTGGTGCCGAGCATGAAACATATAAATATCAAAAATGGGTATCTGCAACTATTGGTATTGCCATGTATCCTGAGCACGGGAGTGATTTTAATACTTTAATTCGCTCTGCTGATACTGCAATGTATCACCAAAAACGCATCGCGAAAGGTAATATCAATATTTATAACGATTCACTCAAATTAATACAAGAAAGGGAGTATCTTTTGAGTCAACGCCTAGCCAGTGCCATAGAAGAAAATAGTTTAAGGCTAGTATTTCAACCAATTGTTGATAGCAAAACCTCAAAAGTAACCTCTTTTGAATCATTATTACGCTGGCAACTAGATGGTGAAAATATTTTCCCTGATGAATTTATAGCTATTGCCGAGCAATACGGTTTAATAACCGAGTTAGGTATTTGGGTAATAGAACAGGCATGTATACAAGCAACAAAATTAAGTCACTTACAACCACAAATTGCTATAAGCGTAAACGTATCGGTTATTCAGCTACAAGATCCTGATTTTGTATCTAAGGTATTAAAAATAGTAAATCGCCACCTGGTAGAACCTAAAAACCTACACATAGAAATTACTGAGTCAGTATTTGCCGAGGATAAACTCACATTTTTGACAGCCGTTAAAGCACTACAAAAACAAGGCTTTTGTATTTCAATTGATGATTTTGGTACAGGCTACTCATCACTATCAAGCATGCTTGATATTGGTGTCGATATAGTAAAAATAGACAGAAGCTTTATTCAAAATATGGATAAAAGAGGGTTAAGTATTATTCATGCAATTGTACAAATGGCCTCTACTTTAGATTTTACTGTTGTTGCAGAAGGCGTTGAAACTATTGAGCAAGCAAACACACTCACTAAAATTGGTGTATCTCACCTACAAGGTTATTACTTTTCAAAACCGATGGAAGTAGGTTTTGTAGATGCTTATTTAAATGAGCAAAATAAGCGATGTAGTTAATAACCAAACACTTCTAAAAGCGCTTAGCTACCATATGAGTTATGCGCTACCTTTCTTATTAGGGCCAGTATATTTTTCGAGGTTGAATTTGCAGCAGACTGTTTGATATTAAGCAAGGCAGAGCCTATGAAGTGTGGTTAGCCCCCATAACCAGTTGATAACGTAGCATAAATGCCAAACATGCGCTGTCCGAAGGGTTCTGCCTAGGGAGATTGACTCTTTGTTACTAGGTTACAAACCTCGCGCCGCGATTAAATCGTCCTTGGATTGAACAAATTTCAATCCTTAAAGGTCAGCAGCCCCTCCCTAAAACATAATCTTACAATTGCTTACACCCAGTACATAGTAATTAGCGTAGGCTAAATATAATCCAACTTACATATGTATATTACGTTTAAACGAAAAAGCCCCAGCGCTGGATAGTAGGTAAAATTATGCGCTGACGCTGCTTAAATAATAAAAACTTTAACGATACAACTAAATATAAAAAAGGAATTTGCATGATAAAACCACTTTGCTATTCACTCATCACTTTACTTACCCCCATAAGCGTTATAGCTCAAACAATGGCAATAAAAACAACGGATGAATTAGTATCAACCGATTCAGAGATTTTATTTGCATATAATAAAGAATTAAAACAATTAGAAGCCATCAATTTACTTACATCACTTAGTAGTGAACTTGCTTTACCAAAAAACGCCATCGGGTTTGATGTGGCAACACTTGCTAACATCACCGATAAACAAGCACTCGTACTAACAAGTGATGGCGTATATAAAGCCCAAGCAGGTAAACCAACATTGTTGTTTAATTATGAGTCGGTTCTTAATCAATTAAAAATAGATAAATTTGAAAAAGTAGACTTTGTTTTCGATGCTAACAACGATGGTCTAAGCGATATTTTCATTCCTGGGTTAGCAAGCAGTACTTTATACATTCAAAATAAAGATGGCAGCTTTAAGCCTAACCAATTTAAGCAAATACCTAAATATGAAGGCCGCTTTTCAGGAAAAGGGCTTTCTTTAGAAGTTAATATTAACAATAAACCTGTGGTTATCGATTTTAACCACGACGGATTAAACGACCTGGTTTTTTCAAATGACTTTGGAGCAGATGTACTACTTGCTAATTCAGAGGGCTTTGAGCAAAAGCTTACCTCAATTGATTTTAGCATTGAGCTAGGCGAGCTAAGCAATGGCGAGACTCGCAAAATAAAGCAAATTATTGATATTAATAACGACGGATTTCTAGATTTTACAACCAGACAGTTTAAGCCTACACAAGGTATGGACTCGCTAGATATAAAAATAGCACATACTTTGTACCTAGGGAGTGCTAAAGGTTTTACTAATACGCCCATTACCTTATTTGAAACACAGGGCCCTAGTGAGTTATTGCTCAAAACTGACTTTAATAATGATGGCTTAATTGATTTACAAAAAATGGACTTAGATATTGGCTTAGGTACTATCGCCTCTATGGCATTAGGCGGTGGCAGTACTGATGTAGATGTAGAAATGAATCTTTATAAGCAGCAACCCGACGGCTCATTTGCCAATAAATCGAGTATTGAACTTGATTTAGAAATGGAAGTGGGGATGAATGGCGATGAATCAGAACCGGCTCTCTATTTAGGTGACATTAACGGCGATAGCTATATTGATGCGGTATACAAATACAGTAAAAAAACGCTGTATATTTATTATGCAGAGCAAGACTCACTGCTAAATGATAAACGCAAAAAATTAAAGCTAACGCTGCCTAAAAATAATAAAGATATTCTTCTGGTAGATATAAACCAAGACGGTAAAAAAGATTTTGTATTTAAATTTACCGAAGAAGATGGCACCAGCAAAATAGAAACGCGATTAAATTAAGCCAATAAAAAAGCCCAACAGAATTAACCGTTGGGCTTTGGACTTAAGACTTTCGAGTAACAGTCAGCTTTACTCTAAGTAATAACACCTAAGCAGTTACATTTAGCAGTGAATCGCCTTCACTTAAACCAAACTTCTCTTGCACTGATGCAAGGATTGATTCTTTATCTTCATCAGACAACTGGTTTGAATACTCAGTTAAGAGCTCATCTAAGTAGCTCACTACCTCGTCTGTATCGACTGATTCTAATGAGTTTTGTGGCGGTGGCGGCGGTCTTTGACCTTCTGCTCTTCCTGCATCACCAATGCTTTTAGCATCAAACTCGAGTTCGCCCATTAAATCAGCAAGCTCTTTTGTTGGTTCAATACCTTGTTCTTTAAATGCAGCTTGAATACTTTGCGCATCGTCGCTAGTTAAGTTTTCTGCATCAAACTGTGCAAGCGTTTCTTTAACAAAATCACTTTGCTCTGTTGTTAATTTTGCAGCTTGACTACTTTGTTGCGGCACAAAACTCACAGAGCTGCTGCCAATATTATTAATCATTTTAGTATCCTTTCAACGTTCACGACGAGGTGGTTTATGATCGCTAAGCTCTTGTTCAGTAATTTCGCCATTACCATCGGCATCTATAGAATCAAAAATTGTTTGTGCATCACCGTGTGGCGGTTTTTTAGCACTAAACTCTTCAAAGCTAATTACGCCATCACCATCAGTATCAATAGTTGAAAAGTCAGGTTTTTCAGGAGGATTGTCACCGCCTCGAGCAGCTACATTAGCTGAAAAAGCAATAGATAATATTGCCACAGTGGCAAGAGTTGAAAAATGCTTCATAGTAATAACCTCGTATTTAAGAATTAAACTAAGATTACGCTTTAAAAACGCAAACAATGTGCAAATAATGAGGAAGTAATAAATTATTTTTAATAAAAACTGATGATTCAAAAAAAGTTCTGGTTGATTGCTTTGCAATCAATATATAAGCTAATAAAATAATACGATTAATTACTCTCTGGCAGTAGTGTTACTGCCCTTAATTCTCAAAGCTGATATACTGCTTGAGCCAATTAAACAAACAAATACAGAGCACTTTCATAAATAATGATTAATAACCAACCCTACTTAGCAGGCAATCTGTGAAAATACCTAAACGCCTACAACCTCTTGTTGATGATGGCCTTATTGACGAAGTAATAAGCCGACTAATGAGCGGTAAAGAAGCCGATGTATTTATTGTGCGTTGTGGTGAACATATTCGCTGTGCGAAAGTGTATAAAGATGCGGTTAAACGTAGTTTTAAAAAAGCGGCACAATATCAAGAAGGCCGAAAAGTACGTGGTGGACGCCAAGCGCGTGCTATGGGTAAACGCTCTAGCTATGGCCGCCAATTAGAAGAAGAAATTTGGCAAAATGCCGAAGTTGATGCGTTATCTCGTTTAGCTAGCGTGGGTGTACGCGTTCCTGATACTTACTTTTGTATTGATGGCGTGCTGCTTATGGAGCTCGTCTCTGATGAAGATGGTAACGTAGCCCCTCAACTAGGACATGTCGTTTTTAGTGAAGAGCAAGCGATTGAGCAGTATAAACTCATGATACATTACATTAAGTTAATGCTTTGCGCTGGTATAATACACGGTGATTTATCTGAGTTTAATGTACTTGTAGATAATAACGGCCCTGTAATTATAGATTTACCGCAAGCCGTTAACGCTTCAGCAAATAACAGTGCACAAGCTATGTTTGCACGCGATGTAAATAACATACGCCGCTACTATGGTGAATTTGCGCCAAGCATACTAAAAACTCAATACGCTAAAGAAATGTGGGCACTATTTGAAGAGGCCAATTTAACGCCTAATTCAACGCTTACAGGTGAATTTGAAGACAGCGACGAACTTGCTGATGTAGATTCTATTCTTGATGAAATCCAAGCTGCCGAATACGAAGAGTTTGACCGTTTAGAGCGAATTAAAAATGCTGACGATGATGAGTAACTCATCGTCATAGCTCATTCCACCTTACTGTGGATGCACAAACCGGTAGCCAACCCCATAAACAGACTGGATAACACTTTCAGTTTGTGTCACTTCATCTAGTTTTTTACGCAACTTTTTAATATGGCTATCAATAGTACGGTGGCTCACAATACGCTGATCGGCGTACATAGTGTCCATTAAGCTATCGCGCGAATAAATACGATTTGGGTTGTTAAACAAAGGTTTAAATAGTTGAAATTCAAAGTTCGTCAATTCTATACTGTTTGATTTAAATTTTACGCTGTAGCTGCTCTCGTCAAGCTTCATTGTTGACTCTGTAACGTCACTTGCGTTATTTAATCGCCTTAAAATAGCTTTTACACGTGCCACCAGCTCAGCATAACTAAACGGCTTACAAATATAATCATCTGCACCTAATTCAAGCCCAAGTAATCTATCTATTTCTTCTACCTTTGCCGATACCATAATAATAGGCACGTTTGAAAAGCGCCTGATTGCTTTACACAGTTCAATACCACTTTGACCTGGTAACATTATGTCTAGCAAGATTACACTCGGCCTGTTAATTTCAAGCCAAGGTAATACTTCATTCCCGTGATGTATTTGATGAGTAATAAAGTGATGGCTACTTAAAAAGTCACTCATTAAGTTAGCTAGCTTTACTTCATCTTCCACAATTAGTATTTGTTCACTCATAGGCATCTCTGTAAGTAACCTTAACTTTATTTTATAAGCTAAATAGTTGGCAATCTAATAATAATAGCAAGGCCGCCTAAGCTGGCTTTTTCTGCAGCTATTTCACCTTTATGACCTTTAACTATATGCTGGCAAATAGATAAACCTAAGCCAGAACCGCCCTCTTGGCGATTACGCGAACTATCTACTCGGTATAAATATTCAAATAAATGCGATAAATGCGATTGCTCTACACCGACACCATTATCTTCGATTATAAGCTCTAAATAAGTTTGCCCTTTAATGCTTATATTATTAGCCGTTAAAGAAATAGTTGTACATTGTGCATAGTGTACTGCGTTCATTAAAATATTATCGAGTAGCTGCAAAAGGCGTGTTTTATCTGCTTGTACAGTTATGTGTTTAGCGCTATTTAGTAGGTATATTTTTATATTATGTTGTTCAAGCACAACCTGATATTTTTGCTCAATAGTATTTAATAATAACGCCATATCAGTAGGTTGCATAGTGTAGTGCATACCTCCTAACTCTGCGCTATTGAGCATATGCAAGTCGTCTATTAAGCGTTTTAAATGCAAAGCTTCATCGTTAGCCGAACTTATATTTTTTGCGTTCGGTTCTCGTATACCAAGTAGCATAGCTTCAAGTTCACCGAGTAAAATACTCATTGGCGTCCTAAGCTCATGAGAAATATTAGCAAGCCAACGCTTACGTACTTGCTCATCTTTAGCGAGTGTAAATGCAAGCGTATTAAAATCTTCGCTCAACTGTCCTAGCTCGTCTTTTCGCTCAAGTTTGAGTTTGGTCTCGTAATTACCTTGCGTTAAGCGATGCATACCGTTAGCAATTTGCTTTACAGGGCTTACTAGGTGACGAGACAATAAAAAAGTAACCATTAATGTTAGCAATACCGCAGCTAAAGCAATAAACCATAAGTAGTTAGTTTGCTGCTGTAAAAAATCAAGCTCATAGCCATCAACCAAGCTATCTCTTTTAGAAACTGCTAAGTAACCCACTATTTTATCGTTAACAATAATTGGGGTTGTTATATATTTTAAATCGCTGAGGTATCTACCCACTACTCGCTGTTTATTTTCGTCAAGCAAAGCGTAGTGAGCAATATTTTCTGGCGGTGGGCGGCGATCTTCCTCTAAACGAATATGATCTGGCGGCGGTGGTCGCATCACTCGCCCACGCGGACCTGGGCCTTCTTGTGGCCTAGGCAAAAACTGGCTATTTTCTAATTGCGATTCAACACGTTTTCTAAAGCTTTCGCCATTGCCGACAACATGCTCCCATGAGGGTGTTTGTTCGTATTGCTTTGCAAATTGCACAACAAGTGGTTCAAGCGCTTTCACCTCTTTTGCATTAACAAAATCAATTACGCCTTGCCCTATGCTCCACTGTATAAGAACCACAAGCCCTGCAATAACACTAAAGGTAAAACTAAATAGTATTAAAAAAAGTTTATTATGAATTTTCATTAATGCGTGTTTTCAACCTTGCTAGGAAAGCTCTCAAATCGGTATGTTATAAACTCTTTGGTTTGGTCGTTAACATACAGCGTAGCAACTATTTTTTTACCTTGAGCGGTCCAATACATATGACCATGATTATTTAAAGTAACCGATACGGTATTTATACCAGTTTTAAATAAGTTAGCAGGTAAATGCAACGCTTGTCCGTAAATTCGCTGTATTTTAACCCCATTAATGTATAAATGAGCATGACCTTGTAAAAAACCGGTGTCTTGGTTTGTTGTCACGCCCATCATTTGTTGCATGTTCATCGTGCCCTCTGGCGGCACAGACAAATCATAACGCTGTGTATCTAAAATTAAGTTATAACCCGACATACTATCTTTTAATAACTTAAGGCTTAATGCCGGGATTGGCGTGTCATTTGGCACAGCTATAGGCATATGGCTATGATCCATCATTTCCTGCTGCGCAAAGAGCTTGAAGCTCAATAGCGCAGCAGTTGTTAGGATCAATGCGTATTTAAAATAACGCATAGTTACTCCTTACATTCCCGGTGGTGGACCCATTGTTTCGCCAGTATCACAGCGACCAATTGAATTAGCGGCTAATTGACCTTTAAAACGAGGCCCTATTTGATAAGGAAAAGAAGGCTGTAATTTACCATCACTGTCTAACGTTAGTGTTATATGGTAGTGATAACCCTTACCATCATTAGTATCGTGGCCGTTATGCTCATCTAATTGAGCACCGGTTACTGTTTTTTGCGCGTAGTAATAATCTTCAAAGTAATAACCATCGTCGGCATTCAATCTATTACCAGAGAGCGTTGTTACTTGTGCACCTATAGCAGGACCTGCATCACTTGTTTGTGTACCTTGGCTAACATCGTATTGATCAACTAAGGTACAGCTTCGCTCACCCTCAGTACCACAACCCCCTTCACTTGTAGGTGCACCGTAATCTCGCATTTCCCAGCCACTTAATGCTAGTTGTCCGTTACTTTCATAAGGACCATAAAGCGGATAGCCATCAGCTGCAAACCCATAGATAGGTGAATGCGCATCGCCATCATCTTCAAGTAAATCAGCTAAGCAACTAGTATAAAAATGGTGATGATATTCACCGTTAGCAGCATGTCCGCCACACACATCAACATCATATTGCTCAGCAATGGGCGCTAATGTATACCAAATATTATTTCCGTAGCTCATACCATCGCCCCAGTTAAATATACTGGTGCCATTAACCATTAAGCCAACTGTACCTAAACCTGTTTCGCAAGTTTCAGCGTCAGATAAATCGGTAGGTGTTAGCGGAAAATATGCTTCAACCGCTTGTTCTGTTGGGCAACCCGGTCCTGGAGGCCAATAACCTGCACCGCCTGTGTCATCACAGTTTTCAGTGCTGCTGTTATAGCCAATATCTTCACCAAAGGAAATGGTTTGCCCTACTGCTGCAGAAGTTACACCGTTATAAAAATCGGTAGCTGCACGCGGGCGGTTATTTAACGCGTCTACTTGGTCTTGTGTAAGCGTTACATCATATTTAGGAATGTCAGTAGTTTGCACATACATGTATTCAACGTCAGCATCTTCCTCAGTAACGCTAACAACCTCAACTGATTGAACATCTTCAACCACTGCACCATTATTTTGTATGTATGTAGAAGTTGTATCGTTGTTAATTAACCAGCTGGTAAGTTTTGCACTATTATCAACTGTAACTGAGTCTGATGAAGCAATAACATTAACTATAACTGTATCTACAACGACATCGTTTGTGCCATCATCTGCACTAATTTCAAATACAAGTGCTTCATCGGTTAAAACTTCAGGTGCAACAAACTCTGTAGACGTTGCAGTACTTGAAGATAAACTAACGGTAGTGCCTGATGTTTGTGACCAACTAACCGATACTTCACCGTCATCTTCAACCATTGAACTTAAATAAACGGTATCGCCCGCATTAACAGTTTGGTCAATACCAGCATCAACCGTTGGAGCACTATTACTGACTGTATCGCCGTCTGTTGCAGTACTTGTTGAATCGCTATTACATGCGCTTAAAGCGATACAAAGCGCACTTAACGCAAATAACTTAGTTGCATTAGCGGCTTTTGTTTTAAGAAGTGTTTTCAATGCTTGAACCTTTACTTTAACGTTTAATAAAACAAAGTTAACAAGTAAAAGTGCAAACAATGTGCACAAACAAAGGAAGATTGTGATCAAAAAAGACAACCTAAGTTGTCTTTTTGCTATTTAACTGGAGTCTGGCTATTTATTTTTTTCAAATGTTTATCAAAAAAGTCTAAAAATGCCTGAAGAGTTTTAACTCTGTGTTCTTGATAAGATAAGTAATGATCGCCATCCTCAAGCTCAATATAAGTAACATCTTTTGCTTCATCATCAAGTTCATCCTGCATTTCTCTACTATGATAAACAGGTACCACACTGTCGTCAGTTCCATGTACAAGCAATATTGGTCTTGTTATTTTTTTAGCAAAATTCACTGGAGAATTAGCTTCTAGTAAATCATCATCAGTTCCAAACTGCTTTCTAACGATATTTTTGTTTGTAAAGTGTCGTGCTTTACTCACTAAATACTGTAAATCACTTACCCCAGCAAAACTAGCTGCACATTTAAACGTTTCTGGGTGCTTAATTACAGCCATTAACGCTGCATAGCCACCATAGCTAGCACCACCAATACAAATGCTATCTGCTTGTGCTATTCCTTGGTCAATTAACCAGTTTGCACCGTCTTGCAAGTCATCTTGCATAGCCAAACCAAAACCTTGAATTGACTGCATTAAAAAGTCGTGCCCATAACCACTCGAACCACGGAAATTAGGCTGTAAAACAGCATATCCGTTATAGGCTAATAAAGCTGTCCAGTAATCAAAATTAGCATAATCCCTTGCCATAGGGCCGCCATGTGGAAATATAATTGTTGGTAACTTATCACCTTCTTTATATTCTACTGGTAGAGTTAGATAGCCTTCTATTTTTAAGCCATCTCTTGCCTTGTAGCTAATGCGCTTTTTGCCTCTGTATACAGAGGCATCTATTTGCGGATAAACATCAGCAATTGCACTCACCTGCTTTTTTACTCTATCCCCAAATAAATAACTACCAGACGTTTTGTCTGAACTGATATAAAGTATATATTTTTGCTGATTTTTACTGGTACTTACAATATCTAATTTATATTCATCTTTAGGGAGTGATACGCGCAAAGAACGATGTAATTTATCTAAGTCTTTATCCCAATATTTAATACCATCATCTAAATGTGAATCAGTAAAGCCTGCAACTTCGCCAGTTTGTTGTGAATAAAAAATAGACCCATCAAAATCATATTTACTATTACTGTAAATTAGCTCGCGAGCTTTAGTCGTTAAATTGAGTTTAAATAATGCATCGCGCCCTTCATGTAACGCAGTGATGTATAAAAAATTAGAGTCTTTATCAAACCCTAATATAGAAATACTTTGCTTACTAAAAACCTCATAATCAAATAAAGTTTCCCACGACTGTTTATTCTCATCAAAATAATCGTAAGTAAATTGCGTATCGTCCATTTTTTTTGCAATACGAACTTTACCTTGCCTGTCGGCAAACCAAGTAACTACATTACTGCGTGGTCTTTGTATTTGTGTCTTACGTAATGTGGTTAAATCTAACTCATAAACTGCTGGGGTATTTGCTATTTTAAAATCCCCTTGAACTAAAATTTTATTTTCTTTTTCAGGTAAAAAACTAACAATTCGGTCTGAATATTGTGGCTGGATTTCATCTCTTACTGTGTTGGCTTTAAAAGCTAATTTAAGACCTTTATCATTTTTAAAGTTATACGCATACATAAGCGTTGATGTATATTTAACTCCGCCAAACTGATATTTTATATAGCGAGCACCAAGTAACAGTACGTCATCATTTGCCCAGTTATACCAATCAAAAAACACTGTATGGTTATTTGAGTTTATAATTGGTGTTGTAACCCCCGTCTCCAAGTTTTTAACCATTAAGATTAAAGTCCCTTGATGGTTTCTTATAAAAGCGAGGTTCTTACCATTGGGAGATAGCTTCACTTGGCTAAAATCTTTTAAGCCTGCAAAAACCTCTATAGGTAGTTTTTTATCTTGTGTGGCAAAAGAGCCAAAACTTTGCAAAGCAATTAACAAAGTGAAAATGAACTTAAACATTCGTAAATCCTTTTATTATTGTACTCCTAAGTAAACGATTATTTCACAACTGTGGCCTTTTAAGCAAAAACTTATCTTTGGTTGTACTAAAGTAATCGCCGCCCATTTTGCCCACTGCATTTAATAATTCAGGGTCAATATAGCCACCACTCATCACTTCATCGTCTATACAAATACCCACTACATCCAGCAACATCATTTTTCCACCACTAGGCTCATTTGAAATACTAATAACTTCGCGTAACTTACATTCAAACCGTACTTTTGAATCGGCAACGCTTGGCGCGTTAACTAACTTACTTGGAGCTTGGGCAATGTTAGCTGCATCAAACTCGCTTATATCACTAGGATAATTTGCACAACTTTGGTTCATTTTTTCAACTAGCTCTTGGCTGACAATATTAACCACACATTCTTTAGTTGCCATTAGATTACTAAGCGTATCTTTATTCGTTTTATCACTAGGGTTTACTTGCGTAACACTTAAAACAGCTGGCTTGCAACTAGCCACAGTAAAAAATGAATAAGGCGCAATATTTGCACTACCTTCGCTATTTAATGTACTTATCCATGCGATAGGCCGTGGGCTGATACCGCCTACTAAGTAAGAGTAAACATTTTGGTTGGTATTTTCGGTGAGATCTAAAAACATATTTTTTCAACTAAATAAGAATATCAACATGCCTAATATCTTAATCCGATGAAGGTTGGGGTTAAAGAAGATTTACAAATGAGAAAAGTTAAAAAGTAAAACCGAGCCTTCAGGCTCGGTTTTCAATCCATTTAGCAAGGCGCTACATTATTGAATACTCTGACTTTTGTTTTTAAATCAAATGCAGCATAAGCTGCAACAATAATAAAACACCCCGCAGGCACAACATAAGAAAACGCGACACTGTATGTATCAATAAACACAGCTTGGAATACAGGAACTATCGCTCCACCTAAAATAGCCATTACTAAACCAGCAGCACCTAGTTTTGCATCATCGCCTAACCCATGTAGTGAAATCGCGTAAATAGTTGGAAACATTAACGACAAGCAAGCCGATATACTTACCAGCGCCCATACGCCACTTATATTTGGCATTTTCACCATATAAAAACACAGCAGCATTGCAATAATAGAGGTTGCCATTAACAGTTTGGCAGGACGAATAAATCCCATAAGCCAGGTCATTACAAATCGAGAAACTAAAAAGGTGATCATACTGTATTGTAAAATACTTCCCCCAGTAACTTCATTTGTATCGAGTGCCTCCATTACGTACTGGATGGTAAATGTCCATACACAAGTTTGCGCCGCAACATTAAAAAACTGGGCGATAACACCAAAGCGGTAATGGGTATTTTTAAACAAGCGCTTAAACGTTGCACTAAATTCTACATGCTTAGAGACTTTTTTTTGCTTACAAAAATTAGGTGTTTTAGTAAACGCAATTGCCAACCAAATAAAAACCAACACACAAGCCATACCAACATAAGGCACCATAACTGCATCAAGTTCTGCGCTTATAATGCTAGTTAATTGCTCACTATTCATATTTGTGCGCTCACCAGAGGTTGCGGTATTGAGCTTTGGTAAAATAAGGGTAGCGGCTAAAAAAACACCAATGTTAGTACCGACAGGGTTAAATGATTGCGCCAAATTCAACCTGCGAGTTGCACCTTGTTGGGTGCCCATTCCCATTACATAAGGGTTTGCTGATGTCTCTAAAATAGATAAGCCTCCAGCTAACACAAACAAAGCCACTAAAAAAAAACCATAAGTCATTGCTTGGCTGGCGGGATAAAACAAAAATGCTCCGATTGCAGCCATCCCTAAACCGGTTAACACACCTGTTTTATACGAAAAGCGTTTATTGATATATGCCGCCGGAATAGCTAGGCAAAAGTAAGCTCCATAGTAGCTAAATTGTACCAATGCAGACTGCACTGACGACATAGTAAAAATTTTACTAAACACTTTTACTAGCGGATCAGTCATGTTTGCCGCAGCTCCCCATGCAGCAAAGCACAGAACAAGTAAAATAAAGGGAACCACCATCTCCTTGGAGACAAGAGGTGTTTGTGTGTGTGTGTGTGTGGTCATTGCCGTGTCTCAGTTGTTAATGTTAAGTAAAGCATTTAACCAGTTAAATATCATTCCGTCAATAAATCAACTATAGTTATTTATTAACCTCCTGTGACTTATTTATACTCTGTCGTAAATTTAATAATAAGAAATGAACCCGGCAATAAAGCTAATATAGTCGCCAATTACACACACTCGGTGTACAATTAATCAGGTTATTCAAGATAATAACAACTAGGTAGGAATAATTATCAAATCTAAAAACCCTCGACTCTCTTTACAAGAAGGCCGAAGCCAATCTGGCCTGCGTGCTCATAATGAACGCCGAATTATGTCATTAATTCGCCAACACGGTAGTGCTCCAAAAGCTGAAATTGCACAAAAAACAGGGCTTTCAGCACAGGCCGTCACAGTAATTATCAATAGTTTAGAAGCCGAATCGTTATTAATACGGAAAGACCCTCAGCGTGGTAAGGTTGGCCAACCAACCATCCCATTTGCGTTAAATCCAGATGGTGCATTTGGAATTGGCTTAAAAGTAGGTCGTCGCAGTTTTGATTTAACCTTGATTGACTTAGTAGGAAATATACGCGCAACTTTGCACGAAAACTGCGCTTACCCCACAGTACAGAGCTTGCTAACCTTTTTAGAGAAAGGGATCAGCGTACTTAAAATGAGCTTAAGTGACGAATTAGCCAAGCGTATCTTAGGTGTGGGTGTTGCTACCCCTTACGAAATTTGGAACTGGACAGAAGAAGCCGGCGCTCCAAAAACAGTATTGAATGAATGGAAGTCTTTTGATTTTAAAGAAAAAATAAATCAGATTGTACATCTTCCCGTGTATGTATGTAATGATGATACCGCTGCTTGTTCAGCTGAATTAAGCTTTGGTAATCCTGCTCGTTTTAGCGATTTTTTATATATTTTTATTGGTACTTTTATTGGTGGTGGAGTTGTTATAAACGAAACCTTATTTACTGGTAAAAAAGGTAATGCCGGCGCTATAGGTTCATTACCTAGGCCTATGCTTAATAGAGAAGGACAACTAACCTCCCAACAACTTATTATGCAATCATCACTGTATATTCTCGAAAAAATGCTCAAAGGTGATGGCTACAATACTGACATACTATGGAGTTCAAAAGAGTATTGGGGAGACTTAGGCCCCGTACTCGATAAGTGGATAGACCAAGTTGCAGATGGCCTCGCCTACGCGGCATTGTGTTCTTTAGCTATTTTTGATTTTGAGGCAATTGTCATTGATGGCGCCATTCCTATCAATGTCAGAGAAAAAATAGTTTTGGCAACAAAGTTAAAATTGAGCCAGGCTGATCATCGCGGTATTAATCGCTGTGAAGTACAAAGTGGCTCTATTGGCGCCAAGGCTCAATCAGTAGGCTGCGCTAACCTTCCGTTACTTATCAACTTTTCTCAAGATCACGCAAGCCTTTCACACCACTAATATACTTTAAAGTTAAAAAGCAGCCATCGGTAACGTTGGCTGCTTATTTATTTTTTATCAGAGGTAAAAAATTCACTTAAACAATCAAAAAGCTGTACAAAAAATAATAAGTAATAATAGTTGATTTATTATTTTAAGTTCTCTACATTCTATTTACAAATTTGATAACACTGACATGTTTGATTAATAAAACCGCAAATTTGTATACACACACAACAAAGAGAGAACAGAAAAATGAAAGTATCAGCAAAAATGACTCTAATTGCAGTCGCTGTAGGTCTATCCATATCCCCTAGCGTCTTGTCACAAGAGCAACAAGTAGCAAAAAGTGATTTAGGGTTTGAGCGCATCATTGTAACGGGAACATCTCGGCCAAAAGAGAAAATCGAATCAACTAATGCAATAACTACCTTTAACGAAGCAAAGTTAGAGCAATTGGCTCCGCACAGTGTTGCTGAATTAGTGCGAAGTATTCCTGGTTTTCATGCCGAAGACACCGGTGGAGAAACCGGTAACAACGTAGCCCCACGAGGCTTTCCGTTATCAACGCAAACAGAGTTTACAGCACTACTTCGTGATGGTATGACCGTGTTTTATAATCAAGATATTTTATTTACTCAAAATGATCGCTTTACCCGTTTGTCTAATTTTGTTGGCAGCGTTGAAGCTATTCGTGGTGGTGCCTCGTCAATTTTTGTTGGTAGCGCGCCAGCTGGGTTTATTAATTTTATTTCTCGTGAAGGCTCCGATGATACCCAAGGTGATGTGTTTTTTGAAACCAACAGCAACAACCGCCTAGGTGGACAAGGTTGGGTTAGCGGATCAATAGACGATCAGACAACCTATGCTGTTGGCGCTTGGTATCGCAAGGATGACTCCGCACGCGATCCGGGGTATACAGCTAACCAAGGTGGTGAGCTTAATGGTAATATTAAGCACTTTTTTAAAGATGGCAGCGGTTTTACCCGCTTTGAGTTTAATAAACAAAACGATAGATCATTCTTTTTTATTCCTCAGCCATTAATAGGCTCAACCACCAATGCTAAAACAATCCCAGGCGGGATGGATATCAGAGATGGCACCACCGGTAACTCAGCAGGTGCGCGTTTATTAACTCTTAATAACACCCCAAGCGGCGACATTGATTTGGATATTGCAGATGGTAACTACGCTAATGTGACCTACTTTGGCAATACAACCGAAATTGAAATCAACGAAAACTTAGTCTTTTCAAATCAAATGCGTTATACCGATATGCTAACAACCTTTACCGGCATCATTAACGTAGGTAACGCCGAATCGTTAGCTAGTAAAGCACAAGCTATATATGCTGCAAATACTGATGTCCTTGCAGGTGCCATGGTTGATGGTAACCTAAGTTACGATATACGCGATGCAGGAAACGGCTTTGTATTGGCTGATTCAAGCAACGTAAATACCTACAACACCAATGGATACGGAATAAACGCAGGCTTTTGGCATAGACGTTTTGAAGGCGATAACTTTCAAAACGAAACCAGATTCAACTACACCTTTGATGATGTAGGCGAAGGGACTCTTTATGCTAATTTTGGCTTATTCTTCTCTAATATTAATGGCCATGTTACCGACTATCGAATTAATACACTGCAATCAGTAGAGCCCCTGCCGCAGCGCTTAGATGTTGTATTTACAGATGCACAAGGTCTTGACATTGCCAGCGGTACTTACAAAGGTATTCAGGCTGGATCACATGGTTTTGCCGATATTGTTTATAGTGAAAATACCCTTGCGCCCTTTGCTGACTTTGAATACGAGCTTGAAGATGTGTCGTTTAATCTGGGCCTAAGGTACGAAACCCTCAAAGCAGATGGGGAAGCGCAAAACCAAGCTAATTACACAATTGACAGTTTTGCCAGCGATACTGATACCGTCAATGGGAATATTACCCTGCCCTTTGGTGATGGGACTTACCGAAACTTTGATGTTGAATACAACGAAATGGCATGGACAATTGCAGCTAACTACAAATTTAACGACGACTTAGCGGTATTCACTCGATATGCAGATGGTTTTCGTATGCCTGATGTAGATAAATACATGGCGATTACCAACCTAACTAGTCAAGAGGAAATTAATCAATTTAATAACTCTGAGAGACGCGAAACACAACCAGCTTCAACGGTAATGGCCGAGGTGGGCATTAAATATAACGAAGGTGATGTCGCAGCATTTGTAACCGGTTACTTCGCCGCTGCGGATGATTTATTCTTTAATGTACCTACTGTTGAAAATGGTCAAGTAGTGCAACGTCAAGCCTTTAGAAACACAGAAACCTTAGGTGTAGAAGCCGAATTTAACCTGCAAATCACCCAAGACTGGCGCATTGGTGTATCTGCAACGTACCAATCACCCGAATTTGTAAACACACCAGCGGCGCAATACTTGGATGCTAATGGAAGCTCTGCCTCTATTGATATAAACGGCAACTTACCTGTACGTGTGCCTAAGCACTTTGGCCAATTAACTAGTAGCTATCAGTTTGAAGATTTTTCGTGGGGTATGGCAGCTATTCATGGTAGCTACTCTTGGAGCGGTAAACGTTATGCCGACGACGCCAACACAGCAGAACTGCCTATGTATGGCATGTTAAACCTTGGTTTATCCCTTGAAAACGAAGACGGTTATTACCTTCGTGCCGATGTTAAAAACCTAAATAACTCAGAAGGCTTATCAGAGGGGGATCCTCGCGCAGGTGAAACGGTAGCAGGTCAAGCAACTACATTTAATGCGCGCGTTGTCTTACCTCGTACCTTTAGCCTTACTATTGGTAAGCGTTTTTAATTTTACTCTAATCTAGGGTATCGTCATGCAAAGCGATACCCTCGCAATTTTTAGGAAAATATAATGGAAGTAGTTGCAATTGGTGAAGCTTTAATAGATATACTCTCACATGACTGCATGCACAATAAGGCATCAAATAGCGAACTAGACTTCACACAGTTTGCCGGAGGCGCACCCGCTAATGTTGCTGTAGCCGTAGCAAAGCTTGGTGGTTCAAGTTATTTGCTTGGTAAAGTAGGCAATGATAAATTTGGTCGCTTTTTAATAAATGCACTCAAAATGTATAATGTAAACACATCTTATGTTGGCTTTTCAAAAAAAGGGAAGACGGCACTCGCGTTCGTATCGTTGGATGAAAACGGTGAACGTACATTTGAATTTTACGATAAATATGCTGCACATTACGATTTACAAATAACCGATTTAGAGCCCTCTTTATTTTCAACACCTAAAATTGTGAGTTTTTGTTCAGGCTCTTTTGCAAAACCTTTAGTATTAAATACAACCTTACATGCGCTAAAACACTTTAAAGAATCAGGCTCGGTTACATGCTTTGACATTAACTTTCGTTCAGCCTTCTGGGATGAACCACTCACAGCTAAATCTGTTATTGAGGATGTTGCTAAAACAGTTGATGTTATTAAAGCGAGTAAAGATGAGCTGATCTCGCTTTATGGAATAGAGCATATTGATACCACTATTAGAAGTTGGGTAGATAGTGGCGTAGCTTTAGTTTTAATGACCGATGGTGGCGAGCCTATTACTTTTTCATCTAGCTCATTTAGTGGTACTTATCCTTGCCCTAAGGCATATGTTGTGGATACCACAGCTGCAGGCGATGCGTTTGTAGGTGGTTTTTTATATCAAATATCTTCGCTAGTGAGTAATAAAACAGAATTTACTGACTGGGCAAATAACTTTACTAACGTTTCAAAGGCTATCGACTTTGCTACTAAATGCGGAGCCAAAACAGTAGCAACGTTTGGAGCCTTTGATGCCCTACCTGCATACCATGATATCTCGGCGAGTACCCTTAAATCTTCGTGTCGATGTTAAAAACCTAAATAACTCAGGAAACTTATTAGAGGGAAGTTTCACTCAGGTGAAACGGTAGCGGATCAATCAATTATATTTAATGCGCGCGTTGTCATATCTCGTGTCTTTAGTTTTACTATTGGTAAGCGTTTTTAATTTTACCCTAACTGAGGGTATCGTCATACAAAGCGATACCCCCGCAAGTTTTAGGAAAAGATAATGGAAGTAGTTGCAATTGGTGAAGCTTTAATAGGTGTACTCTCACATGACTGCAAGTGCCAAAATTGCTTAAGTATCACGGTAATTCTCCCTATTTATAATACTTCTTTTATTGGCGACTCATTTTAGTATCACCTTAACATGAGTTGCCTATATCAAAATCGTTTTTACACTAGTCTTCTTTTACATTTAAAACGTATTGGTTTTGTCCTATTATTTATAATGCCACGGTTTTAATATTGCCAGTATGAAAGAAAAAATAAACATCGTGTGGTTTAAACGTGATTTACGTCTTAGCGATCATCAACCATTAAAAAATGCATTTAGTAATGGCTTACCGACCCTGTTATTTTATAACTTTGAGCCATTACTGCTCGAAGATGCACACTACAATGAGCGGCACTGGCGCTTTGTGTATCAATCGATAGTTGAGTTAAATAATCAGCTAGCGCGTTTTAACGCCTGTGTTTATATATTTAATTTAAATATGAACGATTTACTTGAGTCGATAAAGACGCAGTTTGAAATAGTTAATATTTTTAGCCATCAAGAAATAGGCTTAAACAACACCTTTGAGCGCGATAAGGCAATAAAAGCATGGTGCCAGCATAACCACATTAATTGGCAAGAGTCGCAAACAGGCGCGGTAATTCGCGGCAAAAAAAATCGTAATAATTGGAACGAACGCTGGCAGCAAACAATGCAAGCACCTATTGCTGTTCCTAATTGGAAGAGTATAAAAACAATTACCCTTAATAACTATCAAGCGCCTGAGCTGCCAAGCGCTTACACTCAAGATCACGACAGCTTTCAACAAGGTGGCCCACTGCATGCGCGAACTGTAATGCAGAGTTTTTTTGCCGAGCGCGGTAAAGGTTATCAAAAGGGAATATCGAGCCCAAGTTTAAGCCAAACCCACTGCTCTCGGCTTTCGCCCTATCTAGCATGGGGGAACATTAGCCTTAGGCAAGTGTATCAAATGACCATTGATGAATATCATTCAAAACACCCTGACAAAAGAGGTTGGAAACGCCCACTAGCAGCGTTTGTATCGCGCTTGCATTGGCACTGCCACTTTATGCAAAAGTTCGAAAGCGAGTGCTCTATGGAGTTTTTAGCTCTTAATCCGGGTTATCACGTATTTCCGTATCGTGATGATGAACGTGTGAAAAACGATATTGAACGCTGGGCGCAAGGTCAAACAGGTATTCCAATTATTGACGCTTGCATGCGCTGCTTAAAAGCCACCGGTTATATAAACTTTAGAATGCGCGCCATGCTTGTAAGCTTTGTAACGCATCATTTAAATATAAGTTGGCAGCAAGCAAGCTTTCCGCTCGCTAATTACTTTTTAGATTTTGAGCCAGGGATTCATTATCCGCAAATTCAAATGCAAGCCTCGGTCACAGGTATTAATACCATTAGGCACTACAACCCAATTAAGCAATCAGAAGATCAAGACCCAACAGGTTCGTTTATTAAAAAGTGGTGCCCAGAGCTTGAAAAACTCCCTATTGAATATTTACATCAGCCTTGGGAGCAAACTCCAATGGAAGCACTCTTTAACGACTTTAAATTAGGGGAGGATTACCCTGAACCCATGCTTGATTTAACAGCGGCCTCAAAAGAAGCACGCGAACGCTTATGGCAATACCGTGAGCGAGCCGATGTTAAACGTGCCATAGGGAAAATTCTTAAAAAGCACGTTGGGGGTACTCAAAAAGTTACTCGAACAAAAAGTAAAACGGATACTAAAAATAACAGTAAGGCTAAGTAAGTATGGCGCACAAAAAACTAAACTTACCTCAAAAAATATGCCCTCTTTGTAATAAACCTTTTACGTGGCGTAAAAAATGGCAACGCGATTGGGATAACGTTATTTACTGTTCAGAACGCTGTAAGCGAAATAAACAGGGGTAACAATTAACTGGCGCCTATTTTGCAACATCATCAGTAATTAGTGCTTTTAAGGCTTTATATAAGTTTATTTTGTAAATAACGCTTAGATAACCTGAAAAGCTTACACTCTAGCAAGGAGAAGATGATGACGATTAAAAAAACGGCAAGTTCAACATGGTCTGGCGACATTAAAACAGGCAAAGGTAGCATATCAACTCAAAGTGGCGCGCTTAATAAACAACCATATGGTTTTAATACCCGCTTTGAAGATGAGGCAGGCTCAAACCCTGAAGAATTAGTAGGTGCAGCGCACAGTGCATGTTTTAGTATGGCGCTTTCACTTGCATTAGGTGATGCAGGCTTTACCGCAGATAAAATTGATTCTAAAGCCACTGTAAGCCTTGATGAAGTAGATGATGGTTTTTCGGTGACGCATATTGCCCTTGAAGTAAAAGCGCGTATTGATGATATTCAAAATGAGCAGTTCCAAGCCTTATGCGAGCAAACCAAAAAGAACTGTCCTATTTCCAAGCTCTTAAATACCGAAATATCACTAGATGCGACACTTCAATCAGCATTTTAAATATTTAGACTTAACTATTTAGACAGTCCCTTACTAAACAAGCCAAGTAAATATTTACTTGGCTTTTTTATTATAAAGAAGTATCTCTAGGGCGTGTTGTTCTTTGGTGATTGAATTTACAGCAGTGTGCTTGGTATTTAGGCTAGGCAGAGCCTATGTTGTGTGGTTATTCCCCATTAATAGGTGATAACGCAGCATAGATGCCAAACATGCGCTGCCCTTTGGGTTCTTTCTAGGGACGATTGACTCTTTGTTGCCTACATGGATGTAGGTAAGGGGCGTGAGCAGGACGCGGAAGCTTTGCTCGGTTTTTACTTATTCTTACATGGATGTAAGCCAGTAGAATAACGCAGGAGCAGTTATCGAGCCCACTAGGTTACAAACCTCACGCCGCGATTAAATCGCCCCTAGATTGAATAAATTTCAATCCACAAAAATCAATACGCCCTAGATTTATTCCTACTCAAAGCACTTACTACTAACCCAATTCCCATCCCAAGCGCTGGCCATACTACCCAGATATAACTAGGCGAAGTTAGTAAATTTATAACGCTTAGCAAAGTTAAAATAAGTAAATATGCTTTAATTTTTTTGCCTATTGTAATTGTATTGCTCATTTATATTCTCAAAGTAATGTATGTCGCTATTATTGTTTTAATAAGCAACGTACACACCTGCCAAATGTCACTAAGTGATCTGACATTAGTCATTATTTTTCATTTAATTACATAGTTATTTATTATGTATAAAAACATAAAAAACAATACTTTAATCTATTTGTGTTAGAATCTAATCTCAACTAACCTAAACAAATATGCATCAGAGGATGAACTAAGTGATCGAAAAATCAAAAGATTGTGAAAAAGTGACATGTAGTAATTGTGCTGACGCCAACGATCTTGAATTTGATTTTTCTATGGCTTTTCAACCGATTATAAACTGTAAAACTCGCCTAATTTATGGCTATGAAGCATTGGTTAGAGGTTTAAATGGCGAGTCTGCTTATTCAATTATTTCAAAAGTGAATGAAGACAACCGCTATGCATTTGATCAGCTTTGTCGTATTAAAGCCATTCAACTAGCCGCAAAGCTGGGCATAACATCAATGCTAAGCATTAACTTTTTACCTAATGCTATTTATAAACCTGAGCGATGTATACGCACCACACTCGAAGCTGCAAAAAAGTATAACTTTCCAATTCAAAATATTATGTTTGAATTTACTGAAGTTGAAAAAATAGAAGACACCGCACACATTAAACGCATTGTTGATTACTATCAGTCTCTCGGATTTAAAACCGCCACTGATGACTTTGGTGCAGGTTATTCTGGTTTAAATCTACTGGCTGACTTTCAAACAGATATTATCAAGCTTGATATGGCGCTCATACGCGATATTAACAACGACAAAAAACGCCAACTAATAGTAACTCATTGCTTAAATATGTTTCGCGATTTAAACATCACCGCACTAGCTGAAGGGATTGAAACGGTAGAAGAATATAAGTGGCTTAAAAACGCAGGTGTTGAGCTTATGCAAGGGTATTTATTTGCCAAACCAAGCTTTGAAAACTTGCCTGAGGTAAACCTAATTTTTTAATTAGGAAAACCAACAACATCTAAACACTTTATTACAATCATTTAATTGCCTTATAAAACCTCACAAATATAATACCCATTCTAGTAACAAATTTACTTAATTATAAGAAGGGATACTTATGCGCTTTTTAATCCCACTCACTTTACTCGCACTTAGCTGCACAGCGTCTGTAAACGCCGAGCAGTCAGAATCAAAACAATGGTTTAACTCTATAAACTACGCAAAAATTGATTCTGATTATTACAACGATGATGTGTACGGGTTATCAACTCACTATTACTTTGAGAAGCAGCAAAATTCAGGTGTGTGGGATGATTTTGGCTACTTAGATACAGATAGCAATATAGGCTTAAATTATTTTAATTCAGATGGTTATAGTGGAAAAGGTATTTTTGGAGAAGGCTTTTACGGCAATGCTTTTGCAACTTTTGAACTACCTAATATTGGTGATGCCGACAACTATTCACTAGGTTTAGGTTACTTATTTGCTGATTCACTAAAAGTATCTGTACGTATGTTAGATTATGAATATAGCGATACAGTTTATTTGTTTAAAGCTCAGTATAATCATGAAATTAACGACACCGACTACATTGGTTTTACTGTTGAAACAGATGATGAAACAGAGTCGTGGGACCTATCATCACGTTACTTTGCCCATCTTTATGATGACAGCTATTTTGCTGTAAATGTTGACTATCTAGATGTTGGCGACGACTCAGTTTTTAATGTGCTCGCAAACTATTACTTCAATAAACATGTTGCAGTCGGTATTGGCTCAAACGACTCTGATTTAGTTATTGAAGGTAAGTACTTTATTAATGATAGCTACTACTTCACAGCTAATTACACTGATAATGATAACTATGATATATACAATCTTAGCTTTGTAGCCCAGTTTTAATAAACACAAAAAAGCCGCCTTGCTGGGTCTGCTCAGTTAACCAAGGCGGCTTTTACTAAACAACTATAACTACATATTACCAAGCTCTATCATCATTGCTGTGTACATACGTAAATTCAGTTCAAGTTGCTCAAGTGTCATAAATTCATGCTCTGAATGACCTGTGTAGCGCTTACCCGGCATTGAAGGGCCAAACGATACAGCATTATCAAACAGCTTTGCGTTAGTGCCACCACCTATTGATACAAAGTCAGCTTTTTCGTCGCCCGTAAAATGCTTGAAAATATCAAGCAGCTTTTGCGCATGTGGCGCGCCATCAAGTAGCATAGGTGTGCCAATAATTGTTTCTATGTTAGCAAGTGTTACATTGTTAGTAGCTTGCCAATTAGCGAGTGCATCATCAATTTGCTTTTGTAATACAGCTTCGTCTTTACCCATTGAGCGACGTGCATTTACAGCAAGTGTTAGCGCATTACCATCGCGCTCAATAACGGTTGGTGCCACTGTCATTGGGCCCATAAAGTCGTGCTTGTAAGCTATTTCGCCAAATTGTTTACCGTGAATATCTAAACCAATTAACTGATTCACAAAGTCGATTAGCTCGCCGTCACTGTTATTTTCAAGCTTCACACCTTTAAATAACTCAGCTAAATAAGCAATAGCATTTATACCCGACTCCGGCTCAGATGAATGCGCCGACATACCTTTAACGCTTATTGCTAAACCATTACTTTTTTCACTAAAGTTAAATTCAACTTTATTTAATGTTTTAGCTTTTGCTTTTAATGTATTAATAAGTGCCGCGTCTGCATTGTGAAGCACTAAGCTGGCGTCTTCTGGAATTTGGCTTCTAAACGCACCGCCAGTTACATCCTTTACATATAAACCCGTTTGTGGTGATGTTGCATTAAAAGTAGGTGCAATTAAGCTCCAGCCTTTCTCGGCAACCACTACAGGGTATGATGCATCAATCGTTACTGCATATTTTGGTTGTTCATACGTTTTCATAAATTGAGTAAGCGGACCCCAATCAGACTCCTCAGCAAGGTAAATCATAAGCTCAATACGGTTATTAAGGGTTATGCCTTTATCTTTAATTGCTTTCATGGCGTAAAGCGCTGTTGCTATTGCACCTTTGTCGTCCTCAGTACCACGACCAACTAATTTACCCGGTTCAGATGTATCAATAATAAAAGGGCTTTGTTTCCATTTACTTGCATTAGCAGGTTGCACGTCGCCGTGGGTTACTACCGTTACTTTTTCGCTTTGCTCGCCCATACCAATTAAGACGGTGTAGCCTAAATCTTGGTAGTCAAAACCAAGCTCTGCGGCTTTCATTTTTAAAAGTGCTTTAAAGCCAATAAAATCGGGATTTTGAGGAGTGCTAATGTCGCTTTTATTAACCGTCGGAAAAGCCACTAAGTTAGTTAGTGTGTGTATTTGAGCATTTTGGTAGGTATTTACTGCGTAATCGGCAACGCTATCAATATTTTTATTTAACTGCGCATGTGCGCCAAATGCAAATAAAGCAATACTGGCTAAAGCTAACTTTTTCAAAACAATTCCCATTTAATTAATAGCTAAGAGCGGTAATTATAACGCTATGAGTTACTTACTTATAGCTCTTTACGCCAAACGTGCAGATTACTTAAGGTAAATAACCTGAACTCTGGATAATAAATCTATCTCAAGCAGCTATTTCCAGCGCTAACTGCGTTGAACTTACTTGCAATAGGCCAGCTATTGACGCGTAAGTTCGCCTTGTTTTCACTGAAAATCTCTGGCTAGAGAAAATAAATTTAAATATCACTATAGTTCAATACGCTGGTAAACCTCTTACCCAGAGTTCATGTTAAATATTTATATAGCAGCTTTCATGAGGATGACTGTATAATGCGCGACTTAAAATTAAGAGAGTATTTAATTGTGAACCGTCGTAAAAAAATCGTCACTAAATTTCAAAAAAAAGATAAACGCACTAACGCTAAACTACATAAAAGCAACAAACCCTCTTATGTATCAAAAGCTGAGCGCGAAAAACTAGCTGAACAAGAAAGTAATGAGCCACAGGTAATCCAAGAGTAGCTTTACGTTACCTGTTGCTTTGATAATTTAAAGAGGCAAAAGTACCAACCACTTACATAACATACCACTGCCGTGGCAACTATAAGTTCAAACTTAGCTAAGTAATTAACTGTATCTACATATGGCATTGCGAGGTTTATACTTTGCATCCAATCAGCCATTTTAAATAATGCAGTTGCCCCAATGACCATTGGAAATGTAAAAGCAGCGTAGCTCGGCGTAAAAGGTCTGCGTAATAACTTTATAAATAACACATAAACAATCAGTGTTTTTATTATCGCTAATATAAATAATGCGCCCACTATAACAAGTGATGGATTAGCTACAATATGAAAATACCCCACTAATGTTAAACTGGCTGGTGCTGCTAAAATGGCGAGTGTTGGCTGTATTTCGTAGTCACTTTTTAATGCTAATAAAAAACGATAAAACATAATTGGCAGCATTATAGCGTACGTTGATATACCAATAACTAATGCACTATAAGCTAACCACGCTAATGTCGGATTTCCCGAAAAAGTAACATCTGCAATAATTATCCCCACTGGTGGCACAAACCAGCTAGGCGCCATATCTTCAAAATTAAACTTTTTTGCTCGCTGGTATAAAAAACTCACCAAAAAGGTTAGATGCAACACAAAAGCTAAAACCCACATAATGTCGCCAGCTAATTGGTTAAATTGCCCAACTGAGTTTGAAATAACAAGATTAGCCATTGCAAATGTAGGGATCACACTTCCTGCAACTGGGTGTGCTAAATCGGCTTTTAATAAATGAGGGTGTAGTAAAAACTTAGCAGCCAAAAGTAAAACTAATACGCCAGCTAATACCGCTCCCAAAAATTGCCCTTGGGAGTTTAAATTAAAAACGTTTTCCCATGTCCATCCCATACTAGCAATACCCAAAGCTAAACCGGCCATAGCTGTTGGCGCACCCATCACTTTATTTTTAAATTGCTTAAACACTGTACTTCCTAATCATTGGGTGATGAACAAGTTACTGCTTTTTACTGCATTGCCTTAAAATAACGCTGTAAAATTAGTACAAGCGTGCTTAATAGAACGCTTTTTGCGTACAAATATTTCATAAAAATAAGTTTACGGCTTACATATTAGTTATTAGTTATTAAAGCGCAAAAAAAGCCATAACGTGGTTATGGCTTTTGCTTTATTTTAAATTTGAATATGACGTTAATTAAAACGCGTAACTAACACTTAAATTAAATGAACGACCCTGCCCAGCAGGTTGTTCAAACCCGTTGCTGCTATCTTGTTTAAGTGCTGCAATACTTACGCCGCCTAGTGGGAGTTGGTAGTACTCATCAAACACGTTACTCACTTCTGCGCTTAGCGTTAATGAATCCCATGTGGCTTTAGAGCTTAAATTAACCAAGCTGTAGCTGTCTGTTTGGTTTTCAAAACGATTATTATCTACACGGCTTTTATTATCGACCCACTGCCAAGATAATGCGTGTTCAAACCGACCCATTTGCTGGCTAATACCTAGCTGGGTCTGCAGTGGTTTAATTTGATAAAGCGGCTGGTTAGTATCGTCGCGCTTGCCTCTCGTATTAGTAACATTAGCGTGTAACTGCCAGTTACCTAAATCCTTAGATTCATAAATGTTGGCTGTTAAATCTATTTTTGCACCATATAAAATGGCATCTACATTAGTAAACTGCAAAATATTACGCGCTGTGTTGTCCAAGTCATAACTATTGAAGCTTCTTACAATATCAGCATCAATATAATCATTCACATCTGTATACCAAACATTGGTGCTTAAACGCCAACGGTCATCTTTAGCCGATTTAATATAAGTAGCACTTAAAGTATGCGCTGTTTCAACGTCTAAATCAGGGTTACCAATATAGCCATTACCATCGCCATACCAGCCAATCATGGTGGTTGCCATATTACTTACGCCCCAGCTGTATCGCTCGTATAAATTAGGCGCGCGGTTTTTACGGGCTAGACCAAATTGCAGCTCATCATAATTTGTTATTTGGTAGTTAATTAATAAGTTAGCATCAACTATAGTGTCGGTTTTATCTCTGCCGCCAGCATTAAAATTCTGTGCAGCAATGCTATTATCTGTAGACGTATCGCTCATGGTCATACTTTCCATACTGCCCATATCGCTCATATAGTCCATATCCATCATGCTCATACCGTCGTTGTAAGGCTGAACCTCACCTACTTGGGTATTAACACTTTCAATACGTACACCTGCGTTTAGCCATAGTTTTGTATTTATTTGGTTCTCATATTCAGCAAATGCTGCTATGCGCTCTCGTTTGCCATTATTTATATTTACGTAATCGTCTGGTCCCATCATGGTTGAGCCTTCAATACCTGGCCACCAATCATCAATGCTGTAATTGTAATATTCTTGAGCGAGTAAAATACTGCTATTTTTATCAAGCGAAATACGCCATTTAAGCTGCGTACTTATATCTTGTGCATCGGTTTTCATTGGCATCATGCCTGTTTTTTCTTGGCTAAAAAAACCCATTTCATGCTTTATACTGTGCCAATTAACTTGCCCTTCAAGCTCGCTGTTTTCAAAGGAGCGTTTGTATTGAGCTATTGCACCGTAACTGGTGTTATCGGTCATATCCATATACTGATTTGCAAATCCCTGATACGGGATTTTTTGATGTGTTAGCTTTATAACTAATTGCTGTTTATCATCGCGCATAGCTGCGGTTAAACTATGATTTTGTGCTCGATACAATGTATCTAATACCACATCGCCGTTACCGTCTTCATAACTATCAGCATCACTAAACGACCCCTGGTAATTAAGGCTAAACGTGTCACTTGCTAAACGTGCACCTACGCCAAGCTTACGTCCGTTATCAACACTACTGTACTTTGCTGACACATAGCCTGAGTGCCAATCTAATTCATTGCTATCGCTATACTGTGGTGAAATAGAATTAACGCTTATTACGCCAGCAATATTATCGCCGCCCGCGCTCACTGGCGACACGCCTGCAGCCACATTGTAAGACGAAATTTGATTAGCCGAGATATACGAAAGTGGCGGGTTCATATGATTAGCGCATGCAGCGGTAACATCTGCGCCATCAATTAACACTTTAACTCTGTCGCCCATTAAACCATTTAAAATAGGGAGGTTAGATACGCCGCCCGCAGCTGAAAAGTCGACACCTAAATCACTTAATAACGATTCTGACGAACCAAGTGCTAAATGCTTATTTTGAGCATGTCCGTGTACTTCAATTACTTCTAAAGACGTATCGTCGGCAAATGCAAAAGTAGATAGCACACCGCTAATAAAAAGTGCGACAGGGGAAAGTAAGTAAGTTTTTTGAGTTTTGCTTTTATAAACCATTGTTAATTTATGCCACTGTAATAATTGGCGTAATTATAGTGTGAACTGCAAAAGCAAAAGCGCGACATATTGTCGCACTTTATCAATTTTGAATGTTGTTAGGCGTGTTTAATCTAAAAGGTCATATAATAAATTAAGTATTTAACTCAGCGACTGTTTGAGAAACAATATCAGCCCCTCGCTCAATCTCTTTAATAACCTCAGATACATTCGCAATAAGCTCTCGGCCTTGCTCTGAAGAGTCTGAAACCGACGTAATTTGCCTTGATATATCATTAGTGAGCTCTTGGTTATTTTTAACAACGGTCGCTATTTCATTAGTTGAACTACTCGTACTGGCTGCAAGTTGCCTTACTTCGTCAGCTACTACAGCAAAACCTCGACCGTATTCACCAGCACGTGCAGCTTCAATAGCAGCATTGAGTGCAAGTAAATTAGTTTGATCAGCAATGCTGCTGATTGTAGAAACAATGGAGCCTATTACAGCTGATTGTTCATTAAGATTTTTAATTAAATCAACTGACTTAAGAACTTGGCTTACAATGGCATCTGAGTTTGCAACAGAGCTTTGTAGTATCTCAGAACCTTTTTTAGCGGTTTGCGCTGTAGCTACCGCCGATTCATACGCGATTGCAGCGGCTTCAGTTACTGCATTATTATTGTGTATACGATCAGTAATATTTGATGCAAACTTAATTATTTTAATTACATTACCTTTGCTATCTAATATTGGGTTATAAGTAGCTTCTAGCCAAATTTCTGAACCGTCGGCAGCAATACGTTTAAATTTTCCTGACTTAAACTGCCCCTGCGCTAATTCATTCCAAAAGTGTGGGTTTTTCTCATAAAACACTTCAGTACAAAACATTTTATGATGTTTACCTACAATATCTTTTAAGCTGTAGCCTACTGTTGCTAAAAAGTTTTGATTTGCGCTTAAAATATTACCTTGTGGGGTAAACTCTATTGTAGCCAATGCTTTATCGAGTGCACTAGCTATCGCTTCTTGTGCCTTTCGTTGTATGTAACTAGTCGTAATATCAGAGGCTATTTTAATCACTTTAGTGACTACGCCATGCTCTTCTACAGGAAAGTAAGTTGCCTCAAGCCAAAGCTTATCGCCATTAGCTTTGTATCTTAAAAACGATCCTGATTTAGAATCTCCGGTTTTTAATGCTTGCCAAAATTGGCTATATTCGTCTGACTTTGCATATTCAGGTTCGCAAAACATGCGATGATGTTTGCCAATTATTTGCTCTTTGCTGTAGCCTACAGTAGCTAGAAATAACTGATTTGCGTCTAATATTATTCCTTCAGGTGTAAACTCTATATAAGCCACATGCTTGTTAATTGCCGACAAGATAGACTGTTTTTGAATTAATTGAAGCTCCATTTCTTCAATTTTTGCGTTTCTTTTAGAAATACCAAACATATAAAAACCTTAAGGAGTAAATTAGTAAAAACATTAGCAAATTAATGTGATATCAACATGTAACTGTACTGTAAATATAAGCTCTAAATAACCTTTCGGCGAATATTTAACACCTTATAGATGCATGCTTTATAAATAGTTTTTTTATTTTATGAATTTTAAGTAGTATTTTCTTCTAATTAATATTTTAAAAACCTAACAAAAACACTAATTTATGCATGACTCTGTACTTTTTTTAACTTAAAATAGCACTTTCACAGACTACCCTCTCACACCAAAATTTAAGCATACATATAATATTTTCTATTCAGAATTTATTGCGCTGTTTCACTTTTAAAATTAAATCTTAAGGGATCATCTATGACATCAGATGTAACGTCGGCATCTAGTCAACTTAACAGAACCGCTATTTTACTCGTATTAGCACTTGGCACATTTATTTTAGGATTATCTGAGTTTTCGATGATGCCTATGCTGCCACTAATTAGCGAAACATTTGGCTCAACGCCCTCACAAAGTGGTTACGCAATTAGTGCTTACGCCATTGGTGTTGTAGTGGGTGCGCCTATTTTAATGCTTACCACTGCTAATATGAGAAAGCGCAAAGCATTGCTCATTTTTATAAGCTTAATGTTTATCTCAAACGGGTTAAGCGCGATGGCAACGTCGCTTGAGCAGCTTGTAATATTTAGATTTTTAAGTGGCTTACCTCATGGTGCATATTTTGGTGCTGCTATTTTATTAGCATCAGATATTGCCCCAAAAGGTAAGCGTGCAAGCTTTATGTCTAAGGTGTTTATGGGTTTAACTGTGGCTACTATTGTTGGCGTGCCTATAGTTACACTTGTAGGTCAAAATTTAAGTTGGCGTTATTGTTTAGCTGGCGCTGCAGTACTGGCCTTTATTGCTTTTGTTTTTGTTTATAAAGTAGTGCCTAGTATCGATAACGCTAAGCCTTCTAACTTACTAAACGAGTTTGGCGTACTTAAAAATAAACTGGTTTGGTCCATTTTGGGTATTGTAATTATTGGCTTTGGCGGAGTGTTTTGTATTTATACTTACATTGCCGACACCATATTAGTGGTAACAAAAACAGCTCCGTATACTATTTCTATCGCAATGGTAATGTTTGGTATCGGTTGTACACTCGGTAACTATGTACTGGGTAAAGCTGCCGATAAATCAGCAATTAAAACGACTGGCCTTGCGCTTGTATGTACTATTGTATTTGCCTTTGCATATGTAACGGCAAGCCATAATATTTGGGCTCTTTACGCGGTGATCTTCTTTATTGGTTGCAGTGTGGGCTTGGCTACGCTGATTCAAACGCTTTTAATGGACGTTGCGCCCGAAGGCCACGCTATGATTGGTGCCTTAGTACAGTGCGCATTTAATACTGCCAATGCTATAGGTCCTTGGGTTGGCGGAATAGCAATAGCGCAAGGTGCTGCACCTAATCAAACAGGTTACGTAGCAGCTGCATTGTTTTTAGGTGGTTTGGGTATGTGGCTATTAAGTTACTTACAACTAAACAAACAGCAACCAACAGCGCAAGCTACTAATTAACTGAGTTCGAGTTAATTTAAAATACAAAAAGAGCCGCTAATTAGCGGCTCTTTTATTTTTAATTTACCTAGTAAATTAAGCGTTTAACGATGCCATATCAATAACAAAGCGGTATCGTACGTCAGATTTTTCCATACGCTCGTATGCCGTGTTAATTTCGTCAATGTTGATCATTTCGCACTCAGGTAGCACGTTATTTTCACCACAAAAGTCGAGCATTTGTTGCGTCTGTGCAATACCACCAATAAGTGAGCCTGCAATACGACGGCGACCCATTAATAATGGCACCGTGCTTAGCTCATCTACAGGACCAACTTGGCCAACAATAACTAATGTACCATCTACATCAAGTAGCGGTGTGTAAATAGATAAATCATGTTTTACAGGGACTGTATCTATAATGACGTCAAAGGCAGATTGCGAGTCTTTCATTTCGTCATCATTAGATGACACTAAATAGTGCTGAGCGCCTAATTTAACCGCATCATCTTTTTTAGACTCACTACGGCCAATTACCGTAACGCTTGCGCCCATTGCAACTGCATTTTTAACGGCCATGTGACCAAGCCCACCTAGACCAACAACACCAACACGGCTACCTTTTTGTACTCCCCACTTATGAAGTGGCGAATACGTAGTAATACCTGCACAAAGTAGCGGTGCAACGCGTGAAAGGTCTAAATTTTCTGGTACAGAAAGTACAAATTCTTCGCGTACAACAACATGCTTAGAATATCCACCTTGGGTCATTTCACCACTAACGCGGTCTTTGCCTGCGTACGTACCAACCATGCCTTCGCGGCAAAATTGCTCTTCGTCGTTATCACATTGATCGCAACTTTGGCACGAATCAACCATACAACCCACAGCAACTGTGTCGCCTTGCTTATATTTTTTAACGTCGCTACCTACCGACATAACTTTACCAACAATTTCGTGCCCAGGTACTAGCGGGTAGTCACTGCCACCCCAATCATTTCGTACGGCGTGTAAATCTGAATGGCACACACCACAGTATAAAATTTCAATTTCTACATCGTTATTTCGCAAATCGCGGCGCTCAAAAGAAAACTCTGTCAATTCAGAACCTTGGCTTTTTGCTGCATATCCTACTGTTTTCATAATAACTCCATAGTGGTTAAAAATTTAAATCATCAACAGCATAGTCCATAGCCCGTGAATAGAACCTGACAATATAAAATAGGCACAAAAAAGCCCAAACAGTGTTTGGGCTCAATCTTTAGTACTAGGGCGCTAAATTTAATTATTTTGCAAGTAAGCTGTTTAGTTCATTAATAATTGAATGAATGCGCTCTGCATTTTTTCCTAAATCACTACGCCCTACTCGCGATTTACTACGAATATCAACAAAACGTTGGCTGCCTTCATCTTTAATACGAATTACCACATCGTCTTTAAAACCAAACCATGTTGTTGTATCAGTAGCTTCTACAATACCTGTAGCCGTGTTTGCACTTACTACTGCAAAACCAAGATTTTTAACTGCTTGTTCGCTTGCTGCCATCAAATCGGCTTTAGATTGTGCAAAGCTTAACGTTGCCAGTTCAGGGTATGCTTTGCGTTGCTGTACTGCCGTTTCTTCACCCGCGTACTCTACTGGATTTGGTGCTTCAGCACGCAGTGGCGCAATTGCTACAAATTTTGGTGGGTTAACTAAATCTGTTGAAATATCATGAATTGCCGGTACGCTTTTAGCTTTGTTCATCATGTTAAGTGGCATAGCAATAGCCACAACCGAAAACACAAGCGCAATAACACCACTGCTTAGCGTTAACGTTTTACGCATAAATGACGCTTGTACTATAAGTAGCACCAATGCAGCGCCACCAGCGTAAACACCAAATTTAAAACCAGCAAACGCAGTTCCTAGCTCTACAATACCAAATTTATACAAAGGCCCCGGTAGTATGACGAGTAAAAAGGCGATTAGACTAACTAAGCTCACTAAAACTTTCATTTTATGATTCCTATATTGTGTGATTTTTTATTATTAAAACAATTAAGCACTATTAAACAGTAGCTTATACTACTAACAAGCGCTTTTAGATTACTATTAGCGACTAATTACACAAAAAAGTCCAATGTTGTGTGATCAAAGTTACTCAAGTTTGGAAAAATATCAACAAGCTCAGAGCTTGGCACACCAAACCACTGAGCCAATGTGGCAAAGTACTGCTCATTAGCAACACTTGGAATTAAACGCCCGCCACCGGTATCTTGTGCGCCATCCAAATGTTGAGTTAATAGCTCGCCATATATATTGCCGCCTTTTACTGCGCCGCCCATTACTATTTGGTTCCCTGCCCAACCATGGTCAGTGCCATCGCCATTTGAGGTCAACGTGCGACCAAAATCAGACATAGTAAACGTAGTCACTTTATCAGCCATATCAAGCTCTTTCATCGCACTATCAAATTCACTTAACCCTTGAGCTAACGTATTTAATAAAGCAGGGTGCGTTGTTAATTGGTTGTCGTGGGTATCATACCCCCCCATAGAAACAAAAAACACTTGGCGTTGAGTACTCAACTTTGCCTGTACGCTAATTGTTTTAGCGACTGCGGCAAATTGCTCACTAAGGCTATTATCGCTAAATGGGGTAATAAGTGCAGGCGCGCTTTCTAACGCGCTGTTCATTGCTTGAGTGTTATTTATCGCACTTGTTAAGCCATTGGCATAAGCTGTACTTAACGGATGCCCTGTATTACCTAGTAAGCGATTCATAATAGCGGTTACGTGCTCGCTTCGAGGTTGATACCCTCCAAACGCGTTGATATTACTAATGCCGCTTTTGTTAAGCGCAAATGCACTCGTTGTACTTCCCGTTTGCCATAGATTAGTACCGTCGAGTGATACATTAGCTGCAAACTCATCTTGTAACTCTAAACGTTCTAAAAGTCGTGCGCCCCAACCACTGTTAAGTGATTGTTTTTCTCTACCATACATCCACGCAGCCTGCTGATCGTTATGTGAAAACAAATGCTTAGGCAAACCTATTGTTTTATTTTTATAGTCATTCAATGTTGTGGGAGCGAGTAAAGTACCTACCCCGCCTATAAATGCTAAATTTTGAGATTCAAACACATTTTGTATCGGTTCAAGTGAAGGATGAATACCGACTCCACCTGCAAACTGGCTTTTAATGCTTAGCTCAAGTGGGCTCTCTACCGCTAGGTTTTGCCTGCTTTGCTTGTACAAACTACGTTGCTCGCCTTCAAGCGGAACGAGCATATTTAACGAATCATTCCCTCCGTATAAATAAACACACACTAATGCTTTGTAATCACCTAGCTCAACAGCATTAGTCGCTCCAGTTAACGCTTGTAATTGCAGGCTTGTTAACGCGGCGGCCGATACGCTGCCTTTTACACATAACGACAAAAACTCTCTTCTATTAATGCTCATTATGCGCTCCTAATACTGCACGTTAAATTCAGGTGAAATAGCAATCATATATAATAAATACGAAACCCGTTCACGGTATTGCTCTTCATTAAAATAGGCATCTAAATCAAATAATGCTTGGCGAGTGTCACTGCTCATTGCGCCTGCAAAATATAGCGTGTTGTACTGAGTTAATAGCGCGCTAACACCGTTTTTCTCTAAAACATTCATGTCGTCTTGAACATAAACATAAATACCATTTGAATTTAAATCACTGTGTGCTTCAGCGGTACTCCACACTAAACTTGCGTAAAGCGCGTTCATGGTGCCAATCAGTGTCGCATCGTTTGCTATTTGTAACTCTGGCGCAACAATACCTTCATTTCGCAAAGCTGCGGTTTGATAATCAGGCCTAAAAAAGTTAAATACCGAAGCCGACTGCATGGGTCCTTGCCCGTAGCTATTTATTAAATTCCATGTTTTATAGTAACCAGCCAAAGATTTAGCATCGAGATTTCGCCAAAACTGTACGGTTTTTAAAATAGGCTCTTTAATTTTACCTTGATAGTTAAGCACTGAGCCAAAATGCCGTGCTTCATCATCTAAATAAATAGCCTTTACTACAGCCGCTAAATCGCCGCGTACACCGGCGCCATTATCAATAAATATATTAGCTACTCGTTCAACGTATTGGGGGGTTGGATTTGACGTAATTAATCGCTGAATAAGCTGCTTAGTAATAAATGGTGCAACATTTTGATGGTTAAATAAATTATCGAGCGCTATTTGCAATGACTCTTCTGCTGTATAACCTTGTGGTATAACCTCGCCATTTAGTAAGGTTTTTTGTTTACTAGAATGGTACTCGTCAAATGCTTCCATTGGTTTAATATAGTCACGACTTTTACGCTTAAATGTTTCACTATCGGCAAACGTCCAACCAGTAAATACGCGTGCAAAACCCTCTATTTCGACCTGTCCGTAAGTAGCAATAGTATTACCTTGTGCATCAAGCTTGGCGCTGCCATCTAGGTTTAGCTCTTCAAGGCCAATAGTAAATAACTGCATTACTTCACGTGCGTAATTTTCATCTGGGCGAATATTAAGTGCATCGTCTGCTTTTTCGTTACCCAAATGGCTTAAGTAAGTTCCCATAATAGGCGAAAGCGTGACCTCTTCGAGTAAGTCACGATAATTACCAAAGGCATGCTTTAGTAGCAAATCGTAATAAGTGATCATGCCCTCAGGTTGGCCTCTTAAGGCACTGTTTTCATCCGACACTACTAATATTTCACTTAACGCAAATGCAACACGTTGACGAAGTTGATCGTCACTTTGCATTACTGCCTTCCACCATGCGTCTATGCGGCTTATGTATTTAAAGTCATCATCGTCATTTAACTTTACTAAATAATCACGGTGATAATTAATAGGTAGCGCTATTTGTTTATCAAGCCATTGCTGCTCGCTTAAACCTTGTGCGTTTTGTATTTCACTAAGCTTAGGTCCCATTGTTGCTTGGTGTAGTAACCGTGCGGCGCTAATGTCATCCATATTATTACGTGCAGTAAAGCTTAGCGTTTTTACACTGCTTGCCCCTTCGTTATCGGTTGCTGTTACCGAAAAAGCATAATCAACAGGCTTATAACTTTGCGCATTTAGCAGTGTTACTGAAGTAGTTGTTGCCTCTAAAGGCCCACTAATTAGTTCAGGCCCTTGCGTTTGTTGCCACACAACAGATGTAATAGTGCCGTCTTTATCACTGGCTGTTGCTGTTAGCTCAATTGTTTGGCCTTTACTTAATTCACTAGGAATATCAGCGACTGACAAAATGGGGATTTTATTTCCGTTAACGCTTGGCGTATCATCGGAGCCTGAACTACCGCAAGCGCTTAGTATAAAAACCGAGCTTGCGATAAGAGCAAATTTATAATGCATGTAAAGTCGTCATCATTTGTTAATTAAAGTACGTTAGTGTGTACCGAGTTTAATGCATTTATTGAAACACAAAATTTACAATTTAACTCTTTATTTTTTGTAACCGAATCATGAACGCCCCATTAATAATGCGCTAGCAGCTGGGGTAAACAGCCAGAGCTTTATTATTTATGAAAACAGAAATTCGCTATTGTTTTGAATCATCACAAGTTGCTAACCGATTTTTACACGAGCTCAAAGACTGGCCGGTTAACGATGTAAAAACACGACTTTTTAATGGCGGCGATAGTGTAAAAGTGACATACGAATACGACGAAAGTGGTTTTGATTACACCTCAGCAGAGCTCGACGACCTAGCAGAAAAGCATGGCGGTAAAGAAGTTTAAATTAAGTGATAACAATAACTAAAGGCAATCTAATGAAAAATAAAGTGTTAAGTTTATTTACAATAATATGTTTAGCTTTTAGCTTATTAAGCCATGCAGAACCGATTAAAACAAAACCTTTTAGTATTGGTGAAACCTTTACCTTTAAATCAACCACGCTTGAGCAGCAACGCACTATAAACGTTTACATGCCTAATAGTTATGAGCAATCAAGCGATAAACATTACCCTGTTATTTACTTACTCGATGGCTCAAAAGATGAAGACTTTATTCATATTGCAGGACTTGTACAATTTGCCTCTTTTTCGTGGATAAATCATATACCCGAAGCCATTGTTGTGGGTATAGCAAATATCGATCGTAAACACGATTTTACATCACCGAGTAATAATGCCCTCGATTTAAAAGACTTGCCAACGCACGGTGGCTCAAAAAAGTTTATTAGTTTTATAAACGACGAACTACGGCCACTGATCAATAAAACATACCGTACCAACTCAACAAGTACTTTAATTGGTCAATCGTTAGGTGGTTTACTAGCCACCGAAATTTTATTTAATCATCCTGCAATGTTTAATCATTACGTAATAATTAGCCCCAGCTTATGGTGGGCCGATAATGAATTACTGAATGGCCCTTTTGAGCCAACTGCCTTTCCTCAATCGGTTTATATTGGAGTAGGTAAAGAAGGCGAATTAATGGAAGGTTTAGCAAAGCAATTACATAAAAAAGTCACGCCTATTCTGAGTAGTAAAAGCCAAGTGCAATTTGGCTATTTTGAAAACCTAGATCACACTGAAACACTACATTTAGCTGTATACGACGCTTTTAAAAAAATGAACTATCATCCCGAATAGTAAAGTATAAATAGTTAAATATAAATAATTTCATATAAAAACGCCAATAATGCACTGCATCATTGGCGTAAAATTATATTGTAACTAACAAAATAAAATTACTCTTCTACAGAAAATTCAACTTTTGATGGAGACGAACTCGCAAGATCCAGTACTTCATAATAATTTAAGCCATCAATTTTTTTACCAATAATAAAATAATTCATTTCATTCATCATGGTTGGGTCGCCTAAAACATCTTCTGCGCTTTGCACATCAGAAAATTGAATTGCAATTAAGGCGCCTATAAAGCGCATTACATCTTGAGATTTTAATGTCTTTAAAACTTTATTAACTCCGGCCTGAGTTGACTCAGGTGTAGAACCATCAAATCTAAAATCACTTTTTGTACTAGCGCATGCACTAAGCATTAATATTGATAGTGCGATAAGTAAACGTTTCATAAATATATCCTTATTTGTTTTATTAGTTATTCGTTTATTCGTTTATTCGTTTATTCGTGATACTTGCGGATCATCGCCATTTTGCGGATGAATACCTTTTACATAGTTTTTATAACGAATAGCAAAGCCTGTATCGTTAAACACAAATGTATGAAGCAGTGTGCTTTCAAACAATGTGTGCGCAACTAAGTAAAAACTTATACCTTTGCGCATCTGCTTTTTACCATCTGGAGTACGTGAGTCATCCGGTTGATACGGAATATGTTGATTGCCAATATCATCGGTTAACAATGCAAGGTAAGCCTCAAGCTCTTTAGCACCTGCGTTAGGTGCTTGAGTGGCGGTCATGGCGTTGTAATAATTCAGTGCAAACAGCTTTAGGTCTAACGGCTCATCGGCACGGGCTGAAAAGCTAAGAAATATAATTTATAGAAAGCTTAGCTTGCACTTCATAACGACTCTTTTTAAAAAAGTATTTTTACTAAAACGACTAAATTTATTAATACATTAATTTTTTAGCGCAGCTTTTCTTGCAAGTTCTTTTATATCTTCATCGATATTGTCATCAAAAGACATTGAATAAATTCTCCAACCTTCTTTCACTTTAAAAAATTGAAATTCAAAACGAATAGGCTGCCTATCGTAGGTTACTAGGTAGGTTACATGAACAAAAAGCTCCCCAACTTTATAATCAGAAACCTTATTAATGAAATTAATTTCACCAACAAGATCATCAAGTGAGGATAGCTGTGTTTTTATCTGTTTTACCTGGTCAGGTATCGACGATACATATTTATTACTTGCGTAAATGGAATCAACAGCATCGCTTATTTTTTCATCAGAGTACAATTCAAAAAATTTATCAACTTCTTCTTGGTAATTGTTAGCACTGACACCCGATGAGAGTAAAAGTAAAGCAGCAAATATAATTTTCATTTTTAACATTCCTTATTGTTTCTAATATAAAAACACACTATTTAAAGTAAATAAAGTTATAAAATACGGCAAATTACATTTTGCTCTTTACTCTATTTGTTGCAACGCTGTTGGCTGGGTCGTCTGGCCAAAAATGTTTAGGGTAGCGGCCTTTCATTTCCTTTTGCACATCGCGGTAACTGCTAGCCCAAAAGTGGGCTAAATCTTGAGTAAGTTGCAATGAACGTTTACCTGGCGATAGCAGCTCCATAAGCAATGGCAATTTACCGTTGGCAAGCATAGGCGTACTGGTCAAGCCGTAAACTTCTTGCATACGCACGCTTAGCTTTGCGGGGCCATCAAGTTGGTATTCTATTTTTATATTTGAGCCACTGGGCACCGTTAAGCGCAAAGGTAACAAAGCTTTTAACGTAGTTTGTTGTTGCCAATCAAAGCAGTTTTGTAATGCTTCAAAGTAGTTAAACTTTTTAAGCTGCGTGAGCGTTTTAATATCTTCTAAAAACACGCCTAGCCACTGCGCTGCATTTTGAATAAGTTGTTGCTCGTTTATTTGCGGGAATTTATCGGGCATTAAATTACTTGCTAGGCTCATACGTATCAGCAATTGTTGCGCATCAGGTTGCTCGTTAAATAATGCAAAACCGTGTTTAGCAAATAAGTTAAGCCACGCTTTAGCACGCTCGCTCTTATCTAGTTTTTGTTTACTAGGCTGGCTGCTGAGCGTTATAGCCCCGAGCTTTACTTCATCTTGGTGAATAAAGCGCGCTGATTTTTCATCAAACTCACAACGAGTAAGTTCACTAAATAAATGCGGTAAAAATTCTTGTAACTCAAATGGGTTAAGCGCGGTGGCTGCAAATATACGCCCTCCTTTGTGCCCGCCCATGGTTGCTATGGCTAAGTAATCGTCGTTGTGCCAGTAATCGGCATTTAACTCAGCCCCTGCACCATTGGCGAGTAAATAACCATTACCACGCTTTTTAGCAATACGATCGGGGTATGCCAATGCCACCAGCAAACTTATATAATGCGTATTTAATTCGCTGTTTTCGTCTTTTACTTTTAAGCGGCTTTGCCAATATTTTAACTGTTGTTTGAATACCGGATGCGGACGTTGCTGTTGGCTATGCAGCGCTAAACTCAACTCGTTTGCGCTATTTACTCGGCTCTCAAGTAATGCCACTAAATAAATAGCGAGCCTAAAAATACCAGGGAGTTGGTCATCAAGTATTTGTGCTTTTAATAGCATATGCGCCAAACGAATATCAGCACCAAAACCTAACATTTTACTGCCAAGCGGTGTGAGCTTACCTTTGCTATCAATAGCTTCTAGCATGTTAAGCAGGTTACTTGCTTGCTCACATTGTTGCTCAGTGGGCTTATCGAGCAAGGTTAGCTCATCAATACTGGCTCCCCACTGCTTTGCCTCAAGCATAAGCTGGCTTATGTCTGATGTGAGTATTTCGGGATTGTCGTGGCTATTACGTCGCTCAAAGGTTTGCTTTGAGCCAATTCGATAAACAATGCCCGGCTCTATACGTCCTGCACGCCCAGCACGCTGCACAGCAGATGAGCGCGATATACTTTGTGTTGTGAGCTCTGTAACCCCTGTTTTTAAATTAAAGGTGGCTGCACGGCGCTTGCCGCTGTCAATTACAATGCGTATGCCTTCAATAGTTAAACTGGTTTCGGCTACATTGGTGGTTAGCACTACTTTGCGCATGCCGTTTGGTGCAGGAGCAATAGCAGCTTGCTGATTAGCTTTATCTTGCTCGCCAAATAGCGTTGCAACTTGGCAGTTACTTGGTAAATCGCTCAGTGCTTGTTGCACGCGTAGTATCTCAAACTGCCCAGGTAAAAACACCAATACGCTACCTGTTTGCTCATTAAGTGCTTGTTTTATTATATTAGGAATTGCATCAAGCCAGCGGCTTTCATCTTTTATGGGTATGTATACTTCGTCTATCGGGTAGCTGCGACCGCTTGATTGAATTACAGGGCAGTCAAAAAAAGCTGTATAGCGCTCTGTATCTAGCGTTGCCGACATAAGCATGATGGTTAAATCTTCACGTAGCGCACTTTGGGTCTCGAGCGCAAAGGCAAGTGAGGTATCGGCTGCAATTGAACGCTCATGAAATTCATCAAATATCAGTAAATCAATATCGCTTAATTCGGGATCGTTTTGCAGCATGCGTGTGAGCATGCCTTCGGTGACTATTTCGAGGCGCGTATTAGCGCTTACTTTACTCTCGCCCCTGATCCGCAAACCTACACTTTGCCCAACACTCTCGTTTTGGCACTTTGCTAAATAACTGGCAATATTACGTGCAGCTAAACGGCGAGGCTCTAGCATTACAATACGTTTAAAATGTCCGTCACGCATGAGTTGCAGCGGCAACCACGTAGATTTACCCGCGCCAGGCGGCGCTTGTAATAACGTAATAGGATTACTTTGTAATGTAGTAACGAGTTGTTGATATATGTCTTGAACAGGCAGCACAGCTATTTACCCTAAATTGCTTTGTGTGCATTGTAACAAAAACCAAAAATAAACGCGCCGCTAAAGCTATGTGGTTATAAAGGATTTAATTAAGGGTTACATAATCAGAAATAATTACAGACCGCTCTGTACATTTTTTAAGGATGTGCTCAAAAAATTAATTATTACTGCCCCAATAAAAACATAACACCATGATTATAAATGCAAAATAAAAATTTAACTTATTGGTATACGCCTTGCTCCTTTTATACTGAACGTTAATTAAATCTAAGTAAGGAGAAACTTATGAACAGCGATCGTATGAAAGGTAATTGGAACGAACTTAAAGGTAAGGCTCAGCAAAAATGGGGCGATCTTACTGACGACGATTTAGATAAAATTGAAGGTAGCCGTACAGAGCTAGTGGGTAAAATCCAGCAGCAGTATGGTAAATCTAAAGAAGAAGCAGAGCGTGAAGTTGATGAATTTGAAAAAACTCACTAATCGCTAACTTCTAAAAAAACCGCCATTTTGGCGGTTTTTTTGTTTAAGCTGTAGGTTATTTAGTTACGCTTTTAGCTGGTCACCTATTGGTAACTGCCTAATACGCTTTCCGCACGCGGCAAAAATAGCATTACATAATGCTGGCGCATAAACTGGTGTAGATGGCTCGCCTACCCCTGCTGGAGGTGCGTCACTTTGTACAATTTCAACGTCAACTTCAAGTGGTGAGTCGCTCATACGCGGTACGCGATAATCATGAAAGTTACTTTGCTGCACGCGGCCTTTATCAAAGGTAATACCATCGCTGATTGCAGTTGTAATCCCGTAAATAGAACCACCTTGAGTTTGGTTTTTAACGGTGTCAGTGTTTACAACCGTACCCGCATCAATGGCAACCCACGATTTAATTACTTTTAAATCGCCAGCATCCGACACTTCTACTTCAACTACCGTAGCTACGTAAGTTAAAAAGCTTCTGTGTGCTGCTATGCCTAAACCTCGCCCTTTAGGAAGTTCTCGACCCCATTTACTCATGTCAGCTACTTTTTCAATAACATGGCGCAGTCTGCCAATATCTAACGGATAAACCGCTTTATCGCCACCGTAATTATCGTATGTAGCATTTTGCTCTGTTACATCAACAATACGACTCGGACCTATGGTGTCTAGTAAATAGTCTTTTTGGTCGCGACCGGCTTTGTGCGCTGCTTCGCCAATAAATGACTGAATAGCAAAGGCATGAAAAATATTTGATACAGAGCGCATCCAACCAATTCGTGCTTTGGCTTGCGCATCACCGTTTTCTAACTTCATGTTAGGTGTGTTAATTGGGTTATCGGTAAACCCTAAGCGCAGTTCAAAGCTTCCTGGCGTAGTCGCCCCTTCTGAAAAGGTAGACGTAATTGGTGAAAACGCAGTGCGGTGTAAATAAGATTCTATTGCGCCATTTTTATCTAACGATGCTTCAATGTGCTGAGCCGAAACTGCATGGTAAAAACCATGTTGTATGTCGTCTTCACGCGTCCATTGCACACGAATAGGTTTGCCTACTTTCATTGAAAGGTAAGCTGCTTCTGCTGAAAAGTCAGGTTTTGACTTACGCCCAAAGCCGCCTCCTAACATGGTAACGTGAACATTAATTTTGCTCTCATCCATGCCAAGCATGGCAGCCACTGTTTTCATATCGGCTTGTGGATTTTGCGTAGCAGCCCATATATCAACACTATCTTTGTTGTACATAGCCGTTGCACAAGGCGGCTCCATTGGTGCTTGAGCAAGATGCGGTGCGTAATAATCAGCTACGAGTTTATTGCTCGATTTAGCCAATACGCCCATGGCATCGCCTTTATCACGTATGTTTGCCTGTGGAGTTTGTACTGTTTTTAATAATGACTTTTTAAATTCTTCTGAATTGTAATCGCCATTTTTGCCATCATCCCACACGACTTTTAATGCTTTACGCCCTTGCCATGCAGCCCATGTGTTTTTAGCTATAATCGCAATTCCACCTTTTGGCTGAAACTGCGGTGCGCCTTTTGGTGCAGGAATTTCAATAACATCTATAACGTCGTTTATCGCTTTTGTAGCACTGGCATCAAACGACTTAACAACACCGCCTACCACTGGCGGGCGTTCAATTATAGCCACCAGCGCTTGTGGCTCGCGTACATCGGCTGCAAATATTGCTTTACCTGTTACTAAATCGGCTAAATCTATGTGCGCCATGCCAGTATTAATGTAGCGCCATTCTTTGCGTGTTTTAAGTGTTAGTTTGTCAGCTTCTGGTGGCGTTATTGTAAGCGCTAAGTCGATTAAATCTTTATAAGTAAGCGATTTACCTGAGCTGTGTGTAACAACGTGTTGATTAGCAGTACAGGTTTGTGGGTCAACTTTCCAATACTTAGCGGCAGCGTGCTGCATCATGTAACGCACACTTGCGCCCATTTCACGCAGGCGCTTCATGTTGTAGCGAATACTGCGCGAGCCATCGGTATTTTGATCGCCGTATTTAGGGTCGCCCTTACCCTGAATAACAATAACCTTATCCCACGCGGCTTCCATTTCATCGGCAACTATTTGTGCAATCGCGGTGCGAATTTGCTGACCCATTTCAGAGCGATGGCAGGTTATTTCAACCACGCCGTCTGGGCGCAGTGCAATAAATAAGTTTGCGCGTTTTGCTTGCTCAGATGGCTGCTCTAATACACCCGCAAATGCTCTTGGCGCACTGCCTACAAAATAAGTACCAAGTACCAATGCACCTATTGCGCTAGTTTTTAAAAACTTACGGCGGTTTAAATCAAAGTATCTGTTATCTTGGTTCATACTTCTTCCCCTTGTTCATTTGGGTCAAAATATTGAACACTCGCCATTGTTTTAGCAGCTGATTTAATTGCTTTATGAATACGCGGGTATGTACCACAACGGCAAATATTTCCCGACATATTACTTACTATTTCATCGTCAGTTGGGGTTGGGTTTGCTGCTAATAAACTCGCAGCTTGCATCATTTGGCCGCACTGGCAAAAACCACACTGCGGTACTTTATGCTCAACCCATGCTTGTTGCACTGGATGGTCGCCCTGCTCGCTTAGCCCTTCAATTGTCGTAATTGAACGCCCTGCTGCTGCCGCTACAGGCAATACACACGAGCGCTGAGCTACCCCATCAATATGCACGGTACACGCACCGCACTGTGCCATACCACAGCCAAATTTAGGCCCAGTTAAATTCAATTCATCTCGGAGGTACCATAATACTGGCGTTGACGGATCGCCAGAAAACTCATGTTTATTACCATTAATGGTAAGCGTGATCATACTAAACTCCTTGGCAAAGCGCTTTACAGGAGGGTTCCTTGTTGCGCGAGAACTATTTTTAATTACTTACTATTTTATACTTACTACTTTTAGCCTACCACTTAGATCTGTTTTATAAAAATACTAATTATTAGAACGTTTAAACCACATTGAAAATATTAACGTCTGATTATTAGTATTATGTCTAGGCCCTGCTGACCTTTTAGATTGAAACTCAATCTAGGGGAGATTTAATCGCGGCGGGAGGTTTGTAAACAACAAAGCGTAAATTGCCCCAATGCAGAACCCTTGGGGCATTGCATGTTAAACCTCGAAAGATAAACAGCCCTAAATAAAAGTTTAAAAAGACTATTAATAAATAAAAAACCGCCATTTGGCGGTTTTAGATAGTGTAAATAAGCTTTTAACTATTAATTAAAACGGCGTCTACCAAATAAAACCACTGATAGCAGCGTAAGTAAGTAATAAATACTGCCACCTGAGCTAGAGCCTGAATCAGATGAAGGAGTCGCTAGCGCAGCTGCTTGCTTACCTTCAACGTTTATAGTCACAGTTTGAACTGCAGAACTATCAAATTTATCTTTAGCTACATAGCTAAACGTTACTACATGATCGGATTCGCTCGTAGGAGTTAGTTTAAACAATCCAGTATCAGGCTCAAATGTTAAAGTTCCTGAGTTTGGCTCGGTTACCACTTCAAATTCAAGTGTATCGTTGTCGCTATCTAATGCTGAAAAGCGACCATTCACTTCACTCTTATAAGAGGTGTTATATGTTACATTTTGAGCTTGTGGGGCTGTATTTGTCAGTTCAATAACAACATTATGAAGCTCAGATTCAACTAAAGAATCTTTCACTGTAAAGCTAACTGATACTGGCTCAACCGAGTCACCACTTGGTGAAAAGGTCACACTACCTAAAGCAGAGTCCATTAACTGAATTTGCCCATGAGCAGGCGAATTTTTAATTTGAAATACTAATGGCTCTGCGTCTTCATCCACACCTTCTAAATTAAAGTTAAGCGGTGTATTCCAATGAGTTTGCAGTGTCATATTATTTGCTGTTGGTGCTGTATTTTTTAGCTCTAACGTTAAGCTTGATAACGCTGAACGTGAACGATCTTTTACTGTGTAGTAACTAAGCTCGTCAATGCCTACAGCGCCCGATGGTATATAAGTTAATAGACCCGTCTGTCTGTCGGTAAACTCGACCCTACCCAGAGTTGGTCTCTTATTTAAAACTACATAATCAATATCATCTGATACAGGTAAATCTATTTGTATGCTTTTTAAAACATGATCAGAGTAGCTTACAGCTTCAGGCTTAGCTAAAGGCTCAGCAACTTGATTAGAAAACACCTCCAATGACTGACCTGCCAACAAGGTATAATCAACATTATTATACGTAGAAGTTGCTAACCAACTGTCATTATTCTTACGCTTAGCAGTGTATGAAACCACATTGCTATCTAGGTTATATTCACCAAACTGATCAGAACACGAATACTGCACAAACCCAGCTCTTACAGACACAATGTTATTTAAAGTGTTTTGGCACACTTCACTAATTAATGTTGTCTGCCCATTTAAAGCCACTTTATAAAGTGAGCCATTATAGGTAGAGGCAACTAAAGTTTCTTCTCCATTAATAACAGTGTTAACCAAACCGTTAAAGCTTTGCTCTAAAGCAACTTTAGAAATAGTGTTTTCAGAGTAGTCATAACTAATGAGGTAATCACTAACGAGACTAACCACATCTATATTTTCGTTATTAAGAAAGCTTCCAGTTACTATTGAACTCATGCCGCCCCAATAAAATCCTAAGCGAGGCGATGTTTTTAATAACTCTCCAGTTTGCCCATTTAATACTTTAAAAAAGGTACCTTCACTTCCGGTATGCTCAGCGCCATTACCTACTATTATTTCTAACTTGCCATCATTATTAATATCTAACGTTGTTAAGGTACTAATGTAGTCTCCGCCGCCAAGATATGTTTGAAATAGCTCTTCACCCGTTTCAGGTGAAAACACTTGTACATTCGCATCGTATATAGCAGAGCTGCCAGTAATAATATAATTCTTACCATCATCAAACAGCTGAGCAGTAGTGACTAAATTGTTATTATCCCAATCGTTACTAACGCTTATATTTGTAAGTATTTTTTCATTAGTTTGTGTATCTACTATGTGCAAAGCGTTACTGTCACGCTCGGAATAAAGTATATCTAAGCTTCCGTTATTATTAATATCAGCAAGTGCTAACGCTTTATTTGAGTAGTACTTAATGCCTTTAGCCCACTGCTGGGCTTTATCATCCGTGTTGTGAATATAAAAACCATCTTCACCTGACGAAGAATAACCTGAGCCCCAAGCAATATTTTGTTTGCCATCGCCGTTAAGGTCATCTACAACAATGCCCGACACACCATGCTCTGGATTATTAATACTCCAAAACTCAACGCCTGTTGTGAGTGAAAGCGCATATAAGCTCCCCCACTGACCATCGCCGTAAACTAAATCATCGGTACCATCATTATCGATGTCTGCAACTATTACTTTATCGATATCTAAGTCGCTTTGGGCTGTCCATAAAATACTTTCAGTGCTTGGGCTAAGCATTTCTATGCTGTACCAACTTTGCCCATTAATCACTTCATCTAAGCCGTCGTTATTAATATCAACAGTAATTAAATGCTCGCCATTAATACTTACACTAAGTTGTTTGTGCAGTACAAATTCTGAATTTTCAAACCTATAAACTGCACCATCACTAAATAAAACTTCTTTAGCATTAGCCTCAGTAAACGAGCCTGTCACAAAATTTTGTGGTACGTTTTCAAGTACCGCAATTTCAGATAAATCGAGCGAGTTAAGAACAAAAAGCTTACTACTTTGATAAACAAAAAGCTCATCTTGGCCATCGCTGTTTATATCAAACTTATCTGCTGCTCTTGGGTAATAAAATTCTTTGCTTAGCTCTATTTCTTGAGTGACTAAATTAACTTTATGTACTGCGTTATTGTCTAAAACATATAAGTAATATCTATCTGCCACTGTATCTTTAATTAGTGTGGTATCTTCAATATAGTCATCAAAGTCGTAGCGAGCTGTTACTTTATACGCACCTTTTACATACTCTATAATATTAAAATTGCTCTCTTGGGCAGATATTATGTGCTTGCTACCCACACCCGACAAAGGTGCAATGTACATGCCTTTGCGACCTGTTGAGTTACCTAATGAAAATTCACGAAATACGCTACTAAGCTCTATGCTTTGCTCGTCTGAGGCCGCTTGAGTAAGGCTATTATTTTTTATAATTGGCGTGAGTTGAGGCTTTTTAGATAAACTTTCAAAATGAGCTTTATCAAAATTTATTTTTTGATCGTTAATTAAAACAGCATCACCGTAAGTATTTTTTTGAGTGTTTTTTATAGGTTGTGCATGAGTATTGGCATTCACTGAATACGCGCTCATCATGAGCAACGTAAGGCAAGATAGTTTAATCAATTCCATAATCCTTTGTATTTCTTTATTTAATAACGCCACTACAACTGCAACGTTCCATTAACACGGCATTATATAGAGTAACAACCGGAAATAAAGAGGCGATTAACAAAGTTTTACAAAGACATAGAAGAAATAACGTAATAATATTTAGCTTGCAGCTAAGCTAATTTTCTAAAAAACTTAGCCGCATACTTACTAATTAAAATCGATTAATGAGTGCTTATAACATCTTCAGACAACAATTTCTCATCGTCTTTATAAACTTCAAGCCAACCTGGTGGTGATGTATCACAGCAAATAATGGTTACATGTAGTATGTAACTATAACGTCCATTTTTAAACGTATAATGGTGATTACCGCCAGTGCCACTAACCGTTACATCGCCGTTAGATAAAACCATATCAGGCTTGTCCTTTGGCCTTTTATCACTACTCCACACCGCATAACGGTAATTTCTATCACCTAAATCATCAATACGAATATGGTAATTAGCCGTTTTCCAATCGAGTACTGGTTTTTCAAAGGTATTAATACTTGCGTGCAAGGATTGCTTACCTTGTTCGATTAAGCTTTTAGCAAGTGTCTGCTCTTTAGTATTTTGTGTATTTACAGCAATAATTTTACCGTCGGTATCTACCCACATAACGCCGTTATTTAGCATAATGCCGCGCCAACCTATGCTATCCCAGTTGGTATTAATATTGGAGCTGCCAATAACAGCAACAAGTTCATCGTCAAACACTTCATCAAAGCGGTTAATAAATTCAGCTTCATTTTTAATGTCAGGTATCGGGTATCGTCGTTTCAGCGGGTAACGAACAAGTGCTGCAATTGCGGCTTTGTCATTAGCTTCAAATGCAGCAATAACAGGTGAAATGAACTCGTGATATTTTTGCTCAAGACCGAATGTGTTTGTGGTAAAAAGTAGAAATAGCCACGACATTATGTGAATAAAAAACTTCATTTATAGTCCTTTTTTGAAGCCCCCTAAAAACCAGAGCTAGATCCACGAAAAATAAAAGTATTAACTTATATTGTATTAACTTTTCCATGACTCAATTATTTTTTTCTGGCTCAACATACTGTAAACCCATTCCCTACCCTGTTTTTCTTTTTTAAATAAATTTAGCTCAACTAAACCATTTAAAACATTTGATGCAGTATTATAAGCGCATCCTAAATTTTCTTTTACATTCATTGCAGTAAATTGGTGTGCGACTCCACTTCTTGCGACTTGGAAAACAGTTTGTTGCTTATCGTTTAACTTTCTATATAAACCAGATTCCCAAAGCCATTTATTAAAAGTTTCTGCATCCTTAAGAGTATTTTTATAGGATTCTTTAAACTGACTTATTGCACGTATAACGACACTGCACTGGTAGTCTATAAAGTATGTTAGATCCATATTATCTGTTTCACTATAAAGGTAGCTTTTACCATATTTGATTGGAGCTGACTTTAAAAGTACGCTGATAGCTATATATCTAAATGCTGCAAAGTCATTTTTAAACATATACCAATAGAATAAAGCTCTGGCAACCCTCCCATTACCATCTCTGAATGGATGCTCATAACCAATAACAAAATGTAATGTGATAGCTTTTATTAATGGATGAAAATACTCTTTATTATCAACATCATGATGACATTCATTTACCCACTTTGATAATTCTTTAATACGTTTTGTTAAACCTTCTGCTGGTGGAGGGATATGGACTGTCACTCCTTCAGAATCAACAACTTCAACGTCATTCGTAACTCTAAATACACCGGGAGTGTAATTATCATTATCAATATTTTCGACACCTTCTTGGTGGATAGAAAGTATTAAATCAATCGATAAGTCTCTGTGTCTATTATCCCAAGCAAACTTCATCATCTTAAAGTTTCCAACAATCATTTTTTCGTCTGGAGATCTTGGCTTTCTTTTTCTTTTCAGCAAGTCCTTTGCTACTTTAGTTGTTGTCGCAGCTCCCTCAAGCTGGCTGCTACTTATAGCCTCATCCTCAACTAGATCATTTAGTAAATATTCTAAATGCTTTTCTTCACCAATCTTACTGCACATCCACTCTAAGGAAGCACTAGTTGTGTTTCTGTCTGTTTCTGAAAGTGCTTTTTGGATTGTAGGTGTTAAGTAAAACTTACAATTTTTTTTTGGAAAACCTACTGATATGATGTGTCTCAATTGCCTATCTCTGGCAAGCTTGACGATAGACCATGATATTTTTTGATCTAAGTTTTTTGGTAGACGATATTTAAAGTCATCAAAATGTAAATAACGACCTTTTGTATCTACGGGTGAAAATAGCTCTAAGTAATCTTCTAATTTATTAGGCTCTTTTTCTGCTATGAGTTGAAAAGGGTTTTTTATTAATTCTTGCGGTGGTTTATTTACCATTTTAATCTCAAAAAGTAGCAATATTGAAATAAGAATAAACTAATTCATTAACCTTGTCTCACTTTATGTATAAATTGAAATATAAAACACAAAAAAGCGAGCTTAATTAAGCTCGCTTTTGTTTTAACGGACAGCGGTTCTATTTACTCCGGATCATAACCCAAGTTAGGCGATAACCATCTTTCTGCCTCTGCGAGCGTCATATTAGTTCGCTTAGCATAGTCTTCTACCTGATCCTTTTGCACAGCTGCTACGGCGTAGTATTTAGCCTCAGGGTGTGAAAAGTACCAACCTGAAACAGCAGCACCTGGCCACATGGCATACGAGCTAGTTAGCTGCATACCAATGCGCTTTTCGGTATCGAGCAACTGCCAAATTTTCTTTTTCTCGGTGTGCTCTGGGCACGCTGGGTAACCTGGCGCAGGGCGAATACCTTGGTAGTTTTCGCGTATTAGCTCATCGTTTGCTAGGTTTTCGTCTGGTGCAAAACCCCAATACTCTTTACGTACTTTTTCGTGCAGGTATTCTGCAAACGCTTCGGCGAGCCTGTCGGCTACGGCTTTAACCATTATTTTGTTGTAATCGTCTTGCTGTGCGTCAAACGCATTTGCTAAATCGTCTTCTTCTAGGCCGCCCGTTACTGCAAACGCGCCAAAGTAATCAGGCGTGCCTTTTGGTGCTATGTAGTCGGCTAGGCAATAATTAGCAAAGTCGGTTTTTTCGGTTTGCTGGCGTAAATGGCACGAAGTAGTTAATACTTCTTTGCGTGTTTCGTCGGTGTATATTTCTATGTCATCACCCACGCGGTTAGCCGGGAATAAACCAATTACACCAAGTGGTTGCAAACTGCCTGCTTTTTCAAGGTCGTCTAACATATCGTTAGCGTCTTTAAATAAGCTTTGCGCTTGCTCGCCTACTACTTCATCGTCCATTATGCGCGGGTATTTACCGGCAATTGACCACGTCATAAAGTATGGCGTCCAATCTATGTATTTACGCAAAGTCGCGATTGATACATTTTTAAACTCGGTCACGCCCAGCTTTTTAGGCACTGGTGGTGTGTAGTTATCCCAATCAAGCTTTGCTGCGTTATCGCGTGCGCGCTGGATAGTAACAGGCTTAGAGCGTGGTTTTTTACGCGCTTGTTGCTCGCGTACTTTTACATATTCAGCTTTAGTTTTAGCTAAAAAGTCAGGTTTAATGTCTTTTGATAATAAGTTTGAAACCACACCAACTGCACGGCTTGCGTTATTTACATACACAACGCCTTTGTCATATTGCGGCTCAATTTTTACTGCGGTGTGCGCTTTAGAGGTAGTTGCACCACCAATGAGTAGCGGCAGTTCAAAACCACGGCGTTTCATTTCTTTTGCTACGTGTACCATTTCGTCAAGCGATGGGGTAATTAAGCCCGATAAACCAATAATATCGGCTTTTTCGTCGATGGCGGTTTGAAGTATTTTATCGGCAGGTACCATTACGCCTAAATCAATAACTTCGTAGTTATTACACTGTAGTACCACGCCTACAATATTTTTACCTATGTCGTGTACGTCGCCTTTTACGGTCGCCATCACTATTTTACCATTGGTTGAGCCTTCTTCTTTTTCGGCTTCAATAAATGGGTCTAGGTAGGCTACGGCTCGTTTCATTACGCGCGCCGATTTAACCACTTGTGGTAAAAACATTTTACCTGCGCCAAATAAATCACCTACCACGTTCATGCCATCCATTAACGGCCCTTCAATTACGTGAATAGGTTTATCGGCAGCAGCGCGGCACTCTTCGGTATCTTCATCTATAAAGGTAGTAATGCCTTTTACAAGCGCGTGCTCAAGGCGTTTTTCTACAGGCCATGTGCGCCATTCTAAATCTTCTACTCGCTCGGCTTGTGCCATACCAGAGTATTTTGGTGCAAGCTCTACTAAACGCTCGCCTGCACCTGGGTCTGTGTTAAGTATTACGTCTTCAACGGCTTTACGAAGCTCTTCTGGGATGTCGTCGTAAACGGCGAGTTGCCCTGCATTTACAATGCCCATATCCATACCCGCTTTTATGGCGTGGTATAAAAATACCGAGTGAATAGCTTCACGTACTGGGTTATTACCCCTAAATGAAAACGATACATTTGACACCCCGCCCGACACTTTGCAGTGCGGTAAGTTTTGTTTAATGCGGCGTGTGCCTTCAATAAATTCTACTGCGTAGTTGTCGTGCTCTTCTATACCGGTGGCTACGGCAAATATATTAGGGTCGAATATAATATCTTCTGGTGGAAAACCAATGTCTTCTACTAATATTTTGTAGCTGCGGGCACATATTTCATATTTGCGGTCTGCTGTATCAGCTTGCCCGTCAGTATCAAACGCCATTACAACGGCAGCTGCACCAAAACGTTTTATTATTTTAGCTTGGCGAATAAACGGCTCTTCGCCCTCTTTTAGCGATATAGAGTTAACAATGGCCTTACCTTGAATACACTTTAAGCCTGCTTCTATTACTTCCCATTTAGAGGAGTCGACCATAATGGGTACGCGTGAAATATCAGGCTCTGAGGCTATTAAGTTTAAAAACTTAACCATAGCGGCTTTTGAGTCCAACATGGCTTCGTCCATGTTTATATCAATAACCTGTGCGCCATTTTCTACTTGTTCGCGGGCCACTGTTAGCGCAGCTTCAAAGTCTTCTTCCATGATTAAACGTTTAAACATGGCAGAACCGGTTACATTGGTACGTTCGCCGACATTAGTAAATACTGCTATTTGTTGGGTCATGTTGGCTCCTTAATTTAAGTTACAGGCTTCAAGGCCTGATAAACGCATGCGTACTTCAAGCTCTGGCAGTTGGCGTGGTTTAACGCCTGCTAAACCTTTTGCAAAAGCACGAATATGCGCAGGCGTGGTGCCACAACATCCACCTACTATATTAATAAAGCCCGATTTACCCCAATCGATAATTTCGGCTGCCATTTCAGGCGCTTCTAAGTCGTATTCACCAAACTCATTAGGCAAGCCCGCATTAGGGTGTACCGATGTAAAGGTTTCGCACACGCGCGAAAGCTCTTCTACATATTGGCGCAGTAAATCAGGGCCAAGCGCGCAGTTTAAACCAATCGAAATAGGCTTAATATGGCGAATAGAGTTATAAAATGCTTCGGTTGTTTGCCCAGAAAGCGTACGGCCAGAAGCGTCGGTAATAGTGCCCGAGATCATAACTGGTAATGTGCGCCCTGCTTGCTCAAAGGCTTCTTCTACACCAAACGAGGCGGCTTTTGCATTAAGCGTGTCGAATATAGTTTCGATTAGTATTAAATCGGCGCCGCCTTCCATTAATGCAAGGGTAGACTCTACATACGCAGTAACTAGCTTATCAAAAGTAACGTTTCGGTAACCCGGATCGTTTACGTCTGGCGAAATTGAACACGTTTTAGATGTCGGCCCTAAAACACCGGCTACATAGCGCGGTTTTTCTGGCGTTTTAGCCGTAAATTCATCGCAAATTGCGCGTGCTAATTTAGCCGACTCTAGGTTTATTTCACGGCTTAGGTTTGCCATGTCGTAATCTTCCATCGAAATAGTGGTCGAGTTAAACGTGTTGGTTTCGATAATATCGGCGCCCGCTGATAAAAAACCACGATGAATATCAGTGATTAAGTCGGGCTTGGTTAGGCTTAATAAATCGTTATTACCTTTAATTAATACATGCCAGTCTTTAAAACGCTCTCCGCGATAGTCTTCTTCTTCTAGCTTATGATCTTGGATCATGGTGCCCATTGCGCCATCTAAAATTAAAATGCGTTCTTGTAATGCGGCACTTATTTCGGCTTGCTTATTATTTGTAGGCGCGTTATTCGGCATAGTTGTTAGTCCTCACGTCTTGGCTAACTAAATTAATATCATACGGTGTGGTTTGGTACACGTAGTAATTTAACCAGTTCGAAAAAAGTAAAAAAGCATGGCTTTGCCACGTTTTTGAAGGTTGTTTGGTTGCATCGTCATCCGGAAAGTAATTTTCGGGCTTTGGTGCATTAGGGCTTTTTTTACAATCGCGCTCGTATTCTGCTTTTAGCGAGTCGGCGTCGTACTCTGGGTGGCCGGTTATAAACACTTGGCTACCCGATTTATTTTTAAGTAAGTAAGCCCCTACTCGCTCAGAACCTGCCAGTACAACGAGTTCTTCACAGGCGTTTATTTTATTTATATCAATATGGCCGTAGCGTGAGTGAGGTACCAAAAAGGTATCGTCGAATCCGCGAGTCAGTGCACCGTGATCAAAATAACACTGGTGAGTAAATACGCCACACAGTTTATCGTCTTTTAAATCGCGTTTTAAATTGTAACGGTGATATAACGCTGCATGCGCTGCCCAACAAGAAAATAACGTAGAGGTAACGTGTTGCTCAGCCCAATCAATAATGACCTTTAGCTCATCCCAATACGCTACATCGTCGTATTCTAAATGGGCAAGTGGCGCACCGGTTACTATTAATGCATCGTAATTGTTGTCTTTAACCTCAGAAAAATAACGGTAGAAGGTATCAAGGTGCTCTTCTGAGTTGCTGCTACTGCGGTGAGTGTCGAGGCGCAGTAGTTCTACGTTTACTTGCAAAGGTGAGTTGGCAAGTAAGCGAATAAACTGAACTTCGGTTTCTACTTTATTAGGCATTAAGTTTAAAATAGCCAAACGCATTGGGCGTATTTCTTGCGTTTTTGCACGACTTTTTGGCATTACAAATACGTTTTCTTGACGTAAACGTGCAATTGCCGGCAACTCGTCTTTTACTGTAATTGGCATACTTTACTCCTGCTCATAAAAACCGAGGCTTAATTATGAACTGAAAGTAAAAAATATCAACCTCTAGATGTATAGATGTCCAAATGAAATTTATTCATGATTTTTTTAAGATTTACTAAAAGTTATAGATGAGAGGGAATGCATTTATATTGAAGTACTTTGTTTTAGTGAATTGAAATAGCGCTACTAAAATCAGTAGCGCTATTATAATTAAAAACGATAATTTACAGATAAATTAAGAGCGTAAATATCGCCTTCATTTGTATCAAAATATTGGTATTCAGCACTTACTTGCCAGCGTTGAGTTAGCCTAAAGTCAATGCCGGTTCCGTACGTTACGCCGCCTTCATCGTAGTTTTGCTCAGTTATTAGCGTAGAATTTGTATCTGTACCAGTTATTGATTCTGCAAGGTTTTTTAAGTCGCCTTCATTGTAACTTAATTTATTTCTACCATAGCCACCAAATAAAAACACATCAGCTCGAGATGAAATTGGATAATTAGCTTTTACAAATATACTTGTTTGCAAATCAAGGCTTGAATCGATTTCGCTCTTAATGAATTCTGAACTCAGCGAACCGTCCTGTGGGTTCTGAGTGTAAACAATTCCGTTTAGAGGCGTTGACTCATCATTTAACCCAAAACCTATACGCCCTTCTAATGCAAAGTAACGCGAAAACTGATATCCAAACCTGCCGTAAAGCGTTGTAAACTGTATGCTATCACTCTCGTATACATCAATTTGCGTAGACCCTATCCCTATTCCTTGGTAATAACCATTTACGTGGAGTATGTCTGCTTGGCTCGAAAATGAGTATAAACCTAAAAGTAATGCCCCTAACCTTGTAACTATTTTCATGTTCATTCCTTTAAACCTTTGTAATATTTAATAATGTGATGTTTAACAACAAACTAAGTGTGGCCTGCCTATATAACTTGCTTATACTTTACAGCTTGTAAATATACTGTACCACTTTTGTTAAAAATGAAATGTATTTGAACAATATAAAACAATAGATTACAGAATTTTACACAATAGAAATCCTGTAATAGTAGTGTTTTTAACGAGCAATCAAAACAAAGTACCGCTTAGGTAAGTGTATTGTTCTATACAGCATTCGTTGACTGTTTCACCCGTCAGCCACTACAATACAACATTGAAATTTTTATTATTATTTGAAGGCTTTCCTCCATGGTTTTACCTGATAAATTTATATTCTCGATGAGTCGAGTATCTAAGGTTGTGCCACCTAAGCGCACTATCTTAAAAGATATTTCGTTGCACTTTTTTCCTGGCGCTAAAATTGGTGTGCTTGGTTTAAACGGTTCTGGTAAATCTACGTTACTGCGTATTATGGCCGGTGTTGACCAAGATTTTGAAGGTGATGCACATCCTCAGCCTGGTACTAAAATTGGTTATTTACCGCAAGAACCTGTTTTAGACGAAAGTAAAACAGTACGTGAAACTGTTGAAGAAGCTGTTGGCGAAGTTAAACATGCACTTAAACGTCTTGACGAAGTGTATAACGAATACGCCATGGAAGACGCTGACTTTGACGCACTTGCAAAAGAGCAAGGCGAGCTTGAAGCTGTTATTCAGGCGCACGATGGTCATAACATCGACAACGTTTTAGAACGCGCAGCTGATGCACTTCGCCTGCCAGAGTGGGATGCTAAAATTGAGCACCTTTCAGGTGGTGAGCGTCGCCGTGTTGCTATATGTCGATTATTACTTGAAAAACCAGACATGCTTATTCTTGATGAGCCTACTAACCACTTGGATGCTGAGTCGGTTGCATGGTTAGAGCGCTTCTTGCACGATTACGAAGGCACTGTTGTGGCAGTAACGCATGACCGTTACTTCCTTGATAATGTAGCTGGTTGGATATTGGAGCTTGACCGTGGTGAAGGTATTCCATGGGAAGGTAACTACTCTTCTTGGCTTGAACAAAAAGATGCGCGCTTACAGCAAGAACAAAAATCTGAAAAAGCACGTCAAAAATCAATTGCGCAAGAACTTGAATGGGTTCGTTCAAACCCTAAAGGTCGTCAAGCTAAGTCAAAAGCACGTATGGCTCAGTTTACTGAAATGCAGCAGTCTGATTACCAAAAACGTAACGAAACTAACGAGATGTTTATTCCACCTGGCCCACGTTTAGGTGACCAAGTACTTGAAGTAACTAATCTTCGTAAGAGTTTTGGCGATCGCGTTTTAATTGATGACTTAAGCTTTAGCATGCCAAAAGGTGCCATTGTGGGCATTATTGGCGCGAATGGCGCAGGTAAATCAACGCTGTTTAAAATGATAAGCGGTGAGCAAACGCAAGACAGCGGTAACATCAGCGTTGGCGAAACAGTACACCTAGCTACTGTTGATCAGTTCCGCGACGGTATGGACGAAAGCAAAACTGTTTTCCAAGAAATATCAGACGGACAAGACGTACTGAAAATTGGTAACTTTGAGTTCCCAAGCCGAGCATATGTAAGTCGCTTTAACTTTAAAGGTAACGATCAGCAAAAGTTTGTTAAAGACCTATCAGGTGGTGAGCGTAACCGTTTACACCTTGCTAAGTTATTAAAAGCTGGCGGCAATGTGTTACTACTCGATGAGCCAACCAATGACTTGGACGTTGAAACACTACGTGCACTGGAGAACGCTATTTTAGAGTTCCCAGGTTGTGTAATGTGTATCTCGCATGACCGTTGGTTCCTTGACCGTATCGCTACACATATTTTAGATTACCGCGACGAAGGTCAAATTAACTTCTTTGATGGTAACTACACTGAATATGAAGAGTGGCTTAAAAAGACCCTAGGCGCTGAGGCAACTCAACCTAAACGTATTAAGTACAAAAAAATTGGCTAAAAATATTGGTTAATTTTATGTTTGTATAACTTAAGCCCTGCACTTTGCAGGGCTTTTTTATGTCACCAGCATTACAGGAGCACATCTTGCTAGCATGTAGAGAATTACCCGCTATGCTTAATTTATTATAAAAACAGTAAGGCTAAATTAGGTTATGCAAAATCGTCGACAGTTTTCTCGTGTGCTATTTTCAACTAACGCTCTGTTATGTTTTGATAGCCAACAGTATCCGTGTAAATTACTCGATCTATCGTTACATGGCGCGTTGGTTACTAATTGTGATGCATTTATTGGCAGCCACAATACGCAAGCAATACTGCGTTTTACATTACCTCAAAGCGATATAGAAATAAAAATGGAAGTAGTGATTTGCCATATTGAAGCCGATCATATTGGTTTAAAATGCCATCACATTGATATAGACAGTATTACTTATTTAAAGCGTTTAATAGAGCTAAACTTAGCCGATGATGAGCTACTGCATCGCGAATTAGCGTCACTTATTAATGACTCACAATAGACTCATTCTCTTAAGTTGATTACCATAGCGCAAACTTTATAAAGCTTGTAAATATGCGCTTAAATCCTCATTTGCCTTTGGTATACCATCCTAACTACTCGTTTAGCTTTGATCCTAAGCATCGCTTTGTAATGAGTAAATTTGCACATTTATATCAACATGTTGCAGAGCTTGGTTTAATCGGCAGTAACCTAGTTGAGCCAATATTAGGCACGCCAGAGCCGCTTGAGCTTGTGCATTGCGATAATTATATCCAAGATTTATGGCACAACCGCTTAGATGAAAAAGCCATGCGTCGCATTGGTCTACCTTGGTCAAAAGAGCTTATGGCACGTACATTTACAGCCCCTCAAGGAACGCTACAGACAGCCCGCTTAGCACTTAAACACGGTATAGCGTGTCATCTTGCTGGTGGTACACATCACGCACATAATGACTTTGGTTCAGGTTTTTGTATGGTTAACGATTTGGCCTTTACCACGCAAACTTTAATTAAATCGGGTGAGGTAACTAACGTACTTATTTTTGATTTAGACGTGCACCAAGGTGATGGCACAGCTGCAATGTTACAGCATCAACCCTATGCGTATACTTGCTCTATCCATTGTGAAAAAAACTTCCCCTTTAGAAAGTCCGCTAGCGATTTAGACATTGGCCTGGCAAATAATATGAAGGACGACGAATACCTTGCCATAGTTAACGAAACACTATGTTATTTACTTAAAGAGCTAAACCCAAGCTTAGTACTTTACGATGCTGGCGTTGATATTTGGCAAGGTGATGGCTTGGGTAAGTTAGATATTAGCTGGGATGGCATAGCTAAACGTGACCATTTAGTGCTAAAACGCTGCCTTGAACACAATACACCTGTAGCTACTGTGATAGGTGGAGGTTACGATAGAGATCACCTACGCCTCGCTAAACGCCACGCTATTGTTGTTGAACAAGCTGCTGGCTTTTAGTTTGAAATGAAAATGTTAAATTATCGTTCTTGTTTAATATGTAAAATAAAAAAGAGCATATTATGAAACAGCTATTTATTACCATCACGCTAATTTTATTAAGCTTTACAGCTTACGCACAAGATACAAGCTCAGAAGCAACATATCCTAAATTGCCAACATTAAATTTACAAATGGCTGATGGGTCGCCACTCAATACTCAAGATTTATTAGGTCAACCTTACGTATTACACTTTTGGGCAACATGGTGTCCGTACTGTAAAAAGCTGCAGCCAGCACTTCAAAAAATTGATGATATGGGATTAAAAGTTATTGCCGTGAGCTTTGAAGAAGATGACGATGCTACTCCCGCTAAAGCACTTAGCGAAAGAGGTTATACTTTTAAAACAGCTGTAAAAGCCGATGCAATAGCACAGCAATTAGGTATACGAGGCACACCTACTACATTATTTGTAAATAAAGAAGGCAATGTAATTTGGCTGACTAATACGTCAAACCCAGAAGATCCAAATCTTCATTTAAATGCACGAACATTGTTGCACTCCATAGACATGGCAACTGAGTAACTTATTGCGCTTTTAACTGATTAGGTGTTAAGCCTGTCCAGCGTTTAAAGGCGCGCCGAAAGTTAGGTATATCGTAAAAAGCTAAATGTTCAGCGACTTGTTCGTTATGTTTGGCGCACAGAGTAAGTAGGTAAATAGCTTTGTGCTTATTTTGCTCATCTATTAACGCTGAAAAGCGTACCCCATTGAGTTTGAGTCTGCGCTTAAATGTAGCTGAGCTCATAGCAAAGTGCTTTGCGGTGCACTCTAAATTAGCACTTGGGTGAGAGTATAAGTATCTGCAGACGGCTTCAATAAAAGTCATGCTAACTACGCTTTTATTATGTAGCTGCGACTGCGCTTGCATAAATCGTAATTGACTCGCATGCGGGTTTTTAGCCCTTAACATGGTTTTATTTAATACCCAGCGAGTACATGGCTTATCAAAACTTACCTTTAGCCCTAAATTTTGCTCATATTCTTGAATATGCCGAGGGCGTTTAAAAGCAAAGTCGAACTGACAATGCGGGTAACTTTCGCTCACTCGTTTAAGTAAACTATAAAATGCAGTGCTGTATATCTCTAGCACATAGTGGTAAAGGCTTTCATCAAACCCATGTGCTGGCTGAATATAAATATAAACATTATCGTTTTTAATATACGTTTGGCTAAACAGCAAAGGCGCTAATTGCATTCTTAAAAGTGATAATTGCTTTAATACTTGAGCTAAATTATCGCTATATTTTAATGCCTGAGCTTCGGCTCGAGTGTCGTTAATAAGTTGGCTACCGAGTAAAAAACCACTGTCAGTACTTTTCATCAACAACTTAAATTGAGCTAATAAACGCACCTGCTGAGACACACTAAATGTATGCTGAAAATTAAGTAAGTCTTGTTCAAAAATACCGGTACCGCGTAGCAGCTTATGTAAATTTATGTTTCGGCTTTGAGCAAGCTCTACAGCTGACGTAATAAGCCCTTGAGCGCTTAAATATTTGTCGTCTTGGCTAACAAACATGTGCACGGTGCGCTACTTTTAGTTGATGCTTTTTTTGTTGTAATTGACTATGCAGTTGGCTTGTTAGTTTACCTGTACTGCTATGCGTATTACCTTGTATTAAGGCGGTAGTGACATATTGAAACTTTGCTTTTTTAGATGCTTCAACTTTAAATGCACAATGCTTTAGAGCTCCTTTAATTTGTGCCATCAACTCTTTAGCTTGCTGCTCTGTGGTGGCTGGCATCAATACCATAAAGCAATCTCCTGCGTAGCGGCACACTACATCACTTAGTCGGCAATTCATTAACAATAGCTCGCTAATTTCACGCAGTAACCGGTCGCCCTCACTAAAGCCAAACTCACTATTAAAATGCGAAAAATCACGAATATCAATAGCCCCAAGCCAGAGTGGTTGTTTGCTCGTAAGTTGCTCTTTAATTGCAGAATCTAGGTACTGCGCCTTATAAAGACCTGTAACTGAGCACACCTTATCGTGCTCACGTAAATGCGCTTCACGGCGGCGTAGCTGACGATTTAATACGTACTGCTCTTGATGCCAATAATACAAACCCACACTCGTTAACAACATACCTAAAGGTGCTGGCAGAGATTCAATCCAACTGAGCCATTGATGGGCGGGATGCATTAGCCATTCATCAAGTAAATCGAGGGTTGCCGAGAACATAAATAACCCAACACCTATCACTAAGTAAGTGGTTACTTTACCCGGTGGTCTTGAAATTAATAACGCGGCAATCCATACGAGAGTCATTAATACAATACCGCCCTCCCCCATAATATCGAGCCACTGAATACTGGCGTAAGTTTTTAATACACCTAAATAACTACTTAAAAACACAGCGCTAAAAAACATCGCAATAATAGCGTTTATTAATAATCGGTGGCTGATAAAGGGGTTAAATCGCATGTGCGGTATCTCGTTTATAAATGAGTTTTAAAGTTAGTTCATACAAGTTTTTGTTAGCAGGGTCATATTAGCTCAGCTATATGACAACTAAATGATACCTACTTTAAAAACAGCCCTGCACGGTACATAACACCTGACTTTACGAGGAGTGATAAAAGCTCAATACGCTCTAGATATTGCTCAAACACCTCTAAATACATGTATTTAAACTAAACACTGTCACATTTACGTAATCAAATATCTTTAGCTTGCTCGCCATATCAAGAAACAACCCAGCAATAACCAAGAGCAAATACAATGAAAGACTTTAAAATAAAAGCACTGGTAGCCGCATTAGCCTTATGTAATTTAACGGCTTATGCAGAAGATGATGCAAAAGAAACCACAAAAAAAGATATCGAAGTTTCTGACAAAATTGTTGTATACGGTGAAATTGGCTACAGAAACCGCTCAGACGAACTCGCACCAACCTTAGAATATTCACAAGAGTACTTTCAACGTTTTGAACCATTGACCGCAGGCGATGCATTAAAACGAGTACCCAGTGTTACATTTTTATCGGATGTGCTTGAATCGGATGGTGCACGTATGCGGGGGTTAAGCCCTGCTTATACAAAGGTGCTTATAAACGGTGAAGAAGTACCTGGCGCTGGTGCCGACCGTTCATTTTTTGTTGACCGAATTCCGGCTGAGTTAATTGAACGCGTTGAAATTATTCGCTCATCAAGTGCTAACCGCTCAGCCGATGCTATTGCGGGCACATTAAATATTGTATTGCGCGATGGTTACAGTTTAGATGGCGGTTACTTGCGTGCTGGTGGCTTGCTTTATGACGATGGTGAATTTAAAGAAAGCTTGGCTGCTGTGTACGGTACTGAATTTGCTGGTGGGCGCTTATTACTTGGTGCAAATTTACAAGGCAGATATAACCCAAAACAAAAAACTAGTTTGCGCTACGGCGATAGCCCTGAAAACAATATAAATTTTCAAACAGAAGAGTTTGATAACCGCGAAGACCAATCAGACACTCGCGATGGCGACGACACATCACTTAACTCCAGCTACGAAATTGTTTTTGACGACGATAGTCAGTTTAATATTAGCGCTATGTGGGTTGATACAGAGCGTACTGAGGATGAACGTTCATTTGAATACAACGACCCAACTGCAACCAATAACGATATTGTAAATGGCGGTAACTTAGAAACAGATAATGCCAATGTTAAATATATTGACCAAACTAATTACAACATCAATACCGCTTATGAATTTCCACTACTAAGCGGCACTAGTAAGTTTAAATTTGGCTTTGCTCGGTTTGAAGAGTCTGTTTATGAGCAAGAAGTAGAACTAGATACGTCTGAGCTGCCTATGGTATTTGAAGAAGAGCAAACTAAAAGTGAAATAGATGATAAAGAATGGACTCTACAGTGGCAACACAGCCAACCTTGGGGTGACAGCAAAGAAATTCAGCTTGGTGCATTTTTACAAAATAAAAAACGCGACAGTGAAATTTTAGAATCGCAAAACGAATTAGAACTTGCACTTACCAGTTGGGATCAATACGCAGCATCACCTTTAACGCTTGCTGCATTTAATAGCGAGTACGAAGCGGTTACTGGTGGTGTAAATACTTTAGAAGAAGATCGCTTTGACTTATTTGCCCTTGTTAAGCACAAAGATGATTTATTTGCTTGGGAGCTGGGCGTTCGCTGGGAGTCTACCGATTCTAAAATTAATGATAAAACAATTGGCGTGACCGAAAATAATAGTTACGACTTTATCCTCCCCTCGGCACACTTTCGTTATAACGTTAGCGAAAATGGGCGTATAAGTGCATCGATTGCGCGTAGTTTACGCCGCCCTGAGTTTGATTTTTTAACGCCGGCACTTATCGAAAAAGAGCTTGGCGATAACGACCAACTAGGGAACCCTGAATTAAAACCAGAATCAGCTTGGGGTATGGACTTAGGCTACGAGTATCGCTTAGGAAAAAGTGGCGTTGTAGGTATTAATTTATTTTATCGCAAAGTAAATGACCTAATAGAAATAGCAAATACAGGACAAGAAGGCTCTGAGGGCGAAGGTACATTTGTACTGCAACCACGCAACACCAGCGATGGTAATGTTAAAGGAGTTGAGCTTGATTTATCTACTCCACTTGGCGCATTTAGCATGCCTAATACGGGTGTATTTTTAAACTACTCATGGCTTGATAGTGAAGTAACCGATTTTTTTGGAACTCGCAAATTTAACGACCAATCAGACTACGTTTATAACATTGGGTTTATTCAAGACTTACCCGAACTCAAAGCTGCATTTGGCGTAACTTACCGTAAGCAAGGTGATGCCTATGGACGTATTGTAGGTGAAGAAATAACTACATCTTACAGTGCCGACTTTGAAGTGTTTTTAGAAAAACGTTGGGAAGATGTAACGCTACGCTTGGTGGGTTCAAACCTACTTGATGCAAGTAAAGACGAAACCTTTAATAAATTTGATACCGTTGAAGATCAGTTTAGTAGAAGCTTTGATGAGTACGAAATTGAATCTGAAGAAGCGGGACCGGTTTATCAACTTATGCTGCGTTACGCGTTTTAAATAAGTTTATAAGGTAGTGCTAATCACTTTATTTAGCGCTACCAAACATGAGAGAACTATAATGATAAAAAAAACATTACTGCTAATAACACTTGGCTTATGCAGTATACAAAGCGTATTGGCAAACGTAACGTACACCGATGTATTATACGAGCAACAAAAAATTGCCAACTTGACGGTGCTGCCTAAGAGCTTAAATTTTACGGTTATTGGTGATTGGGGACATAACGGGCACTTTTATCAAAAAGACGTAGCACACCAGTTAGAAATAGCGATGTTTCAAACGGATGGTGATTTTACTATTTCAACTGGCGATAACTTTTATCCCAATGGCGTGGCAAGTGTTAACGACCCGCTTTGGCAAAGTGCCTATGAAGATATTTACCATGGTCCACATACATTCGAGCCTTGGTATGTAGTACTGGGTAATCATGATTATTTAGGTAATGCGCAAGCACAACTTGATTACAGTAAAAAAAGTCAGCGCTGGAATTTACCTGCACGCTATTACAGCAAAACCTTTACTTTAAAAGGTGGCGAGCAGATATTAATGGTGTTTTTAGACACTAATACTTTAAATCCTGAATACAAAACACGCGAAAAATACAAAGCAACTCAAGGGCAAAACAGCCAAGCGCAATTAACATGGTTAGATAGCCAACTCTCAAATAGCCAAGCACGATGGAAAATAGTGGTTGGTCATCACCCACTTTATAGCAGTGGAAAACGTTACGGACTTACTGAAGGTTTACGTAATTTACTCGAGCCCATATTTGAGCAAAATGGTGTGCAAGCATACATAGCAGGACACGAACATGACCTGCAACATAACCAAATAGATGGCAGTAAACTCGACCACTTTGTATCTGGTGGTGGTAGCGAAGCGCGTTACGTAAAACAACGTGAATTTACGCGTTTTGCAGAAGCTACTCCAGGATTTTTGAGCTTTTCGATTAACAATGAAGCACTAAAAGCAACGGCTATTAACTATAAAGGCGAAGTGCGTTACAGCACACAAAAGCGCTTTGACCAATAAAGGGTTACAACATGAACTTTAAATTAAAAACATCTATTAGCTTAATTGTAAGTAGCTTAGTGCTTAGTACATTAAGTGCGTGTAGCAATAGTAATATGGCTACAAATACGGCAGTAAAAAACACATCCGATAAAATAGTCATTAATAGTACTGAATTTGGTCCAACAGATAACATGCAAGGCTCACAAGCGGCATGGTTAAATAATAACAATTGGTTGCTAGCAAGCGAAAGCAAAGGCTTAGTGTTAGTTGAAAGTGAAACGCAACAAAGCCGCATTATAAAAAAAGGTAACTTTGAAGCGCTTGCTGTCACTAAGCTAACAGCACACTCATTTTTGGTTGCAACTATTGATAACAATCAAGATAACGTTGTTATATTTAAGCTTGAGCACACTCAAAGTGGCTGGGATACAATTGAACTAACCCGCATTAACCCACCACAAGCACAACCCGATACGGTGTGTTTATTTGCTAATAAAGCGAGTGAATCAATATCGGCATTTGTACCTGATGTACGCGGGCTAATTACCGAAACTATTATTTTTGATACAGCGAATAATAAAGCGGTTAACGTAAATGTACGTGAATTTTCTGGCGTTAGTGAGGCGTCGGGTTGTGCTGTAAGTACAACAACAAATACCTTATATGTAAGTGAAAGCGAAGTAGGCATTTGGGCAATAAACGCGAACGCGGAATCGCAAGCAGATAAAAAACCGATTGCTTTAGTCGCCCCCTTTGGAAAGTTAGACAGTGAACTAGGAGCTATTTCAGCTTCGCAAGATGGTATTATCTGGTTTACTAGTACCAAAAACAATACTGTGTATGCTTATGATCCAATTAGTAAAATGCTTAATAACTGGATGTTAAATGGTGACTTGAGCTTGGAATCGGTAGCGGTAAATTACACAAGTAACAACGCGGCAACGGCAGTGCTGTATAACGACGAAACAGGCGCTTATATTAAAAGTACACTACCTGTAGCACCTATCATAAAATCATTAAAAACCAGCCCCCAATCAATTACTCAAATAAAGGCAAGTGCACAAACTGCCCCCGTACAAGCGTTTGGTGATGCAGCAGACGATCCGGCAATTTGGGTTAACCCTAAAGATGCAGCAAACAGCTTAATTTTAGGCACCGATAAACGCCGTGGACTAATGGTATACAGCCTAAATGGCAAGCTTGAACAGTCACTTGAAGTTGGCCGTTTAAATAACGTAGACCTGCGACAAAATAGCACGATTAAAAACAGTACCAATACATTAATAACTGCCAGTAACCGAACGCTTAACGGTATTAGTGTATTTTCAGTACAAGCTAATAATAGTGTGAAGTACATTGCTGATATTCCTACCAATCTTGATGAAATTTATGGCTTATGTATGTACTCGTCAAATACGGGGAACTATGTATTTGTAAATGATAAATCGGGGCTATATCAGCAATATAAAATCAGTGAGAATAACGAAAAAATAACAGGCAAACTTGTTCGCGAGTTTAACCTACCAAGCCAACCAGAAGGCTGTAGTGCAGATGATGAACTAGGACAATTATTTGTAGGCGAAGAAGATGCCGGTATTTGGTTTATAGGTGCAGAGCCAACGGCAGGCAGTACACCGGTTATGCTGCAAGGTATAAATGAGCAACTTGTTGATGATGTTGAAGGTATGGAAATTTACCACAGCGACAAAACACGTTATTTAGTTGTTTCGAGCCAAGGTGATAACAGCTACGTACTGTATAAAATAAAGAATGGTACTGCGGGTATTAAAACACCTAGCTTAGAGTTTGCAGGTAAGTTTAATGTAATAAGTGATTTGGTTAATGGTATTGATGGCTCATCAGAAACCGACGGGTTAACAGTAACATCTAAGTCTCTTCCGGGTTATCCTGAAGGTATTTTAGTTGTACAAGATGGTTATAACCGTATGCCACAGCAGCCTCAAAACTTTAAAATAATAGATTGGCGAGAAGTAAAAAAAGCAATTAAGTAGTGCTTATTTAGTCGCCATTATTTTAATGTCGCATTGAGATTACCTTGAAATTGTATAAAAGGCTCATTTGAGCCTTTTATACAATTCTTTGCAGTTAAGTATTAAGTGTAATTAACTCAATGTAATATATATTTTTATACTACAATTTAAGCTCATAAATTAATTGAGATTATAATGCGCCTACTACTTACTTTATTACTAGTTACTTTAAGTGGCTTTGCTGTAGCAGAAGAAGAAAAAACAGAACTACCACCGGTAGACCCCACTTACAATGCTGAGCATCCTATGGCTTTGGTTAATCAAGGCTCATCTATAATTGTGATTAACTTACCTAGTTATAATTCTCCAGATGATGTGCAAGTTGTTTATAAAATAGGAAACCCCGATGTCGCACTCTTAAACTTTGTTAGAAATGCTGAGCTAATCACGGTTAAGCCACAAGCGTTTAATATTCAACATTTAATGCGTGGTGAAGAAATTAAGATTATTGCCGACATTTACGAGGGTGATTATCAACAAGGTGGTAGTTTAATTTACTCAAAAAAAGAGCTTGAACTGAGTAAGCAACTGTATGCCAGAGAGCTAAAAGATTTAAGTGAATCATCGCAATGGCAAGATTACGACATGATTAATCTAGGCGGTACTGAGCGTATTTATATTCATAAAATTCAACAAGCGCCGAGCTATAACCATCTTATTTTTGTTGATTTAGTTAATGCATGTATGCAAAAGCTTCGTACCTCAAAACGTGTCCCAGCTGAAAATGAGCTTACCTATAAATTTATTAACTGCGGCACGCTTAAACCACTTTATTACAATGCTGATCATTTTAGAAAGTAAAAGGGTGAGAATACTGATGTTCAATTATTTTAATATTTAGGTATAAAAAAAGGCCCTTTCGAGCCTTTGGATTAACTTTGGAATAGTTAAAAATTTTTAAATTAGGTAAGCGTTAATAGCTGTGGAACAACGCTATGATAGTCAACAGCCATAGCAATACTTAACGCTGTAATATTAATAATTGAAAATGCGAACACTTTACGTGCCCAGCTACTCATATCAATATTACGACGATAACCACGTAGCGCCATTAGCAACCACCAAAAGCTGGTAATACAAGCAACAGCCATAAAAGCAGCACCTGTGTAGCCAGTAATTGGCAGTAACATCACAACTAATGCGTATACAGCAATGTAAAGTACGATATGGCGTTTTGCTTTGTCGATACCTTGCGCTACTGGTAATACAGGAATACCTGCAGCTTGATAATCTTTAAAGCGAAAAATAGCAATAGCGTAAGAGTGCGGCATTTGCCACAAACTAAACATAACTAGCAGTATTAATGCGCCCATATCGAACTGCCCTGTTACGGCGCAGTAACCAACTACTGGCGGTACAGCGCCAGAGAGACTACCTACAAAAGTGCCATATACTGAGTTGCGTTTCATGTAGAGGCTATAAACCCCTACATAAATTACGTAGCCAAAGGCTGCAAAAAATACCGCGGCTTGAGTGGTGTAGGCGATAAGTAAACCAAAGCCCACAACACCCAATAAAATACCGTGACTAAGTGCAGCAAAGGCCGACATTTCGCCCGTTACTGTAACCCGCGTACGAGTACGCGCCATGGCCACATCTATGTCTCTATCTATAACATTATTGATAGCGCAACCTGATGCAACCACTAGCGACAAACCAATTAATGTGGCAATCATTAACCATGGGTCTATATCACCGCGCGAGGCAAGTAAAAACCCGCCCGCTACGCTGATCAAATTGCCCATAATAATACCCGGCTTTGTCACTGATAAATAACGACGAAACATCTTCAACTCCTAGTACATCATCATTGCGTTAGATTCATAAATGATCCAAACAGATAACCCAACAACCATTACGATGATCAGAGCACTGAATAGGAATGAAAAAGTACTTGCACGGCCATCTTCGGTGGTAAAATTAAGGTGTAAAAAGTATTTTAAATGCACCCAAATTTGTACGATTGCTAAAGTAACAATGCTCCAAAGCGTTGTTGCTTTTGAGAAGTCACCTTCCATTACCATGTAAAACGGTATAGCAGTTAAAATTACCGATAGCACAAAGCCAATTAAGTAAGTTTTAACACTGCCATGAGATTCATCATGATGATCACTTTGCGTTTGCTTTAACGCATGCGTTTCGCTGTGGCTCATTACATTGCTCCCATTAAATAAACAACGGTAAATACACAAATCCAGACAATGTCTAAGAAGTGCCAAAATAGGCTTAAGCAGCTTAAACGCGTTACGGTTGCTTTACCTAAGCCGCGTTTAGCAACTTCAATCATCATTATGGTCATCCAAATTAGACCCGCTGTTACATGTAAACCATGTAAGCCAACTAATGAGAAAAACGATGTTAAAAAGGCACTTTGTTGTGGACCATTGCCATGCACAATTAGGTGATGAAATTCGTATACTTCCATACCAATAAACACAGCACCTAAACAAAACGTAACAAATAACCAAGTCAGTGTTAGTGCCTTTTTTTGCCCTTGAGCGGCAATCATGGCAAAACCAAAAGTAATACTACTAATCAGTAGTGCTGCAGTTTCTACTGCTACAAAGTCGAGTTCAAAAATATCTTTACCCGATACGCCACCGGCTGTGTTCATAAATAACACAGCGTAAGTGGCAAAAAACGAGGCAAACAGTAGGCAATCGGTCATTAGGTATAACCAAAAACCAAATACGGTATCACCCGAAGTATCGTGGTGATCATGCGCGTGGGCATGATCATCGTGTGATACAGAGTCTAAATTTGCAGAAAGTGTACTCACGCTTTTAACTCCTTAACGCCACTTGAATTATATGCAGCTTCAATGCGTGCAATTTCATCAGGTTGTATATAGTAATCTACATCGCTGGTGTAACAACGTTTGATAAATATGGCAATTCCGCCTACTAGTCCAACAACAGCTAACCACCAAATATGCCAAATCATTGCAAAACAAAATACTGTTAAACTTGCTGCCATTAACACGCCAGCTGATGTGTTTTTAGGCATATGAATAGGGCTGTAGTTTGCTTTATCTTGATATGCTTGACCTTTTTCTTTCATATCGGTCCATGCATCAATATCATCAATATGTGGAATTGTTGCAAAGTTATAAATTTGCGGAGGTGAACTTGTAGCCCACTCAAGTGTGTGGCCGTTCCACGGATCGCCTGTTGTATCGTCAAGCGCTTCACGGTCTCTAAAGCTCACATATAATTGAATTACTTGGCTGATAATACCAAACATAATAATTACAGCACCGCCTGCGGCAATGTATAACCACATGTTCCAATCTGGGTTGTTAGTGTGGTTTAAGCGACGTGTCATACCTAAGAAACCAAGTACGTACAGCGGCATAAATGCTACGAAGAAACCAATAATCCAACACCAAAATGATGCTTTGCCCCATTTTTCATTAAGTTTAAAGCCCATTGCTTTAGGGAACCAAAATACAAAACCGGCCAGGTAACCAAACACAGCACCACCAATAATTGTGTTATGGAAATGTGCAATTAAGAATAAGCTGTTATGCAGTACATAATCGGCGCCAGGAATGGCAAGTAATACACCGGTCATACCGCCTACGGTAAAGGTAACCATAAAGCCAAGAGTCCAAAGTACCGGTACACTTATACGTAATCGACCTCGGTAAATAGTAAATAACCAGTTAAACAACTTAACCCCAGTTGGTACGGCAATAACCATAGTCATTACCCCAAAGAACGCGTTAACGTTAGCACTTGAGCCCATAGTAAAGAAGTGATGTAACCAAACAATAAAGCCTAAAATTGAGATTGCACCGCTGGCATAAACCATCGATTTGTAACCAAACAAACGTTTACCGGCAAAGGTCGAAATAATTTCAGAAAAAATACCAAACGCTGGTAATACTAATATGTATACCTCAGGGTGACCCCATGCCCAAAACAGGTTGATGTACATCATGGCGTTACCGCCCAATTCATTGGTAAAGAAGTGGAAGTCTAGATAACGGTCAAGCGTTAGCATTGCAAGTACAGCAGTTAAAATTGGGAATGATGCTGCAATTAAGATGTTTGCCCATGTACATGCCCATGTAAAAATTGGCATTTTCATTAGGGTCATACCTGGTGCACGCATTTTAAACACGGTTGCTAAAAAGTTTACGGCTGTTAGAAGTGTACCGAGCCCGGATATTTGCAAGGCCCAAATATAATAATCGACCCCCACCCCAGGGCTAAAGGTCAGCTCCGAAAGCGGCGGATATGCCACCCAACCTGTTTTTGCAAATTCACCAAATACAAGTGATAAGTTAATTAAAATTGCACCACTGGCTGTAAACCAAAAACTTAAATTATTTAAAAATGGAAAAGCAACATCGCGAGCACCAATTTGAAGTGGTAATACAATGTTCATTAGACCAATCATAAATGGCATTGCCATAAATATGATCATGATTACGCCGTGGGCAGTAAATATTTGGTCGTAGTGTTCTGGTGGTAAATAACCTGGCGCACCACTGGTAGCAAGTGCCAACTGCGCACGCATCATTATTGCATCAGAAAAACCACGAAACAGCATTATTAGTGCTAAAAGAATATACATTACGCCTAAGCGTTTGTGATCAACAGACGTGATCCAGTCGCGCCAAAGCACGCCCCATTTTTTATACTTTGTAATAAGCCCGGCAATAATAAGCCCAGCTATCGCAATAACCGACATCGTGAACACAAGAATTGGCTCATGAAACGGAATTGCGTCGAGTGAAAGATTACCTAATAACGACATTATTATTCCTCGCCTTGGCTGTGAGATGAAGGCATTGAGTGCTCACTCATTTCATGATGCTTTTTACTCATTTGCCCATGTTCGCCCAATGCATGGTGTTTTTTGTTCATATCGCCATGCGCCTGCATATACTTCATAACAATGGTATGAAATAAGCCGTCATCAACTTTTCCGTAATATGCTACTGGGTTATTTTCACTTGCTTTTGCAAGCTCAACATAATTTGCATGAGTCAGGTTATTAGCGCTTGAATTCGCTTTCACATCACTCACCCACTTATCAAAGTCTGCTTGAGTAGGTGTAGCAATGGCATTAAATTTCATGCCAGTGAAACCTGCGCCGCTGTAATTTGCTGAAAAGCCTTTAAACGTACCTGGCTCATTTGCAATTAAGTGAAGCTTGGTTTCCATCCCAGCCATTGAGTATATTTGACTACCCAATTGCGGAATAAAAAATGAATTCATTGTGCTCTCTGAGGTGATTTTATATTCAACAGGTACATTTGCTGGGAACACTAATTCATTAACCGTAGCAATACCTTGCTCAGGATATATAAATAGCCACTTCCAGTTTAGTGAAACCACTTCAACAGTAAGATGTTCACCTTTACCTTCAATGGGTTTATAGGGGTCTAAGTCTTGGGTAGACTGCCAGGTAATAACACCTAAAATGATTACAATAACAATAGGAACAGCCCAAACAACGGCTTCAATTTTATTTGAATGAGCCCATTTTGGAGCATAAATTTCTTGGTTTTGAGTGTCTCTATATTTCCAAGCGAAATACAAAGTCATCACAATAACGGGAACGACTACAAGCAACATAAGCACGGTTGCGATGATGATTAAATTTTTCTCATCAATGCCTATTTGCCCTTTTGGATCGAGTATCCCGCCTTTACAGCCTGACAACGCCAGCACTGTACTAGCTAAAGCAATATTACAAAGGTTACGAATTAACAAGGGAGTATCCTACAAACCTAGAGTTTCAATTTGCTGCTTAAAATAAAAACCAAAGCAACGATTTTTCAATAAAAACCCAAGTTAACTAGAATTAAATTATAAAAATAAGGGGGCTATTCAAAAAAACCTAAAGCTCATGCCATTAATGACCTAGCAACAAACCCAGCTTTCTAAACGCATTTATATAACGTAATAAAAGTTAACTTGGGTGAGTGGTGGTTGGCTGAAATGTGTTTAAAAAAACACGGAGCTACTTTGTTTTAGCTAACCTTAATTATTTACAGCAAGAACAAATAATTAAAACCAGCAACAAGATGCAGCGTTACAGGCAACCTGTAAAGCTAGGTGGAGCACGACAACCATGTGAAGAGATCACAGGCTGAAGAACTTTAGCCTCGCTAAAAGCAAAGGCTGCTTTACGGAGGATTATGCCAGCACGACGCGCTGGACAAATATGGAACAATAACCAACAAAGGCCAATAAGTAACTGACTTGATATGATCGGATGAGCTAAAAATTGCGCAAGATTAAGTAACAGTGGCTCTACAATAAACCCATCACTTAATAGCGCTTCAAGCTTGAAGGCATCCTCTAGTGCACCGCTTAGCAACATTACAGTATTAAACACTAATAAAGTTATAGCTACACACACGCCCTTGCCTGCTTTATTCAAGCGTTCACACGTCTGCGGCTCGCCAGAGGCAAGTTCCGTAGCTGTATGATGCAAAGAAAGTGTGTTCAAAGACATTAACCTACTAAAATGACTATAACAAAATTAGAGTAATACAGTTTGCAATGGAAAAATTTAAAAAACATTGCTGTTGTAAACCCTAAAACCAGGTGCTAAATACAATCAAATCCAGCTAGCACATATTTACCTAGCGAAAATTGATCCGTATCAACCAAACTTTCAAAACTTACTGAAAGTTCGAACGTGAGTATAACAAAGAGAATTTTCTGTTCAACTAAAAATCAATTAATTTGAGTTAAGCTTTCGAAGCTATTTTGTTAATAAAAAATAACACGATAAAAAACATTCGGTTAGCTAAAATAAAAAACGATTTAAAAAGAAATATTTAATAGGATTATAGGTTTTTAGGAGGGAGTAATAATTGTGTGGCACAAATAAAAACAGCCCAAATTCAGTCACCACCGAACTTGAGCCGCCTTTCACACTGACAACATCTTCACACACAATATAAAGATTCTTGGTTTACACTACGTGGCAATTGTAGGGAATAAAAACAACTCAAGCTAAGTCACCACCGAACTTGAGCTGCCTTTCACACTGACAACATCTTCACACACAATATAAAGATTTTTGGTTTACATTACGTGGCAATTGTAGGGAATAAAAACAACTCAAACTCGTTCTTTATGGAAGTGAATCCACCGAACTTGAGTTGCCTTTCACACTGACAACATCTTCACACACAATATAAAGATTTTTGGTTTACACTGCGTGGCAATTGTAGGGAATAAAAACAACTCAAACTCAGTCACCACCGAACTTGAGTTGCCTTTCACACTGACAACATCTTCACACACAATATAAAGATTCTTGGCTTACACTGCGTGGCAATTGTAGGGAATAAAAACAACTCAAACTCAGTCACCACCAAACTTGAGTTGCCTTTCACACTGACAACATCTTCACACACAATATAAAGATTCTTTTAAGCGAGGCTAACTTATGCCTCAAGCTTATGACGAGAGCCTTGCTCTTTGTCTATGGTTAAACTTTAGAGTGTTAGCTCCAATTTGACAAACGAGAAAAATAAACCTAATAGGTGAAAAAAACTAAACTATATACCTTTGTCTAATACATTTAGATTGGATTGCTTTGGAAGCTATGATGCGAAGGCGTTTTACAGGCACAAAAAAAGCGCTATAAAGCGCTTTTTAATATTTAAGACAGGCTTAAATAATTTGGTTTTCTTTCCAGGCTTGCTCTTTTGCTAAACGGTTTTTGCGTTTATCACATGGATCATCGCAATCACAGGCTTTATCAATACCAACCGAACCTAAACCACCACAGCTGCTTGCCATAGATTTTTTTTGCACGATCATACCAACGGCCATAGCCGAAACTATCAAAATTAGTAAGCCAAAAGTAAGAAGAAAAAGTGACATTGCTTAGCCCCTATTGATCAGCAATAAATTAAACTCAAATATTTTTGAGCGACTGCTATTATATACCCAAATAACACGGAAATAAACAAGTCAGCACCATACTATAAATAAGGCTTAAATGCTGGGCTTGAGTAGGTAACTAAACCCTCTTTTGATTTACCTATTAAATAAACCGGTAAATCATGTTGTTCAGCATAAGCTTGCGCTTTTTGCATCCCCATTACAGTAAGTGCCGTCGCTAAACCATCTGCCGTCATAGCGCTTGGATGAAGCACAGTTACCGACACTAAGTCGTGCTTAATAGGCATACCTGTTGCTGGATCAATTAAGTGGGTATAGATCTCGCCATCCATTTTATAAAAAATACGGTAATCACCCGATGTCGCTATACCACTTGTACCTGGCGATAAAACACGGTGTACCTTACGCTCTCCAGGTTGCGCATCTGGTTGCTCAATCGCGATTTTCCAATCCTGATTATTTGGCTTTTCACCAGCTATACGTAGCTCACCACCAATCTCAACCATGTAATTAGTAATGTCGTGGTTTTCTAATAACTGGGCAACTTTATCAATACCATAGCCCTTAGCTGTTGCCGAAAAAGAAAGCTCCAGTCCATTAACTGTTTTAGCCAACCCTTGCTCATTTAAGATAAGTTTATCAATGCCTATTTTTTCAACCATACTTGCAAGCTCTTCATCACTTGGGCGATTAGTTGGTTTTTTATCAGGCCCAAAGCCCCATAAATCAATTAAAGGCCCCATTGTTACGTCGAGTGTTTTAGTCGATTCACCCAAGCGAATAGACTCGCTTATAACAGCCCTAAAATCTTCGCTAATTGGCATGACTTGATTTGCAGGTAATCTGTTAAATGTATTTATTTCAGAGTCTTCTATGTAAGTAGACATAGATTGGTTCACATCTTTTAAAACAGCGTCTATTTGCAGCTGTAGTTGTGAAGCCGATAGCTGGGCTTGCTCATCATAATATTTAATATGATAAGTGGTACCCATAGTCTTACCTTCTAAAAAGGTTTCTTTTAACTCTGGCTTTTCACCACACCCAGACAATAATACAGTCAGTGTAATTAGTAAAAAGGCCATTATGCCCTGTGAAGTACTTACTCGATTCATAACAGCTCTACTTAATAGATTGATAAAATTAAAGAATAAAAAAAGCCTCGTAACACAAGTGCTACGAGGCTGGTATTTTAACCAAAACTAAACTGTTTTGGTATTAGTGTTAGCCACCGAAGTCATCTAGTAAGATATTTTCGTCTTCAACACCTAAATCTTTAAGCATAGTAATAACTGCCGCATTCATCATTGGAGGACCACACATGTAGTACTCACAATCTTCAGGCGCTTCGTGATCTTTAAGATAGTTCTCAAATAACACGTTATGGATAAAGCCAGTATAGCCTTCCCAGTTATCTTCAGGCTGTGGATCTGAAAGTGCTGTATGCCATACGAAGTTAGGATTTTCAGCGGCTAGGCCGTCAAAATCTTCTACGTAGAACATTTCACGCTCAGAACGTGCACCATACCAAAAACTCATCTTACGTTTAGAGTTCAAACGTTTAAGTTGGTCAAAGATATGAGAACGCATTGGCGCCATACCAGCACCACCACCAACAAATACCATTTCTGCGTCAGTGTCTTTAGCAAAGAACTCACCAAATGGGCCCGAAATAGTTACCTTGTCGCCTTCTTTAAGTGACCAAATGTACGAAGACATTTTACCACATGGCAAGCTAAGGTTTCTTGGAGGTGGAGCAGCAATACGCACGTTAAGCATAATGATGCCTTCTTCTTCTGGGTAGTTAGCCATTGAGTAAGCACGAATTGTTTCTTCGTCTACTTTTGACTCCAGATCGAAGAAACCAAAATGGTTCCAGTCGCCACGATACTCTTCAGGAACATCGAAATCTGCATATTTAACATGGTGAGGTGGGGCTTCGATTTGGATGTAACCACCCGCACGAAACGGCACTGACTCGCCATCTGGAATTTGCAGCTTAAGTTCTTTGATGAACGTTGCTTTGTTATCATTAGAGATAACTTCACAATCCCACTTCTTAACACCAAAAATTGACTCTTCAAGTTCAATTTCCATGTCATTTTTAACATTTACCTGACACGCTAAACGACAGCCTTCACGGGCTTCACCTTTAGATATGTGATCAAGCTCAGTTGGCAGAATATCACCACCACCTTCTTTAATGTGTACACGACACTGACCACAAGAGCCACCGCCACCACAAGCAGATGATACAAATATACCTGACTCAGATAGTGCGCCTAAGAGCTTACTACCTGCTGATGTTTTAATGGCTTTATCTGGGTCGCCATTAATGCCGATGATAATATCGCCACTTGCAACTAACTGAGATTTAGCACCAATGATGACTAAAACCAGTAGTACAACGATAGCGATAAAAACACCAACGCCTAAGAAAATCTGATAATCCATGATTTATCCTCGCTACCTTTACAGTGAAATACCAGAGAATGACATAAAGCCAAGTCCCATTAAACCAACAGTGATGAAGGTAATACCTAAACCACGTAAGCCGTCAGGTACGTCTGAGTATTTCAGTTTCTCACGGATACCTGCAAGTAATGTAATTGCAAGTGCCCAACCAACACCAGCGCCAATACCATAAACAACAGACTCGCCGAAGTTATAGTTACGCTCAACCATGAATGATACCGCACCAAATATTGCACAGTTAACTGTGATAAGTGGTAAGAAGATACCTAACGCGTTGTATAGTGCAGGGAAAAACTTATCTAATGCCATTTCAAGAATTTGCACAAGTGCTGCAATAACACCAATGAAAGTTAAGAAACGTAAAAAGCTAAGATCTGCATCTGGGTAACCTAACCAAGTTAGTGAACCAGGTGCAAGTACCGCATGATAAACCAAGTTGTTTACAGGCACAGAAATACCCAATACAACTATAACCGCTATGCCTAGGCCAATTGATGTAGTTACTTTTTTGGATACCGCTAAAAAAGTACACATGCCTAAGAAGAATGACAACGCTAAGTTCTCAATAAAAACGGCTTTTACAAATAAACTAATATAATGTTCCACTATTTGCCCCTTACGCTTTAGCTTCTACTTGGTCTTTCTTATAAGTACGCAGTACCCATATGAATAAACCAATGATGAAGAATGCACTCGGTGGTAAGATCAATAGACCCATAGGCTGATACCAACCGCCATCTTGTACTAATGGGATAATATCAACACCGAATAGTGAACCCTTACCAAATAGCTCACGAATGAAACCAACAGTAAGTAGTACTACAGAGTAACCTAAGCCGTTACCAATACCGTCAAGGAATGACATAAGTGGTGGCGACTTCATCGCGTATGCTTCAGCACGACCCATTACGATACAGTTAGTAATGATTAGACCAACGAATACAGAAAGCTCTTTTGCAGTAGCATAAGAAAATGCCTGTAATACTTGGTCAACAACGATTACCAATGATGCGATAATTGTCATTTGTACGATGATACGTACAGATGATGGGATCTGGTTACGAATAAGCGAGATAAAGAAGCTCGAAAACGCAGTTACAAGTGTCAATGCGATTGACATAATTAACGCATTTTTTAAGCTAGACGTTACCGCTAGCGCAGAACAAATACCAAGTACTTGTAGTGCGATTGGGTTGTTAGCTAAAACCGGACCGAATAGGACCGCCTTCATTTCTTTAGTATCAGCCATTATTTCAATGCTCCTTTACGTACTTTCGCAAGGAAAGGGCCAAAGCCATTTTCGCCAGTCCAAAAGTCAACTGCATGATCAACACCGTTAGACGTTAATGTAGCACCTGAAAGACCATCGATCTTATGCTCATCATTGCCCGCAGTACCTTTAACAATTTGAATTGGAAGTTCTTTACCTTCCCATGTAGCAGTCCACTGTGGATTTTGGATTTCGCCACCAAGACCTGGGGTTTCATTATGCTTGTAAAAGATAATGCCCTTAACTGTTTCACCATCGCTTTCAAGCGAGATAAAACCGTACATCAAGCCCCATAAGCCGTAGCCTTGGATAGGAAGAATGATTGCATCAACTGAGCCATCTTCTTTTTTAGAGATATACACCGGTGACTCTTTAGTCACACGTTGAATACCAGCAATATCTTTAACGCCTTTCTCTTGAAGAGAAACACTTAGCGCTGCATCATATTTGCTTTTTTCAAAGTCAAAGATTGTTGGGTCTGTATCTACAAACTCACCTGTAGTCATGTTTACAACGCGCGCTTCGATTTTTGCATCAAATGTTTCAAGAACATTTTCAACTTTGTCGATGCCCGCAGCAGCTAAGATATTGCTTTGAATATCTTTGTTTTTATTAGCTTGCTGTAAAGGACGAAGCTGTACAGAAGCAAACGATACAATGATTGCACACACTAAACATAGTGCTACAACAACTGATAACGTTTTGCCGATTGATTCGTTATTACTAGACATTACGTGCCAACCTCCGCTTAATATTAGCTTGCACTACAAAGTGATCGAACAGTGGAGCGAACAAGTTAGCAAATAAGATTGCTAGCATCATGCCTTCTGGGAAAGCAGGATTCACAACACGTATCATAACCACCATAAAGCCAATTAGTAGACCATATGCTAATTTACCTTTGTCAGTAAATGCAGCTGATACAGGGTCAGTAGCCATAAAGAACATACCAAACGCAAAGCCACCAAGTACGAAATGCCAATACCAAGGCATTGCAAATACAGGGTTAGTTTCTGAGCCAACAGCATTTAATAAAAATGCAGTTGCTACCATACCTAGGAATACACCTAGTACGATGCGCCAAGAAGCGATACGAACGTAAATTAAGAACAAACCACCTACTAATAATGCAAGTGTAGATGTTTCACCTACAGAACCTTGAATGAAACCATAAAACGCATTCCACCATAATTCCATGTTTGCAAAGTCAAGTGTGCCAGCAAATGCTTGGCCTAGCATAGTTGCACCAGAGAAGGAATCTACTGCTGTCCATACTGTGTCACCTGAGATTTGAGCTGGGTATGCAAAGAATAAAAATGCACGACCGGCTAAAGCAGGGTTTAAGAAGTTACGGCCAGTACCACCAAAGATTTCTTTAGCGATTACTACACCAAACGTAATACCTAACGCAACTTGCCATAAAGGAATAGTTGCTGGCAAAATAAGTGCGAATAATACAGAAGTAACGAAGAAACCTTCGTTAATTTCATGCTTACGCACTGAAGCAAATATAACTTCCCAGAAACCACCTACTGCAAATGTTACAGCGTAGATAGGTAAGAAGAAACATGCTCCATAGAACATCTTAGCGCCCCAGCCTGCATCAGCGGTTAACTCGCCACCGAATAACTGGAACAAACCAACTTGCCACGTGTTTGCTAGTTCAAAACCTTGTGCTAAAGCACCAGCGGCCTGATGACCGATATTGAACATACCAAAAAACATAGCTGGGAACGTCGCCATCCACACTAAAATCATCATACGTTTTAGGTCGATGTTATCGCGTACGTGTGTCGCGCCTTTATTTACGTAGCCTGGTGTATAAAAAATAGTTGCAGCTGCTTCATACAGTGCATAAAACTTTTCATATTTACCACCGGCTTCAAAATTCGGCTCGATATCTTCTAGATATTTTTTTAAACCCATCTCTCTAGCCTTCCTTCTCGATCGTAGTTAAGCAATCGCGTAGGATAGAACCATACTCGTATTTGCCTGGACAAACGAAGGTACATAACGCTAAATCTTCTTCATCAAGTTCAAGCGCGCCCAATGAAATTGCACTGTCTAAATCACGTGCAATTAAGTCACGTAATAATAGAGTAGGCAAAATATCTAACGGCATTACGCGCTCGTAGCTACCAATTGGTACCATGGCACGTTTTGAACCACCTGTTGACGTTGTCATTTTAAATAAACGACTTGGTGCAAGGTGAGAAAGGAATGTACGCGTTACAGAGAATTTATCACTACCTGGTGCAATCCAGCCAAACAATTCTTTTTCGCGACCTTCAAGTAAAACAGATACTTGAACGTGGTAACGACCTAAGAATGCATGAACACCGTTTGAAATAGAACCCGATAGAACAGAACCTGAAATAACGCGGTTATCTCCGTCTTCTAACTCACCAGCCACTAAATCATCCAATGAAGCACCTAATTGTGTTTTCACTAAACGTGGGTTTTTAACGCGAGGACCTGCAAGCGAAATAACACGATTTGTGTAAATTTCACCAGTAAGGAATAAGTGACCATACGCAATAACGTCTTGGTAACCAATATGCCAAACTTGTTTGCTAACAGAAACTGCATCAAGATGATGGATATGAGTGCCAACGAGGCCAGCCGGATGCACACCACCAAACTCATGTACTTCTACTTGAGCTATAGATGAGCTAGGAACTTGGCTGCCTGCTTTTTTACACACAAATACTTTGCCATCGGTCAAACGCGAAACAACTGCAAGACCCGCTTCAAATGCTTGCGCATTTTCTGCAATAATTACTGCAGGATCTGCAGCTAATGGGTTTGTGTCGATTGCGGTCACAAAAATAGAACTAGGATTTGCATCCACAGCCGCTACTTTGCTGAATGGGCGAACACGAAGTGCTGTCCATTGACCAGACTGGATAAGTACTTCTTTGGCTTTTTCGCGCTCTAAGCTCGGAAGCTCGTCTGCTTTGAAAGAGTCAAAGGTGATTTGCTCACTGCCTGCTACTTCAATAACAACAGATTGCAGCACACGTTTAGCACCACGATTTATTTCTTTTACTGTACCAGAAGCTGGAGCAGTAAATAGGACGCCTGGGTTCTTTTTATCTTCAAAAAGTACCTGGCCTTTTTTGACTTGGTCATCCACACGAACATGCATGGTTGGACGCATACCGATAAACTCTTCGCCAAGCACAGCTACACGTTTGACAGCAGAACCGTCATGTATAACTTGCTGTGGCGCGCCCTCTAAGGGTAAATCCAGACCTTTTTTTATGTTGATCATACGCACTTGCATTACATTAAAGGAAAGAAACTGAAAAATCGTATCAACCACGTCGCCATTTGAGTTATTCCAAGTTATATCAAGGTACAAAAGAGCAGCTTGCTAGAGATATCAAACAAGCAACGTAGTAAAACTCATCACATATTGTCGAGATTTTAACATCATTTTAGATGACTATGCGAGTGTATTTATGAAAATTATACGACAGAAACACTTATTTAGTTTTGTTAAGTGAATTAAATAAAAATCAAGCTAGACCAAAGTGGTAGCCTAAGCAATTATCATTCCTGATTTCATCGTAAATTCAACAAATCGCATAATACAAAAAAAGCCCCGATAGCGGCTTTTTATAACTAGGGCCTGTTGACCTTTCAGGATTAAAATTTGTTCAATCTAGGGGCTATTTAATCGCGGCGTGAGGTTTGTAACCTAGTGGGCTAAGTAAAAACCGAGCAACAAAGAGTAAATAGCCCCTAGGCAGAACCCTTTGGGCAGCGCATGTTTGGCATTTATTCCACGTTATCGCCCATTTATGGGGAATAACCACACTACATAGGCTCTGCCTTGCCTAAATACCAAACAGACTGCTGCAAATTTAACCTCGAAAGATAAACAGGCCCTAAGTTCTGTTAGTCAATCATATTGGCAATTGGCTTAACTGAATCTACATCTTGATCGTAGTCAACACTATCTATACCAAAACCAAATAAGCGTAAAAACTCATTATGGTAACCAACATAATCTGTTAGCTCATCAATGCTGCTCGTATCTACTTTATCCCAAACAGCTTGCACGCGTGCTTGCACGTCGTCTTCTAGCTCTTTATAGTTTTGGAATAAATGTCCACCGTCGTCAAAGCGAGGAGATTCACCATACAAGTTTTCACTAAATAATGCGTGAATTTGCTCAATAGTGCCTTCGTATGTGCCATCTGCTTTCATAACTTTAAATAAAGCAGAGATATATAACGGCATAATAGGAATAGCAGAACTTGCTTGCGTTACCACAGCATTAAGTGATGAAACATATGCCTCACCATTTAAATCTTTTGTTGATTCTTTAATAGCAGCGGTTGCACGGTCTAAATCTTCTTTAGCCTTACCAATAGTAGCGTGTCCGTATATTGGCCATGTTAGCTCTTTACCAATATAAGTGTACGCAGTCGTTTTAAAGTTATCGGCTAATACATCCGCTTCTTTTAATGCGTCAATCCACATTTCCCAATCTTCACCGCCCATTACTTTAATGGTGTTGTCGATATCGTCTTGGTTTGCAGCTTCAACAGTAATTTCATCAATTTCACGCTTTGATGTATTTAAGTTTTTAGTAGTAACGGCACTGCCAATTGGTTTAAGCGTAGATGAGTAAACTTCGCCCGTATTTGGGTCTGTACGACGAGGAGACGCTAAGCTGTAAATAATACAATCTACTTTGCCCAAATCTGCTTTAATAGTGTCGATTGCTTTTTGTTTAATTTCGTTAGAAAACGCATCGCCATTAATATTTTTAGACCAAAGGCCTGCTTCGTCTGCTGCATCTTGAAAAGCAGCGGTATTGTACCAACCAGCAGAGCCTGTTTTGCGTTCTGTACCTTCTTTTTCAAAGAAAATACCTAATGTTTTAGCACCACCACCAAACGCTGCTGTAATGCGCGAAGCCAAGCCGTAGCCTGTTGATGCGCCAATAACTAATACATTTTTTGGTGCATTTTTTAATGCGCCTTGTTGTTTTACATAGTTAATTTGTTCTTGAACATGCTCTGCACAACCAGCTGGATGTGCGTTTGTGCAGATAAATCCACGAATTTTAGGCTTAATGACCATTGATCATCCTATATCTTTTACAATAAAAATTAGCGCTAGTTTAAAGGCTAATACTAAAAACACTGATCTGATCAGTTAACCACAAGTGTAACAATCAAATCGCTATTAATTATTTAAGCTAATTTAGAGCCGCCCATACAATTAGGTGAATCAGGTGCCTCGCCGCCCTGCTCTGTATACTCATCGGGTGTATATGTATGAATTGCGAGTGCATGAATATGATTTGCTAATTCATCTTTTAGAATTTCATTAATTTCACGATGGCGCTGCAATAAACGTTTACCTGTAAAACCTTCGCTAACCACTATTACTTTAAAGTGTGATTCAGTGCCCGCACTGTGCATATGGCTTTCGTTAATTACGTTTAAATGTTTACACGCAATAGCGTTGCTTATTTTTTCTTGGATCTGTTGCTGCATTGACATAAAAGACCGTTTTAATTAGCTAATTTATACACTTACTATAACAATTTAACGCAGCGCTTGGCTAACTAAATTGCTTTTGTTTAATGTGCTTAATAAATCGGTAAGTTAAACTTATTCGGGGATGTGCAAGCGTTGTTTGCTTAGGTATTGCATGTTGATAATCTCGCTGGCTATGTCCATTCATTATTAAACAGCTGCCACTTTGTAATTTTAAGTCGGTTACTTTATTGCTCGCCTTGTGCTTTAACTTTAGAATCCGATCAGCTCCTAGAGAGACACACACAATTGTTGGTTTATCACCAAGCTCTATTTCATCATCACTGTGCCAGCCCATCGTATCATTACCATCTCGGTAGTAATTAACGAGTAATGAGTTTAGAGGCTGATTTAAGTGCGCCTCTAAACGCCTTCTCATATTAAGTAACAATTCATCCCATGGCTCTACTATTTGCTTACTACTTGAATAGCCGTATTCAATATTTAAATCGCTCATGAAGCATTGTAGCCGTGGAATAGGCCCCGTTTTACCATAAACAGTTACATCGGGTTGCTGCCAACGTAGGTTTTTTTGCAAATAATAAAATAGATCGAGGCTTTTTTGTGCACTAAGTGCCCTACTTTGATAAGAAAAGCCATTTGGTAACTGTTGGGGGTTGGCGTTTTGCCGTTGCATGTTAGAATTTACCTACATTAGATTACTGATCAACGAACCATTATGACGACGCAAGCCCAGCTAGGCGATAAAACCTTTACTCTTGAACGCTTTCCTTTGGATCAAAAAAACCGCAGCTTACAAGCGTGGGATTCGGCAGATGAGTACCTTATCAATTATGTTAACGAACATCACCCTGATTGTCGCTCATTGCTTATTTTAAACGATAGCTTTGGTGCACTTGCTTGTTATTTTAATAAGTTAACGGTTTGTTCAGTTAACGATTCTTATATTAGCCACCAAGCTGCGGCTTATAACTTACAAGAAAACAAACTGCCTACAGCAGATTTTACACAATTAGATAGTTTGTCTGCATTACCGCAGGATGTTGATTTAGTACTTATTAAAATCCCTCGTAATGTAGGTTTTTTACAGTTTCAGTTAAGTGAACTCAGTGAAGTCCTTGCACCTGGTACACCAGTAATTGCCGCAGGTAAAACAAAAGAAATTCATAACTCAACAATAAAATCATTTGAGCAGTTTATTGGTGAAACAAAAACTAGCCTAGCAGTTAAAAAATCCCGTCTTATATTAAGTACAGCTAAAGGCGGATATAAAGCAGCAGATTTCCCTGTAACGTGGGAGCTTGAAGGTACTGAGTTTAATATAACAAACCATGCAAATGTGTTTTCGCGTGATTCGTTAGATATTGGTGCACGCTTCTTTTTTAACTACTTACCAGAAACACCAAAAGCTAAAAGCATTATTGATTTAGGCTGTGGTAACGGAGTTGTTGGATTAATGACGCTTGCTCGTTGCCCTAATGCATCAGTTACTTTTGTTGATGAGTCTTACATGGCAGTAGAGTCGGCTCGGTTAAATGTAGAAATTAACCTAGGCGATAAGTTTGATAACTGCGAGTTCATCGAAAACGACTGTTTAACAGGCTTTGAAAGAGACAGTGTAGATATGGTGCTTTGTAACCCTCCATTTCACCAAGCTCAGGCCGTTACCGACCATATTGCTTGGCAAATGTTTAAACAAGCAAAAGATACTTTAAAAGAAGGCGGCGAGCTGCGTATTATTGGTAATCGTCATTTAGATTATCATGATAAATTAAACCGTATGTTCGGCAACTGTAAGTTGCTAGGTTCAAACAAAAAGTTTGTCGTTTTAAGTGCAACAAAAAATAGTGGAATGCTATAAATGAAATTAACAAACATTATAATTGGGTGTTGTGTATTACTGATACTTGGTGGCTGCGCGAATCAGCCTAGCCAAGTAATACTTAACCCTGTTTATAAAAATGGTCAAATTAGCACTATAAATAGTAGCTTAAGTACTAGTGTAATTGATTTACGTGGCGATACATCAACACTTAAACTTATTGAGTCAGACAAAACTAAAACCTTTGCAAGCCAAGGCATTACCAGCTCTATTAAAAGTGTGTTAGACAGCGCCCTTAGCCGCAATGGAGCCAGTATTTCTAACTTAGCAACTGTTCGCTTTGAAGTAGATATTCATGCATTGCAAGCTGTTGTAACCGAAAAGCTAGTGAGCCATACCAGCGAAGCCCACATAGAACTTGGCGTGCGTGTTATTCGCGCCTCAAGTAACTTTAGTAAAGTGTATAGAGGCAGTGCTGATTTAGAAGGCCCATTTAGTCATGAGCGAGCAAAAATAGAAGGTCAGCTCAATAAGTTGACTGAGCAAGTTATTACCCGCATTGTATCTGACCCTGAATTAATAGAATTTTTAGAAGGTTAACTATGAAACGACTTTTTTTAATCTGCTTAGGCCTATTCTTTAGTGTAAGTAGCTTAGCAGCCCAAGAAGGCCGCTTTGTGCAAAAGGACAACATTTTTCCACGCGTAGAAATTGTAACGTCAATGGGTAGCATCGTGGTTGAGCTGGATCGCTCTAAAGCGCCCATCACAGTCAATAATTTTTTAACTTACGTGTCAGACAAAAGTTATCAAGGCAGCGTTTTTCACCGTATTGAGCGCGATGTAGAAAATGATCGCGACTTTGTTATTCAAGGTGGCGGTTACGATAAAGACTATGATGGCCTACATGAAAATGACCCTATTTTTAATGAAAGCGGTAACGGTTTAAAAAACGATATGTATAGCATTGCTATGGCCTATCAAGATAGACAACCGCACTCAGGAACTCGCCAATTCTTTTTTAATATGGATAATAACGATCACTTAAATCCAGGGAAAGATTGGGGCTTTGCAGTATTTGGTAGCGTAATGGATGGTTACGACACGCTTGATAAAATTATGACTGTTGAAACCGGTTTTAATGAAAAAATTGGCTACGATTTCGTACCTAAAAAACCTGTTGTCATCTTAAATATTAAAGTGCTTGAACAAGTCCCACTATAATTTTTTAAGAGCAGCTTAGCTGCTCTGCATCAAAGCCAATGAAGGCCCTATGAGCAAATCTCTCTCTATTAGCGAATATTTTTCTTACTTTAAAGACAAACGCTTAATCCACATTTTCATATTTGGTATGAGTAGCGGTTTTCCGTGGGTTTTAATTGGCTCTGTTATGTCTGCTTGGCTAAAAGATGAAGGGCTAAGTCGCAGTATGATAGGCCTATTTGGCATTGTATTTGGCGCTTACAGCATAAACTTTTTGTGGTCGCCACTCATTGACCGTACAAAACTTCCTATTTTATATAAATGGCTAGGCCAACGTCGCAGTTGGATACTATTTTGCCAAAGTTTTATTTTTATTGGCACCTTGCTATTAGCAGGGCTTGATTTAAAAGCTAATTTGGCAATTGTTGCTGCGATTTGTTTATTAATCGCCATTGCTTCAGCTACTCAAGACATTGCTATTGATGCCTTTAGAATAGACACCCTAAGCGAAAGCGAATCACACAAAGCAACCGCTGCAGCCGCAATGGCAACTTCGGGTTGGTGGACAGGTTATGCACTTTTAGGCGCCATTCCATTTTACATGGCCGATATACCCTCGCTCGACTGGCCACAAATTTATTACTTTTTAGCTGCCGTAATGCTGCTGTTAATGAGTGGAGCACTGTTTGCAAAAGAGCCCGAAACTAACCGCGAAGCAGTACATGCTGAACTTGAGCGTGTGTACCTTGAAAAACTGTCCTCTACAAAACAAACTCCTTTAACAAAAACTGTTGCGTGGCTTGCGGTAACCGTTATTGATCCCTTTAGAGCTTTTTTTACTAAAAATGGCGTTAAAACAGCACTAGCATTACTTGCGTTTATTTTCTTATTTAAAATAGGCGAAGCGTTTTTAGGGCGCATGTCGATTGTGTTTTATAAAGAAATTGGTTTTAGTAATAGCGATATAGCTACATTTTCGAAGGTAGGTACAGCGGTACTTACAATCATATTTACCTTTGTTGGCAGTTTATTTAATCAAAAATATGGCATTGTTAAGGGTTTATTTGTAAGTGGTATTGCAATGGCTGCTTCAAACTTAGCCTTCTCGTGGATTGCTTTAGTTGGCCCTGACCTAAGGCTGTATGCCTTTGCTATTGTTATTGATGGCTTTACGCAAGCGTGGTCGTTGGTCGCTATGGTGGCCTTTATATCGATGTTATGCGATAGAGCATTTAGTGCAACGCACTATGCATTACTGGCGTCATTAGGGAATTTAGGACGAACATTGCTTTCAAGCTACAGTGGTGTAGTAATTGATGATTGGTTAATGGGAAATTGGTCGCTGTTCTTTATTTTAACAGCCTTAATGGTTTTACCTTCGTTGATATTTTTATATCTGATTAGGTATAAGTTGTATGAGCTTGAGAAGAATTACCACAAAAACATTTAATGCATCCCTGCATTAACATATTGCTTAGCACTATCAAGTGCCCCTTAAAGTGTACTAAGCAATTATTGAGTTAATCTACTTTTAGCAAGCTAAGTGCTTCATGTGGATCAACTTCTAGAGCTGTACAATAGCGAACAAACTCAATGACATCTAAACGGCGTTCTTGATTTTCAATCTTGCCGATAAATGAATGAGGCGTTCCAAGCACTTGTGCTAGGCTTCGCATTGTATGACCCTTTTCATGGCGCTTAGTTTTAAGCCACTTTGTTAGCTTTGCATTTTCTTCAGAAGAAACTGTTTTGCCCATCATTTTACATCTCCTACTAGATGATTTGACGTACCCATTAAAGCAGTAGTTTCCATCAATAGCCGTAGGCAGGTAAGCAGTCATACTTTCAATAGCAAGCTATTGCTTAATAAAGCATGTGTTGCTACCCACTCCACCAACACAGCTAAAAACTACGCTAATAATATGGTAAAGATTTGTTTTTATTGAGAATGAAATTTTGCCCGTCTCATTCTTGGATACATTATATACTATTAACACTTTGGTTAAATAATTAATTACATACTCGGTACAAAATCAACCTGAACGAACATTTATAAACACTGAATATTTGACCTAAGTTATCAGAAAATATTAAAAAAATAATATTACCTTCATAAAACAGCTTAAAAATATTTATAACATATTTGTTCCTTTTTAATGTTACACGTTTATTATTAAGCAATAATTTGCACTAAAAAGGCCAAGTAATGTTCAGACTTCTTTTTTTATTACCTATCGTGTTGTGTTTAGGTTGGTACTTTTTTTTGCGCCACAACGGCGTACCAATTAAACAAGGTAAAAAAGGCTTTATGTATATTTTAGCGTTTTCAGCCTTTGTACTCGGCTTTTTTGTATTGATAATGCAAATTACCGAATACGCACCAACTGATTTATAGGCATTAAAAAAGCCGCAAAAGCGGCTTTATTCTATTTAGCGTTTGGCTGTTAAACGCTAAAGCTTGCACCACAACCACAGGTTGTTGTTGCATTTGGATTAGATACAAAAAAGCGTGCGCCTTCTAATCCTTCAGTGTAATCAACCTCACCATCAACCAAATATTGAATGCTCATTGGATCAATAACGAGTGTTACACCATTTTTTACAATTTCTAAATCGCCAGGATTCGCTTTTTCATCAAAAGTAAAACCATATTGAAAACCAGAACAACCACCGCCTGTTACATAAACACGCAGTTTTAAGTCTGGGTTTTCTTCTTCGTCGATTAACTGTTTAACACGAACAGCAGCCGCATCGCTGAACTTAATTGGTAATTCTTCAGACATTTTAAAACCCTCAATATCGCAATGGCGTGATTATCTAATACCCGAGTGTTTTAATCAAGTATAGTAAAACAACTCTTTCCTCTAAGTTATATCTATAAATTAGTAAAAAAGTGGCCAAACATTAACTAGCTAAAATAATACTTAAGCAAACTAAAAGCGACCTTTATACGCTATAAACTCATTAAATATTTTAGTTATAGGCAATAGGTCTTAATCTTCACTGCAAATTGTTAATATAAGTTACGAAAATTTCAAAATCACAAGGACTTAGCTAAACTCTTTTGCTAAAATGCTGCTGAAAAATACAGCGAGGAATTATGCATGTGGCTTGAGCAACTCAGGCGTCGGCTGGCAAAACCTAAAACATCTGTACAATTATGCTTATTAGGCGTAGTTGCCGGATTAATTGCTGCATTTTTTATTATTTTATTTCGCTTAACCATTCTGTTTTTCCAAAGCTTATTTTTAGAAACACCTGACGACTTTACTACCCTACCAACACTTGAACGTGTACTAATGCCTTTAGTTGCTGCATTACTAATAGCCACGTTTGCTGCCTTTACTGGGTTTAAACATTACCGCTTGGGTATCCCCTTTGTTATACACAGAATTAAACGTCACTACGGGCAAATGCCTTTATACAATACGGTTAATCAATTTGTTGGTGGCGCACTTGCTCTCATTAGCGGTTTTTCAGTTGGCCGAGAAGGGCCTTCCGTGCATATGGGCGCAACGGGGGCGAGTATTTTGGCAGATAAGCTGCATTTACCGCATAATGCCATGCGTACTCTAAGTGGTTGTGGAGTAGCGGCAGGTATAGCCGCGTCGTTTAATACTCCACTTGCAGCCGTTATTTTTGTAATGGAAGTGGTACTTCGTGAATATAAAGTACATATATTTGTACCTATCATGCTTGCCGCTGTTACTGGCGCACTGGCCACACAGTTTGTTTTTGGTGAAGGCTCAGAGCTTGCGCTCATTACCATAGCGCCATTGAGTGGTTGGCATTACCCTTATTTAATATTATGCGGCATGGCGCTGGGTGCAATTGCATTTAGCTTTAATCAAAACTTAATGCTAATTATTAAAACATTTAAACCTTTAAGTATGTTCCCTCGTTTATTAATTGCAGGGTGCATTGCCAGCTTAATAGCTTACGCAGTGCCTCATGCTATGGGCTCTGGTATGAGCGCAATAACTATCGCGGTTGAATCTCCTGATGACGTAAAGCTACTCACAACTATTTTAATCGCTAAACTACTTGCTACATTGTTTGCTATCGGTTTGGGTATTCCGGGCGGTTTAATTGGTCCGGTAATTGGACTTGGCGTATTAATTGGTACATTAATGGCTTTTTTTGCTCAGTTTATTAGTCCTGGCACTGATATAGCGGGTACTTATGGAGTTTTAGGTATGGCCGGATTAATGGCCGCCACATTGCATGCACCACTAGCTGCTTTAACAACGGTCATGGAGCTTACATCGTCACCTGAAATAATTGTTCCAGCTATGCTTGTGATCACCACGGCCTATGTAACAGCATTACAGTTTTTTGGAAATCGCTCCATATTTTTGCAGCAACTAGATTTTCAGGGATTACCGTACCATGTATCTCCCGCTACCGAAGCATTACAAAAAGTGGGGATAATGGATGATATGGATGAAGACTTTAAATTGCTTTATTCAGACGACAAAGTGCAAATAAAAAGCACATTAGATGCCATGGATAGCCAAACTCCGTTAATTGTTTTTGACGAAGAAAATGGCTATCGTCTCGCTGAATACGATTTAACGCTAATGTCTAATGAAACAATAAATATAAATTATATTAGCTTGCAGGGCATCAGTAGTCAGGCCACCCTAGCCGATGCTTTCGATATCCTAAAAGATAAAAGAAGTGGCGCGCTTTACGTTTATAACCTTTTAGATAATCAACAAATTATGGGGCTATTACGCTGGGATCAAATTCATCATATTTTAACCATTCGTAACAGCTTACTTTAAACAATAAGGACTATTATGAGCGCATTATTGATTTATAAAACACTCCACATATTTTTTATGATTGCGTGGTTTGCCGGTATTTTTTACTTGCCTCGATTATTTGTATATCACGCTATGAGCGAGGAAAGATCATGCAACTCTATGTTAAAAGTTATGGAGCGCAGACTACTTTATTTCGTTACCCCATTTGCTGTATTAACCGCTGTATTTGGTGTATTGACCATTGTTGAATATGGTCGTGATTGGTTTAGATACAGTATGTGGCTGCACTATAAACTAGTACTGGTGATCATATTATATATATACCACGGCTACTGTTTTAAGTTATTAAATGACTTTAAGCATGACCGCAACACTAAGACAGACCGCTTTTACCGTATTTTTAATGAGCTCCCAGTTATTGCGTTGCTCATCATAGTGGCCCTTGCGGTAATAAAACCTAATTTATAAGCTTTGCGGCGCATGTTAAACTTCGCTGCAATTTACAATACTTGCTTTAACACGCGCGATTGCGTGCTCCATTTATGGATTATCGCGCCCATTTGATTGATTAGGAATAACCCCATGTTAAGTTTCCAAGGTGAGCATATACTGTCTGTAAATCAGCTAGACAGAGACTGCATTGAACGTATTTTTGCAGTAGCAAAAAAAATGGAGCCTTATGCTAAAAAGCAAAAGCAAACTACGGTGCTAGAAGGCGCTATTTTAGCTAATTTGTTTTTTGAACCAAGCACTCGTACACGAGTTAGCTTTGGCACCGCCTTTAACTTACTTGGCGGTGGTGTACGTGAAACTACAGGTATGCAAAGTTCAGCCCTTGCTAAGGGTGAGTCTCTTTACGATACCGCCCGCGTTATTTCAGCTTATGCTGACGCTGTTGCCATGCGCCATCCTGATGCAGGCTCAGTAAGTGAATTTGCTGATGGCTGTACTGTGCCGGTTATTAATGGCGGCGACGGCCCAAATGAGCACCCTACTCAAGCATTGCTTGACTTATTAACCATTGAGCGCGAATTACATCGTTTTGGTCAAAATATTGATGGTATGCATATAGCGCTTGTGGGCGATTTAAAGTATGGCCGCACAGTGCATTCTTTATCTAAACTATTGTGCCATTATAAAAACGTAAAGTTTTCGATGGTCGCGCCTGATGGCTTACAAATGCCAACAAGCATTTTAGATGCAGTAGAAAATGCTGGCCATAAAATTGAGCTAGTAAATAAGATGGAAGGCAATTTAGCAGCCGATATTGTTTACCAAACACGTATTCAAGAAGAGCGTTTTCCATCGCAAGAAGAAGCAAATAAATACCGTGGCGGCTTTAGGATTAGCCAATCTATTTACAGCGCTCACTGTAAGCCTAACTCTGTATTAATGCATCCTCTTCCACGTGACAGTCGCTTAGAAGCCAACGAGCTTGATAACGACTTAAACAGTAACGACAATTTAGCAATATTTCGCCAGGTACAAAACGGCGTATTAATTCGTATGGCACTGTTTGCTTTAACACTCGGCGTAGAAAACAAAGTCGATAAGTATGAAGTAGACGTACCTTGGTTTAGCCGCAAACGCGACAGCTAACCCCCTTTTAAGTGACAATTTATAGGATTTTTCATGACAATTAGCCAAGACTTATTTGAACGCGCCCAAGCTTCTATTCCTGGTGGCGTAAACTCACCAGTTCGTGCTTTTAATGGTGTAGGCGGTACGCCACTATTCATTACAAAAGCAGAAGGCGCGTTTACATTTGATGCCGACGGTAATCGTTACATTGATTATGTTGGCTCTTGGGGGCCTATGATCATGGGCCATAATCACCCTGCAATTAAACAAGCTGTACACGAAGCTGTAGAAAATGGCCTTAGCTATGGCGCACCAACTGAAGCCGAAATATTAATGGCTGAAAAAGTAAAAGAGCTAGTTCCATCAATCGAAAAAGTACGCATGGTTAGCTCAGGCACTGAAGCGACAATGAGTGCAATTCGTTTAGCACGTGGCTTTACCGGTCGCGATAAAATATTAAAATTTGAAGGTTGTTACCACGGTCACGCTGACTCGTTATTAGTTAAGGCAGGCTCTGGTGCACTAACAATGGGTGTACCTAATTCTCCAGGTATTCCTGAAGACTTTGCTAAGCATACACTTACAGTTTCGTTTAATAACCTAGATGAAGTAAAAGCTATTTTTGCAAAATACGCAGATGAAATTGCCTGTATTATTGTAGAGCCAGTAGCCGGTAACATGAACTGTATTCCACCAGTGCCTGGCTTTTTAGAAGGTTTGCGTGATGTGTGTGACGAATATAAATCAGTACTTATTTTTGATGAAGTAATGACAGGCTTTCGTGTTGCACTTGGCGGTGCACAAGCTTATTACAACATTAAACCAGATCTTACGTGTTTAGGTAAAGTAATTGGCGGCGGCATGCCAGTTGGCGCGTTTGGTGGTAAAACTGAAATAATGGATTACATTGCGCCTGTAGGACCAGTTTACCAAGCTGGTACTCTTTCTGGTAACCCTATTGCAATGGCTGCAGGTTTAAAATCACTTGAGCTATTAAGTGAGCCTGGCCTTCACGATAAGTTAGAAGCTATTTCAAAAGCAATTTGTGAAGGCTTTGAAGCTGGTGCTAAAAAAGCCGGTGTTGCGCTAACAACTAACTATGCGGGCGGCATGTATGGATTCTTTTTTACTGATGCTGAAAAAGTAACGACATACAAGCAAGCAACTGAGTGTGACCTAGAGCGCTTCAAACGTTTTTTCCACCTTATGCTTGAAGAAGGCGTGTACCTTGCTCCATCAGCATTTGAGGCTGGTTTTGTATGTGCTGCGCATACTGAACAAGAAGTAAAAGACACAATAGCGGCAGCAGAACGCTCGTTTGCTAAACTTTAAGTTAAAATTACTTTTTATATTTTATAAGCGCTTGTTTTTACAGTATGTAATTAAGACTAAAGATTGAAAAAAGCCCGAAAGGGCTTTTTTTATTTGTAAAGTACTATAAATGAATGATAATTAAGCATAACAAGGTCTATTCACCTTTACTCTATTACAAAAAATACAAGAGAGCCTTATGTCAGGATTACGCCAATTTTCTTTTCCCGCTATCCAGCTAATGGCAAATTTAAAATACAAAACTAAAATCAGCTTAATGTTTGGAATTTTACTCGTTCCTCTATCACTTAGTTTGTTTTTTTTAGTCTCGTTATTAAGTGAAAGTATCGTTGTTTCAAAAATGCAGCAGCAAGGCTTAAAAGGCTACAGAGCTATACTTTCAAATCAAATGCAGGGAGATACGAATCAAAATATAAAAATAGCTCGCTCACTCGGCTTTGACATAAAAGACACACAAGCCAATGAAGTACTCGAATTTGTTTCTATTCAGTCAAACCTAGCATTAGATAGCCAGTTAGCCAGTGCTTATGTAAACCGCTCTTTAGTCACGCCGATTCCTGCACTTATAATGCAAATAAACTCAACAGCGCAAAGCGCAAACACTGTTTTGGCAAGTAATCGTTTTACGCCCGATACCTTTATAGCGCTTTCAAATTTTAGTAAATCACTTCCTTTGTACGAAAAACAACTAGATAAAATACTCAATGTAGCCACCAATGCAGATAAATCAGTAAATAAAGCGCTCATGCCTCCTTTAACTAATTTACACGGTGCTGTGGGTGCATTTAAAAAAGCGATAGATGAAAAACTACTTGAGCCAGACGATATTCTATTAACTCAAGCAGAGTTCAATAAGCTAACAAACAACGTTCACAGTAGTATTAATCAACTTGTTAGTAAGAGCATTCCAACACTTGAGAGCCTTATAGAGGCAAAACTACAAACTCAACAGTGGACACGAAATCTTGTTTTAGCTGCTTCATTGATTAGTTTGTTATTTGCATTTTATTTAATGATTGGTTTTTATTTTGCGGTTGTTGATACCATTAATCGCTTTGCTGATGCGGCGAATAGAGCCGCGAATGGCGACTTAAATGCAACGATTGATTCAAGCACCAATGATGAAATGGGTATTATTGCATCGCGCTACAACGCATTACTTAATGCATTTTCACACTTATTATTTGATGTTAAAGCAAGTACAGAAGAGCTATGCGGCGCAACTAAATCGCTATCGCATGCGAGTAGCCAAACAAGCAATGATGTTTCAAAACAGCAAACTCGAGTAAATGCCATTTATAATGCACTAAGCGAAATGGCTCAAAACGCACTTGCAGTTGAAGAGTCAGCCCATCAAGCAACGCTTACCGCGCAAGATGCTGCTGCACATGTAAAACAAGGTTCAGACAATACAATGGAGCTTGCTAAATATATGCAAGATCTACAAATTGAATTTGCAGAGAGCCAACAAGCACTCGATAAACTAGCACAAGATAGCCAAGAAATTAGTAAAGTAAGTAAAGGGATCAGTGAAATAGCCGATCAAACAAACTTGCTTGCACTTAATGCCGCTATTGAAGCCGCGCGAGCCGGCGAGCATGGCCGTGGATTTGCCGTTGTAGCTGATGAGGTAAGAACACTTGCTCAGCGTACACAAACACAAACCCAAGAAATACATCAAATTATTAGCTCTTTACAACAAGCATCTGACGACACTCAGCAAAAAATGCGCTCAAGTGTTGAAAAAATGGAGCAATCAGTAAAAGCAGCCAATCAAACCAATGAAGTATTGCAAAGTGCAGAGCAAAGTATGGGCGATATTAAACATCAAGGTGAAGTAATTGCAGAGCGTGTTAAACAGCAATCAAATGCAACAACACAAGCATTAAATGATTCGCAAGAAGTGAGTAATTTAGCAGATCAAACGCTAACATCGGCTCAATCAACGCTACAAGATGCACAGCAATTAAGTCGCTTATCTAATGATTTAACCAAATCAATGCAGTTTTTTAAATCTTAATACCAATTCGCTTAATTAAGTGATCTATTTTGAGGGAAGAAAATCGTGTCGATAACAAGGCAAAAATTTCGTTATTTAGTTGTTCTATATCAGAAATTTTTAACGTAGTTAACGTCAGATTTAACCCCTCAAATTGATTAAGTATTATTACGGATTGGTATAATTACGTTAACTACAACTTACAACAAAGCCGCTAAATAAGCGGCTTTGTTGTTTAAAGTAATCTTAAATTAACGTATGCATTGCGGCCTAGGCTCGAACTCACTCGCCCTAAGCGGTAGCTGAATCACCTTGCCACATCCTGGTGGTGCCTGCTTACCCGTTTGCTCATTTACAAATGCCCAGCGTATTGATGGTGGACGCGTATCAGCTATTGCTTGTGGGTTAAGTGGTTTTAAGTAACGAATATATGCTTCTAATGCGCCTACGCTACCTGTTAAACCAGTGCTTTTGTTGTCATCTCGACCAAGCCACGCAACAGTCACTGTATTTTGATCAAAGCCTGCAAACCAACTATCACGTAAATCGTTGCTGGTCCCTGTTTTACCAGCGAGCTGGATTGACGGAAAGTGTAAATTTAAGCGTTTAGCAGTGCCATCTTTCGTTACGCGTTTCATTGCGTATTTGGTCATATACATTGCAGATTTATCAAAACGAGGCTCTGCATTTACTTTATGCTTATAAAGTACTTTACCAACAGAGTCAGTTAATGCCGAAATTGCAGTGAGCTTTTTATATTCGCCATCTGCAGCAATTGTTGTATAAAGCTGAGCCACTTCAAAACTCGACATTTCAACAGCCCCTAAAAGCAGCGATGGGTATTCGTCTATCGCCCCTGTTGCGCCTAAACCTTTCAATGTATTTACTACTTTATCAACACCTACATCGAGGCCTAAATTAACCGCTGGGATATTTATACTGTTACTAAATGCTTTATAAAGTGGAATTGCACCACGGTATTGGTGGTCAAAATTTTCTGGTTGCCACACTTTACCTTGCTCATTTGTGACCTGTACTGGCGAGTCATCAAGCAAAGTAGCTAAATTATAATGTGGCAATTGCAGTGCGGTTAAATACACGGCAGGTTTTACAAGCGAGCCTATATTACGTTTTGTGTCTAAAACACGGTTAAATCCTGAATATCGAACATCGCGACCAGCAATAAGTGCAGAAACACCGCCTTTTTCTACATTAACAGAGATCATGGCTGCTTCTAGTTTTTCAGTTCTAGGGCGATTTTCCAAGTACGGTAAACTCTTTTCAACCGACTCTTCCATTGCTGTTTGCTTTTGCAAGTCAAAATAAGTAAATACTCTTACGCCTGCATCAAGTGTTTGCTGATCAGGTAATAATTCATTTAACTCTCTGTTTACTAGCTCTAAATAGCCTGGGTATGATTTTTGTAAACTGGCTTTCATTGGCGCAATATCAATTGGGCGATTAAGCGATGCACGGTACTCTTTTGTGCTAAGTAACTTATTTTCGACCATTAGACGCAGCACTAAGTCCCTGCGCTCCATTGTGCGCTCTTTATAACGACGTGGGTTGTAATAAGATGGGCCTTTAACCATTGCCACCAGCAGAGCAATTTGATCGTACTCAAGCTCGTCTACAGGCTTTGAAAAGTAAAAGTCAGAAGCAAGCCCCATACCATGGATACCTTGGTTGTATGACTGCCCTAGGTATACCTCATTTAAGTAAGCTTCTAATATCTGATCTTTTGAATAGCGATAATCTAAAATAAGGGCAATAAAGGCCTCATTTATTTTTCGTACTAAAGAACGCTCACGCGTGAGGTAAATATTTTTAGCTAATTGCTGAGTAAGCGTACTGCCACCTTGAACGGTGCGTCCCGCTTTAATATTTGAATAAAGCGCACGTAAAATAGAAAACACCGACACACCATGGTGATCATAAAAATCACGGTCTTCAACTACCAGTAGCGTATCTTTAAGCATGGCTGGGAACTTATCTAGCGGTACAAATTCTCTATCTTGTTTAGAGTCGTTGCCAATTCGCGCTATTTGCACAGGTTCTAGGCGAGCAGAGTTTAAACGCCTGCCGAACTTATCTTTAATAGTCGCAACTTTTTGCCCTGCAAAACGAAGTTCAATAATATGTGATTCTTCAAGGCCATCATAAAATTCAAAATCACGGCGATAAATCTTGATGCTATCTGCTGTTTTAACAAACTGCCCTGTTCTGCTTAATCTATTAACAGATGAATAATGTAGACGCTCTAACTCAAACACAACTTCTTGGCTTGATAAAAATTGCCCCGGATAGAACTCCATAGAACGAGCATACACTTGCGCTGGAAGTTGCCATTTATTACCTTCAAATATACGTGTAGTTTTTGAATCTAAATAAATGAAATACATTGCCATTGCAATAAAAACAGCCAAGCTGAATTTCCAAAACACTGACCATGTTTTTCTCATAAAAGAGCGTTTAACAGTGGGATTCACTGTTTTTTTACTGCCCTTTGATGTGCTTTTTTTTGTCGTGCTTGACGATTTACTAGCACGTTTAGCTGCAGGTTTGCTGGTAGGTGTTTTTTTATTGTCGGCCATTTAAGTGTAATTTATTCCAAGGGTTATTCACGAGTGTGAGCTTAGCATATTGGGCATATCCTAACATCCGAAAAGTTAACCCCCCCTGAAACAAAAAAAGCCCTACCGAAGTAGGGCTTTATGTAAACACACTATTATTTAAATAAACTATTAGCTATTTCGAACAGAAACAAACTCTGGGTAGGCTTCAATACCACAATCGTGTTGATCCATACCGTTTAGTTCTTCCTCTTCAGTTACTCGTATACCCATTGTTTTGTTAAGCACAGTCCAAACAATAAATGATGCTACAAATACAAAGGCAAGAATACACACTAAACCAATTAACTGATTAACAAAGCTTGCATCACCATTGGTTAGCGGTACTAACATAATACCTAATGCACCACACACACCGTGTACAGAGATAGCACCTACTGGATCGTCAATCTTAACTTTATCAAGTGCTATAATGCTAAACACAACTAATGAGCCACCAAGTAAACCTAGTAAACATGCCATTAATGGAGAAGGTGAAAGTGGGTCAGCAGTAATTACAACTAAACCTGCTAATGCACCGTTTAATACCATGGTTAAATCTGATTTGCCCCAAAGTATCTTACATACAAACAGTGCAGCAATAGCACCCATTGCAGCAGCTGCATTAGTATTAAGTAATATTTGACCTACCGCAGTTGCGTTTTCTTTATCCGAAAGTAGTAATTGAGAACCACCGTTAAAGCCAAACCAACCCATCCATAAAATAAATGTACCTAGTGTAGCAAGTGGTAAGTTTGAACCTGGAATTGGGTATATTTCACCGTTTTTACCATATTTTCCTTTACGAGCACCTAGGATTAGTACACCCGCTAGTGCAGCAGCTGCACCTGCGCCATGTACAATTGCAGAACCTGCAAAATCTACAAAGCCCATTTCAGATAAGAAACCACCACCCCATGTCCAGTAACCTTCAATAGGGTAAATAAAACCAGTTAGTACTACAGCAAAGCCAAGGAAAGCCCATAGCTTCATACGCTCAGCAACTGCACCCGATACAATCGACATAGCCGTTGCAACAAATACTACTTGGAAGAAAAAATCAGATTCTAAAGAATGGTCAGCATCAGCAGCTTGTGTGCCAATTAAAGCGCCTATTGAAGGAATAAAACCACCTTCGGCATTGTCTACATACATAATGTTGTAGCCAACTAATAAAAACATCGTACATGCAATTGAATACAGCGCGACATTTTTAGTTAAAATTTCAGCTGTGTTTTTAGAGCGAACTAAGCCCGCTTCTAACATGGCAAAACCTGCTGCCATCCACATTACTAATATACCTGATATTAAAAAATAGAAGGTATCGAGTGAAAACTTTAGTTCTATTATTGTATTTTCCATGAGACCCCCTTAAATTGCTTCTTCGTCAAGTTCGCCAGTACGGATACGAACAATTTGATCTAAGTCGTACACGAAAATTTTCCCGTCACCGATTTTACCTGTTGATGCAATTTTAGTAATTGCTTCAACAACGCGTTGACAATTTTCAGTACGAGTTGCAATTTCAAGTTTGATCTTAGGAATAAAATCTACTTGGTATTCTGCACCACGATATAACTCAGTATGACCTCGTTGACGTCCAAAACCTTTAACATCAACTACTGTCATCCCCTCAATTCCTAAATCAGCGAGTGCTTCACGCACGTCGTCTAATTTAAATGGTTTTATGATTGCACTAATCATTTTCATAGCGGCCCCCTCGGACTCTTTATTGTTATCCTGTTGGGTTAAACAATCCAACCTTTGTGCCACTATTTTTATATTTTTTAAAACAATAAGTTAGTGAAAAACAGAAACTAAATAACAAAAAAAACGCACCAATTAGGTGCGTTAATTTAACAAGTTATCTACATTGGTGCGTGCAATATATTAATTGCATGCTTAGCTTTATATAACAGAGCTATACCACGCAGTTTCTTCCTTGGTTTTTAGCTTCGTATAATGCTTTGTCAGCAACACGCATTGCCTGCGTCAAGCTAGTGTCTTGAAAGTCTGCCAAGCCTATACTTGTAGTAATTTTAATTGATTTATCGCTGATAGAAAAATCGTAACTAGCCAGCTTTTTTCTAAATGCTTCAAAGTATTCACGACCACGTTCAAGCTCTATCTCAGGTAATATTATGGCAAACTCTTCTCCACCAACCCGTGCAACTGTAAACTTTGAAAACGTAGTGCGGATTAATGAACCAACCTGCTTTAAAGCCTGATCGCCACCCTCATGGCCTAATGTATCGTTAATATTTTTGAAAAAATCGATATCTAACAATGCGAGAGTATTTTTCTGGTTTTTACTTTTAAGGAGCTTTTCTGCATATTGATAAAAATAGCGTCGATTATGAAGCCCTGTTAAATGATCCCTATGCGCGCTTTCTTTAATATCTGAAATTAACGATAGTTGCTCCATTGTTTGAAGTACTCGACAATGAAACTCCTCATTCATAAATGGCTTTGTTAAAAAGTCATTGGCGCCATATTTAATAAATCGCGCTGATAGGCCATGTTTCCCCGCGCCCGACAAGCCAATAATTGCTAAGTCGTCTCGGCCTCTAAAGTTACGTACCGCTTTAACAAGTTCAAAGCCATCCATAGAAGGCATAGCGTAGTCGGTCATAAGTAGCTTTATATCAGGATTAGCTTTTAATATTTCGAGTGCTTGTTGTCCATCGTGGGCATCTGTCACATCAAACAATTGCTTTTCAAGCATTTGCTTCATTAACGAGCGGCTCAGTAATGAATCATCTGCTACTAATGCTTTACAACCTTGGTTTCTTAGCAATTGCGCAACGAGTTTAACGGCGTAATGGTAAGAGTCGCGATTATCTTTAATAACATAATCAACGACACCTAATTCAAGCATTTGTTGGCGCTTGTACTCATCTATTTTTGAGGTTAAAACAACCGTAGGAATCTTTTTAGATAAAGTATATTTTGCGACTTCACCGTGAGGAGCATCTGGCAAGGTTAAATCAACTAACGCAAGCGTGTAGTCGTATTTTTCTACGTAAGTGGCACATTCAGCTAAAGACCAAGCAAAATCGATTGCCACATCAAGGTATTGTGCAGTTAAGTGGCGAAGTACCTGCTGCACTACTTTACTGTCTTCAACCACTAATACTCTTTGCATAAAGCTTCTCTTTACCTTTAATTAGTTTTACCACAAAACGACAAATACCACGCAATTACTGCAATAGCATTAGTCATAAACATCCGGTGTAGAGTGCACTTATGTGCTTGAAAGCGTAATCCGTTAGATTTTTTGGTGATAGCCTGTATAAAAAATCAATACAAGTAGGCCGCAATATACCTGAATTTTGCAATTAACTAAATAAAGAAAGTAAATCCAAAATAACTATAAAAGCGATTAATACGCGCCTTTCAATGTATTAATACCTTACTTAACCAGTATTATCGGCCACTAGTCTCAATACTTTTGTTATTTAACTCATTTTTATCTTTAATGATGTATCAACAATAATAAGGACACCTAATGAAGCTTAGTCGTATTATCAGTTTACCGATAACCGTTATTGCATTAATAATTAGTACAAGCACGCTTGCCGATAACCAACGTCGTATTGGTGTAGACAGCAAAGTAGTTACCCAACATAAGGCTAAAATTAATGGCCAGCGTTTTAGTTATACCGTAGCTACAGGCACACAACCTGTATGGGATGATAAAGGCGACGCGGTTGCTACACTACAATACACCTACTACACACGTGACAAAGTTGACGACAGGACAGCTCGCCCATTACTTATTTCATTTAATGGCGGGCCGGGTTCGGCTTCTGTATGGATGCATCTTGCTTATACTGGCCCTCGCGTATTAAAAATTGATGACGAAGGCTATCCAATTCAACCTTATGGCGTAAAAGACAACCCATATTCTGTACTTGACATTGCCGATATTGTTTACGTAAACCCGGTAAATACTGGCTATTCTCGCGTACTTGAAAACGAAAAAGGCGAACTGCCTTCCAAAGCAAAACAAAAAGAGTTATTTTTTGGTGTTAATGCCGATATTAAATACCTTGCTGAGTGGTTAAATACTTTTGTAAATAGAGCACAGCGCTGGCGCTCGCCTAAATTTTTAATTGGTGAAAGCTACGGTACAACACGTGTGTCAGGTCTTGCTCATGAGCTTCAAAACAGTCAGTGGATGTACATAAACGGTGTTGTTCTCGTATCACCTACTGACATTGGTATTAAGCGCGACGGCCCGATTAAAGCCGCTAACCGCCTACCTTACTTTGCAGCGACTGCTTGGTATCACAAAGCACTTAACGCCGATTTACAAGCTAAAGATCTTGATGAGTTATTACCTGAAGTTGAAGAGTTTACTGTAAATGAGTTAATCCCTGCGCTTGCTAAAGGTGGCTTTATTAATGCTGATGAAAAGCGACGCATAATTACAAAAATGGCGCACTACGCAGGCTTATCAGAAAAGTTTGTTGAGCAAAATAACTTAGATATTCCAACTCAGTTTTTCTGGAAAGAGCTACTACGTGAACGTGGTCAAACTGTAGGCCGCTTAGATTCTCGTTATTTAGGAATGGATAAAAGAGACGCGGGTGAATCCCCAGACTACTGGGCTGAACTTACCTCTTGGTTACACTCTTTCACTCCTGCAATTAATCACTACTTGCGTGAAGAGCTAAACTATAAAACGGATGTAAAATATAATTTATTTGGTAATGTTCACCCATGGGATAGAACCGGTAATAATACAGGCGAAAACCTACGTTTAGCAATGGCACAAAACCCTTACTTAAACGTGATGATCCAATCAGGATACTTTGATGGCGCAACCAATTACTTTGACGCTAAATATACGTTATGGCAATTAGACCCAAGCGGTAAAATGAAAGACCGTTTGAGCTTTAAAGGCTACAGAAGCGGACACATGATGTACCTTCGCCACGCTGATTTAGAAAGCTCTAATAACGATTTACGTGACTTTATACAGCACGCTTTACCCAAAAAAGGGCAAGCGGCTAAATACTAATATACCTAAAACAAAAAATGGCTCTTTAAGAGCCATTTTTTATGTGCGTTTTTCATATCGTAAACAATAGCTTTTAAGTTGTGTGACTACATCGTTAAAGCACTCTTCCAGCTGCTGTATATAATCACCTTTAACTATTTCACTCTCTGCCTGTGTTTCTATCTGTTGGCATATATTTGCCAACTCAATAGCCCCCACAGACTTTGAAGACGACTTTAATGCATGAGCCTGAAAAGCTAAATCAACATAGTTTTTACTTTTAGCATACGCGTTAGCTAATTTAATTTGCTCCCCTGCTGTTTGTAAAAACGCATTAAATACCATGCAATGTACGCTAGGATCATCACCAAGCATTGCTTTTAGTAGCGTAATATCTAATTGATCAAAACTATCTGAAGCTATACTTTCACCATCTGATTTTTCTGAACGTGTATTGACCATAGTTTGAGAATGCTCCATCAATAACGACTTTAATTTAACAAGCTCAATAGGCTTTGTTAAAAAGCCATTCATTCCACAAGTATAACAATTATCTATGTTGTTTTTGGTAATGTTGGCCGTAATTGCAATTATAATCAGTTCATCAAAATGAGTGTTTTCGCGTATTTTTTTGGCTAACCCTAACCCATCGAGTAAGGGCATTTGAATGTCGGTTAGTAAAATATCAAAGCGTTTATTTTGTATGGCCTCCCAAGCTTGCTCACCGTTACTTACAAAAGTAGAGCACACTCCAAGCATAGTTAATTGCTGTTTTAACACTTGCTGATTTGTAACTTGATCTTCTGCCACTAAAACCTCAAGCGTAGGAAGCGTTACCGCATTTAAGCTCTGCTGTGTTATTTGAGGGGCTTGCACTTGTGCTGGCAAGTCAGTTTGATCAAAACTGTTAAAGTTTAGCGTAAAACAAGAACCTTTGTGCTGCTCGCTTTGTGCGCTCAAAGACCCTTGCATACGCTCTACCAGCTGCTTAGTTATCACTAAACCAATACCGGTTCCATTTACTTTACTGGTTTCAGCGCCTAAGCGGTCAAAAGGTTTAAATAGGCGAGAAATGTCATCTGGAGAAAATCCACATCCGGTATCTATTACATCTATTTCGCATTGTTTATTACTTAACACCCGACAATTAATATTAATACTGCCATTTGGTTTGTTGTATTTAATCGCATTTGAAAGCAAGTTAAGCATCACTTGTTTAAAGCGGCGCTGATCAATATAAATACTCAACCCTTCTAAGGACTCAAAACCGTGAGTTTGCAGTGTTATTGATTGCCCTTTAATAAGCTCAGTGACAAGCTCTACTGACTCTTCTAATATGCTTTTAATAGGCACATAAGAAAAACTAAACTGCATATTACCCGACTCAATAGCTGTTAAATCAAGCACATCGTCTATGAGTAATAGTAAATGTTCTCCAGCTTGATAAATGCTTTTCGCGTTTTCTTTTTGTACTTTATTTGCACTCTCATCATATCCATACAGCTGGGCTAAGCCTAAAATTGCATTTAATGGAGTTCTTAATTCGTGGCTCATACTGGCCATAAAATCTGACTTTGCTTTACTTGCAGACTCAGCTTGAATTCGTAATGCATTTAATTTTTGATGGTTATTCGCAACCTCATCAACCATATTATTAAATGCATTTATTACACTGCCCACTTCATTTTGTTGTTGTTTATCTATATGGCAATCAAAGTCGCCTTTGGCTAAACGTGAAAACCCAAGTTTTAGCGTCCTCAACGGCGATGTAACCCTGTAATCCACCAGCCAAGCCAAACCTATAAAAACGATAACTAAAATAATAAATTGTATATATATTAAGGTGTAATGAAGTTTTGAAGATTCGTTAATTTCATTAGTAAAATTAACAACCAAGCTAATATTAGCCAGCGGTTTGTCTAAAAATATCACCTGTTGAGATAACAGCATGTCGCCGTTTTCATTTGCTCCAACCCAATTATCAAGCGGATACAATTGGTTTTTTGAATCAACATCAACAATTTTAATACTTTTCCAATTAGGGCGAGTTTGAAGTTGACTGTCTATCTCTTCATATAGCTCTGCATATTGCCTAGTTAACAACGGAGTCGTTATAGAAGTCGATAACTGCGCTAAAGAACGCTGAGCAGCCTTTGAAAGCCCATCGTTTACCCAACGCGCTTGTTCAGGTAATGCGTAAAACATAAAAAGACATGCCATAAGCAAGCCACAAAGCAATACAACAATAAAGCTTTGCGCCCTTAAACTACGAAACCCTCTAATTTTCAACATAAAATGAGCGCAAGCCCCACTGAGTTAACTGCTGATACTCTGCTAAAGTTGCAATACTAGGTTTAATAATTGGGATACCTGCAAGTAAATGTTTATGCTCTGCGCTTTGCCCTATATCTAAAATAGCTTGTTGCACTTTTAACTGTATTGCAGCATCAACCCTTGGGTGGGCGACAATTGGGTGGCGACTAATTTCACGCGTTTTATAAAGAATTTTGAGTTTATTTTGTAAGCTTTCTGGTTGTTGTTTAAATGTGCCCATTACACCACCGCCCGCCATTGTTGAGTGCAGTGCTACATTTAAATATACCGATGGATGAGTTTGGACATATACAGGCTTTATTGTTAGCCCGTATAACAATGCTAAATCAGCTCTCATTAATAATGACGCACCTAATGCGTTAGGTGCAGGGAATGCTATTTCAGCGCCCTTTAGTTGGCTTAAATTATCAATATCACTGTCTTTGTTTACGAGCAAAATACCTTGCAGCTTTCGCCCTGCATCTTTTATTAGTGGTAAATACCCCTGTTTTTCGTATGCTACAACACTATGCCATGGGTTCATGTATGCAAAGTCGTACTCGCCATTAGCAAAGGCTTTTTCAAATACAGGAATAGACTCAACTGTAATTAGCTTTATTGTTACCCCTGTTTGCTTACTTACTTGCTTTAACAAAGGTTGCCAAATAGTATTTAGCTTTTGCGGCTCGTATTGCGGCACTACACCAAAGGTATATTCTTGAGCTAATAAGAATGAGCTGTGTATCAAACATAATATAGCCACTAAATACTTCATCAATTCTCCAAATAATAGCGTGTCATTATTGCTTAAGCGTAGTTAAAGACTACTCAACACACCATTAAATTATTATATATTCGATATTTAGCATTGACCTGCTTTGATTACAGGTAGTTTTGGAGTGTATTTTTTATCTGTGAGCATATGATGCAAGTTCATAAATGTGATGTAAGTACTTTTCAATCCGACCTTATTGCTTAGCCAAGTAGGTATTGCCCCATCAGGCAAAGCATATACTTGGTACTCAATATCAAGGCGGCCTTTGTCCTCACTCAGCAGCCAGCGTGCATTTAAAGTAGTAATTCTTATAACGCCATTGTTTTTGGGCTGCTTATTAGGGCGAGCCTTAATAAGCAATTGGCTTTTATTTGCAGTCAGCTGTGAATAACAAGAATAAGTAATGCTATCTCTATCTCTAACAGGCCAAGGAGAATTAAAATAACTGTACACTAAATTTTCTGATGGGCTTATGTGCTTAATAACCTTTACCTGAGATATATTTTCGAGCCATTGGGGTGCGGCATCGGTATCACTAAGTAATTCTAAAAACTCATTGGTGGATACGCCTTTCACGCTCATCTGCGCTTTTACTTCAAAGGTATTATCACTGTGGCTTTGATAATACACACTTACGCCATTTTTGTTTTTATACAAATGCCATATGGGCTCAGCGTAAGTGTTAAAACTAACTAATAAAAAAATAACGAATAAACACTTTTGCAACTGAATTTTATTACAAAAGCGCATCATTTATTTTTGCCAGTAAGGTTCTATGTCAAGTGAAGCAAGGCGACTTTGCTCCATGGCACTGACCAAATATTCAGACTTTTGTTCAAGCCATGACTGGATTTTAGCAAGCTGTTCGTCCTCTTGCCCTGCACATAATTGCTTTAAATACTCAAGCGTACTTAATTCATAAATACCATGAGAAATATCAAGCCAAGGCAATCTAAACTCTAGGCGTTCTTCTTTATCAAATAACGATCCTAAACAGTTACCGCTCAGTAGGCTATTTTCAAGCTGAGTTCGTAGGTTTAAATACGAAGCGACATCGAGTGTTTGCTCCTTTGGAAGCAACTCGTGCAGGTTTTTCCAGTCTTTATTGAAAAGCCTATTGGCAATAGACGACACATTTTGCTCAGCCGCTTGAAGCTCTGCTTGCCCCCAGTCTTTACGCCATTGCTTATCGATTAACCAGGTAGTTAACGATAGTAATAAACGATTATAACGTGCGCTGTGAAACAGTGCATTTATATCGTCAATGCTTGGCTGTAACTCTTTTAAGTCTCCAATGACTTGAGCAAGTGCTGGCGCCGCATTAATTTTTTTATAAAAAGCATGGCGTTTAGACGTGTACGTTTTTAATTGAATCGCGTTTTCTACCCACGCTAATTCACTTAATAACCATTTAAGTTCGGTACGTAAGTGCTCTGTACTTTCTTTAGATACTATATCGTCGTATAGCCAAAAAGTATGGCGGATTAAACTGATGCCGTCAGTTACGCGTTTAAGTGTTTTTAAACTTGGCTTATCGAAATAGCATTGCTCGTGCTTTTGTACAAAGCGAATGCCAAAGTTCATGGCTTCAACTAAAGCACGCTCTTGAGTAGTCGACTTTGGTAATTGTACAAAACCAATAGATTTGCTTGGCATTAAAGGTTTTTCATCAGCAAGTCGATAACCACGCGCGGCCTTAGAATACAAACCTAAGCGTATGCAGTTTTGGCTAACTAGTATATCTGCAAATGCAAACAGCTCATTACGACTGCCCTCAACTAGCTCAATTTCTAGCTCGCTAATAATTTCAATTTTACCCGAAGCCGCAATTTCACCTTTATCGAGTACGACTTCAATTTTAGCGCCACTTTCGGTTTCAATTAACCAAGTACGACGAATGAAGTTAGTACTAAATATTGGATACAAGTTTTTTGAGATGGCGCTTATTTGCATGCCATGAGGCCAAATATCAGCATCAAACGCCATTAAATTAGGGCGGCTTGATTCAATTGGTAAATTGTACTCTGGACGTTGGTGTAAACCACCTACCACTTCACCTGCAAGCTTTATAGTTTGCTCGCATTCGCTGTCAGAACAACGCGTTCGAAAGCCTATATCAAGCGCTCTAAGCTCTCTGCTTGGCGTATCGTAGTATGCATTTTGTAAGCTGCGAGACGGTTTATTCTTCACCGTTTTTGCAAATTGAGTAATTAACGAGGGGATCAGTGGAATAACGGCATCTGATACCAAAAATTTCAGTTCTATCTCAGTATCCATTCGGTTTGCGGATTACCTTTAAAATAAATAAGTGCTCAAAATAAACAAAGCGCCTTAACAATGCAAATTTTTTAACCTTATTTTAGGGCCTGATGACCTTTGTGGATTAAATTTCGTTCTATCTAGGAGCAATTTAATCATAGCGTGAGGCTTGTAACCTAGTGGACTCGATAACTACTCCTGCGTTACCGTACTGGGTTACAATATCAGTCTTGCTATTGATCTATTTAATCCATACTATCTAACTACTTATGTGAAATAAAAATCACGTTCATAACGGACGCAGTTAGATCAACAAGGTAGATAAATGCTAAAACATTGTTTATTAGGGCTACTTTTAACAGCCACCACATTCATGAGTTATGCACAAGAAGCACAACCTGCAAATTCAACGAATGCAAACACCGCTTATATTATCGATAATCTATACACTTTTATGCGCTCTGGGGCGAGTAAAAATTATCGACTACTCGGCTCTGTAGATGCTGGAACAAAGTTAACCTTGTTATCAAATGAAGAAAACGGCTTTATAAAGATTAAAGATGATAAAGACCGCGAAGGCTGGATAGAAACTAAGTTTATTACTAAAACAGCGGGCTTACACCAACAGTACAAAACACTAAGTAGCGAAATGAGCACTATGCAAGAAAAGCTACGTCAAGCTCAAATAGAACTTCCACAGCTACAAGAACAAAACCAAACTTTAACAGATCAAAATCTGCAGTTATCTGCTCAAATTACTAAGCTTAAAACAACGCTAGAGCAAGAGCGCACTCAAAAAGAAGCTGCTAGCTCAAAAGAGAAACGCCAGCTACTGACTTACGGTGGTGCTATTGCGTTTTTAGGCCTGTTTTTAGGTATTATATTAACGATAGTGCTGTCACGTCGTAAGCGCTACGAAGGTTGGGCGTAAAGCTCCATCCAACTAAATACAAAAAGCCGCTTTACAGCGGCTTTTTATTCTCTGTACTTTCATGCAGTTCGAGTTTTGGTGCACTCATACCTTTGAGCAACCGACCAAATATATCAGCGCCGGTAATAATGCGTTTCACATCGCTCCACACTAATACCACATCGTGATCAATGGCCCCATCAAACGATTTATCTAAAGAATGATTAGCCCGTATTTTTAAAATCACTTCACTCAAACGCATCGCTTCATCAGCAACAATTATAGGTCTGTGACAATAGTGATAAGGGTCAAACGTATCTGGCTCAAATAACGCTGATCTTAAAAAGCCGTCAGCATCTACCACTAATAAAGGCCAACCGTCTTCATTGGTAATGATCACCCAGTTATAACCTGACTTATGTAGTTTGCGTAAAAACTCATTATCAGTTGTTAATGTAAGGTCTGGGAAAATAGGCAAATCAAGCTTAGTAGGCAAAGCAATAATCGAGTCTGGATCAATTACCTCACCCTCTTTGGTTACGCTTATTTCATCTAAGCTAAAAAAGTTAAGCGCGCCTATTCCCTCAACGTGTTGAACATCAGCTTCTTCAGCCTCTATGTGTTTGCGAATAATACCCCTGAGCTCACTTTCAGCAAAGTACGTAATCCCCTCTTTGCCTAACCATGCATCGAGTATTAAAGCCGTTGGCTTAGCAACTATATAAAACAGAATCTGATAAAACTTAATTAACGGCGAAAGTAGGCTCGCCATTTTTAACGCATTACGCGAAAAATAAGCCTGTGGTGTTATTTCACCAATAATAGTAATTGCGATAGTTGAGAATAAAAACGAACTTGCGCCCATTAATACCGAATCAGAAAGTAGTGTAAGTAGTACGTTAATACCTACGTTACCCCACAAAATAGTCGATAATAAAAAGTTAGAGTCGTTTCGAAGGGCCATGACTTTTATGGCCGCCTCGTTCCCTTTTGCACTTTCCATTTCAAGCTGAAGCCTACTTAGTGAAAAAAACGCTAAGTTTAAGCCCGAAAATATTGCCGATTGTGAAATACACAAAGCAATTGCACACCAAATCATGACTTCAAAGGTCATTGTATTTTCCTGTTAGTAATACCAATTCACTTAATTAAGCGAATTGGTATAAGGCTTATAAAAGCAATAAACTGCCTAAACCTAAAAAGGTAACAAACCCAACAATATCGGTAACGGTAGTTAAAATTACCGAACCAGATAACGCAGGATCAATTTTCATTTTGTCTAAAATAGACGGAATAACAACACCTGCTAGTGACGCGGCCACTAAATTCAATAATATGGCTACCGTAATCGTAATACTAAGCATTAAGTCGTTAAACCATAAAAAGGTAAGTAGGCCGATTACAAACGCCCATACCAAGCCATTTACAGCGCCAACACGCAGCTCTTTTTTAAGCAACGCATTACGGTTTGAATCTGTAACCTGTCCAAGCGCTAAACCTCGCACAATAACGGTTAATGTTTGACTACCTGCAATTCCCCCCATAGAAGCGACCACTGGCATTAATACCGCTAGTGCTACAACTTGTTCTATCGTTGCGCCAAATAAACCGATAAACCACGACGCTAAAAAGGCAGTAGCTAAATTAATACCTAACCATATGCCACGGTTTTTAGCACTTTTTCGCACACTTGCGAACAGGTCTTCGTCTTCACGTAAACCACCGGCTTTAGCGGCTGCTTCATCAGCAATTTCTTGTCGTAATTCATAAGCAGAGGCAATGGTTAATCGCCCAAGTAATTTGTTATCAACATTAACCACTGGCAGTGCCATTTTTTCACTGTGGATCACCACTTCTGCCGCTTCATATAAATCATCATCAGCATGGAGCGATGAAAAGTCATGATTTGCCAATGTCATTAAGTTATCGGTGTCGCTGGCTTTTATTAAATCATTTACCGCAACCTCACCTATTAAACTACCCTTGCGGCTTACTAAATAAATAACTTCACTGTATTGCGGTAAACCTTTGTGTAGCAATTTTTTAGCACCACCGGCTGTTAGCTTCTCCGATACTTTTAAAAAGTCAAAACCTAACCAGTGACCTAATTGCTCTGGCGGGTATTGCTGCGCTAAATCATATTGTTTGGTTTGCGCTTCATCGAGTTGCTTTTTTGCATACTCAACAAATCGCTCTGGTATAACTTCTTCAAGTTCCAGTAGCTCTTCTACATTAACTTCATCAAGAAGTTTAAAAGCCTCAGTGTCTTCTAGCGTTTGTAGCAACCACAAACAACTATCTTCACTTAAATTAACAAAAATTTCGTGTTGCGTGTCTTCATCAAGCAACTGCCAAATTTCAAGTCGTTGCTCTTTTGGTATCGCCTCAAAAAGTAATGACAGGTGCTCTGTTGAAAGCGTTAACTGCGCATCTGCTAATAATTTATTTTTGCGTTCTGTTGTATCGCATTGCAATAAATCATTTATGAGCTGTGGAAGTTGGTCTACCGGATACTCAATCATCTTAAAACCTTAAAATTTAAAAGCGCACATTATTTATAGTCTACTTGAACAATAAAAAATTGCAGAAAAAACGTGAACTTATTAAGCATGCGCAAGCTATTTTTGCGCATTGTATGGGCAAACTAAATGCAGTACTAATATTTATTTTAAAAAATTAAAAAAACAGTAAAAGGAATTATTTTTGAGGGATTAAACAACAAGTAAACAAACTAAAGGGATTACTTATAATAAAAAAAATCCCATATTAGCTAGGCTAATATGGGCAAAATCACACAATGAATTAGGTGTTTTTAAATTACGGTTTATGCTTTAAATTAAAGTCTATCAGTAATATTTCGTACTAAGTCAGAATCTACAAATTGAGTAATAAGTGCAGTGCCCCACGCATAGCCACGCTGTATTGGGTAACCTTTAAAAATCCAGCGTTTACGCACGTGATTAAAGCGCTCTAAATAGTCTTGCTTTTTTTGTGGCAGAGGCTGCTCACCCAATTTATTCCATGCTTTATATACGCCTGACATGTCAGATCCTCGCATAAAGCGTTGCAACCAACGTGGAAAACGAGAAAAGCTAATAGTGGACTGAAAATCAATAAAGTAAGGTTTACCGTCTGCGCCGCATAAAATATTACCCATATTACGCAAGTCTAAATGCACGATGCCTTTGCGATGCATTTTTGCTACTTGACGCTCAAGCTCACTAAAAAAGTTAACAGGTAGTGTTTTGTCTTCATGAATTAAAGCGCGCAGTGGCGTGCCTTCAATATAGTTATAAGCAACCGCTATCGGCGACAATCTACAAAAGCGGTTAGCAACTGCATCAAGCTCTGCTAAACGGCTCAACCCTTTATACTCTTGATTTACCGACATTCGTGCAAATGTTTTGCGGATAAACCAGGGGCTTTGGCTAAAATCTTTAACGATTAAATCAAATTCATTATCTTTATATCGATACACAATCGCGTTAGCAAAACGTCCCTTATGGACAACACTTAAGTGATGTTGCATAAAAGTATGTTCTGGAAATTGCTGTTGTAATTGTACTAACAAATTATTTTCAATCATAACAAACCTAACAAGATGATAACCTTAATTGCCTAGGCAACTATATTATCAAAGTTAGATTCTGCGCACAATCAGATCAACTAATTAGCACGCTAACTTTCTATTGAAACAGTATCGCTATTTTATTGATAATCTACTTTTGGGGGGAGTCTGGCAGTGAATCAAGATTATTTATAGCTTTGAATAGTAAGTCGATTATTTGGTTTTTTTCTGGCTCCGAAAAACCACTTAATGCTTGCGCATAGACTTCGTTCACTACAGGCATAATTTCAGGACAAAGAGCTTTACCTTTTTCACTTAAACACAAAATAGTTGAGCGCTTATCAAGCTCACATTGCGTTTTAATAATGAGTCCTTTTTCTTCAAGTCGGTTTAGTAAGCGGCTCATAGCGCCACGATCATAAACCATATACTCGCAAAGTCCTGCAAGCGTATTAACCGACTCTCTCGCAAGTAGTACAACCACAATATATTGCGCAGAAGTTAAGTCCATAGGAAGTAACTTGGCATCAACATGAATGGCTAATCTCGAACGTAAAAAAGAGACTAAACGCCCCAAATCTTGCTCTGGCGCTAACTCTTCTCGAGTACAACGTTTAATTGATGGCATGTTTTGCATGGTTATTCCACTGTATAAGTATATTTGCATGCTGATAGACCTTAACGCATACAAAAAATTCAATAATTTTTATAAAAAATCGCCCACAAAAATAAAGCCGCTATTAGCGGCTTTTAGTGTAGGGCTTTAAGCTTTGTTAAATTTTAAATTGGCCAACTAAGTGTCCTAAGCTTTCACCACGCCCAGCTAAATGCTGACCAACTGAAGAGGTGGTTTTACTTGAAATAGTTAGCTCATTAACTATTTCTTGAATAGCAAATACATTACGGTTTATTTCTTCTGTAACGCTACTTTGCTCCAGCGCCGCTGTCGCAATTTGTGTGCTCATGTCGTTAATTGATCTAACTGAGCTTGTTACAGCGCCTAAACTTTCTGAAATAGCACGAGAGGATTCAACAGAGCGATTACAACTACTTTGGCTTGCTTGCATTGCTGCAACTGCATCTGATACTAAATTATGTAGCTCACTCAACATTTCACTAATCTCTAGTGTGCTAACTTGAGTACGACTTGCTAGGCTTCTTACTTCATCGGCTACAACTGCAAACCCTCTGCCTTGCTCACCTGCTCGCGCAGCTTCTATTGCAGCATTGAGTGCAAGTAAGTTTGTTTGCTCGGCAATTCCACCAATTACGCTTAGTACACTATTAATCTTTTTAGATTGATCACTGAGTGAATCAACCTGTTCAGCGGCTAGGTTTATCTCGCCCATTAGATTGGACACCTCACTGAGTGAAATATCAACACACTCTTGAGCTTTAGCAACTTCTTGCGTTGCCGCTTGAGTTGACTCTGCCACTTGGTTTGTATTTTGAGCCACCTCATGAGAAGTAGCCGACATTTCGGTAATAGCCGTCGCAACAAGATCTGTTTCATGATTGTGATTAAGTAACTTGTCTTCAATTAATCGTGTTTGTGTATTTATGTCACCAGAAGCTGTTTTTACATCGTGTGTTACATCAACCACATTAGCAATAATGCCATGTAGCTTACTTACAAACATATTAAATGCTTCGCCAAGTTGGCCTATTTCATCGTTAGTATCAATGTCTAGACGCTTGGTTAAGTCGCCCTCACCTTTTGCAATATCGTCAAGGCTTTGCGCCATGCGCTGTATTGGTTTTACCATTGTATTTGCGGCAACTAACGCACATATAATTGTTAAAACAACCCAAAATAAAGCAATTAATAATAAGGTCATTACCTTATCATTCATGTGCTTTTGCATTGCTGTTTGGTATTTAAGTAGCTCTGCGTCTATATCATCCATATATGCGCCAGTACCAATCATCCAGTTTGTGCCTGGTATCATTGCTGCATAGCCCATCTTTTCAACTAAGCCTGTGGTATTTGGTTTTTGAAAATGATAGTTAAAAGCGCCACCGCCTTTTCTAGCTTGCTCTAATAAGCCCACTATTATTTTTTTACCGTTAGGGTCAGTCATCCCTATTTTGTTTTGCCCTTCAATAGCATCACCTAGTAATGCATGAAAAACACTAATGCCATTGGTGTCGTATATAAAAAAGTAACCACCTTGGCCAAATGTTAAGTCTCTTAAAGCGTTTTTAGCATCTTGCTCAGAGCCATTTGCTAATTGATAGCGAACAATTTTGCTAGCAATTTCAATTTCGGTACTTAGTAACGTTTGCTTGTCACTTATTAACTTAGTTTGAAATGCTTCAAAATTTTGTTGCTGATTTTTATTCTCTAAATAATAAGAACTCAGCATTAAGCTGATTAAAAGTAGCATTAGCGGTAAAATAGCTAGTAACAGCAATTTGTTTTTCAAGCTTAAATTACTCATTTTTTCTCCGAGGTGAATAAAGGTGTGTGTGCAGCAACAACTAAAATCTAGCAAAACGAATATAGTTTGCAGATTTACTTATTTGCCCAAAATAACTTCGCTCATTTATATCGCTTTAAACTTATATTAAGAAAAGCATAGGTAAAATTAGGTAGGACCAAGTTAGTTAGAAGTCAGCTTAGCCATATTATAATCCCAACTCGGCATTTTAGACACCAATAACGCAGAGACCTTAGTCTTAATAAAAATAATTCATCCAACGTTTATCCATTATTTAAAACACTCTCTATAAATAATATCCACGTAGCCTTACTGCTTTTATTTAAGTCAATTAGTTTTAATTGCAGCGAGTTAGATTATTTGTAAGCGAGTATAAACATTGACCTCAAGGTTAAATTAATATGTAGAGATTAATTTTTTATTAACATATAATAACCCTATCTTCCTAGTACCAAATAACCAGATAGATTGAAACATATTGTTTTGAGCCACTGTTATGAATTAATAAAAATGAATTACTAATGAAATATATTTTATATCTTGTGCTTTTAATCTCTAGTCAAGTATTTGCAAAGCCTGTAAATAATAGTATTGCATTTTACTATTCATACCCTATGCCTCTAGCCGAAATGACCTTTTATTCACGCGTTGTAGTTCAGCCAGAACACGTCACTGAGCACGAACTTAATTGGTTGAAACAACGTAATATTGCTGTTTATGCTTATTTAAGTGTTGGCGAGTCTTTTAATAGAAATAAGTCCTCACTTAGTATAAACCCCAACTGGAATAGCCATATTGCCGATTTAGCATCAGCACATTGGCAACAACATATTCAAAGGAGCGCTGAGACATTAAAAGCACGTGGTTTTAGCGGCTTATTTTTAGATACTCTAGACAGCTATCAACTTTTAGATGACAAGCACAGTAAACCCGAACAACAAGCTGGATTAGTCACCATAATAAGCTCTCTATCTGAAACTTTTGATAAGCACCTTATTCTCAACCGGGGCTTTGAGTTATTGCCTAAACTCGCTGATTTAGCCAATGATTTAGTGGCGGAAGGTTTATATAGCCATTACAACCCAAACGACAATAGCTATAAACTGACCAACAAAAACGACCAAGATTGGCTAAGCGCACAATTAAAAAAAGCAAAAAACTTAGGCCTCAACGTCCAAATTATTGATTATGCAAAGCCCGATAACCGCCTCGCTATGGCACAAAAGATTATAGATGCAGGTTTTAATCCATGGGTGACAGATGGGCACTTACAAACATGGGGTACATCATCGATAACACCTGTGCCTAGGCGAATATTAATCCCTTATAATAGCGATATTTCACCCTTAGTTAAAAAATCCGTTCATTCAAAGCTTGCTACAGTCATAGAATACTTAGGGTATATTCCTGATTATGTAGATGTAGCTAAAGAAAGTTTACCTAAAATAGATCCCAGTTTACATGCCGGCATTATTTCTTGGACTACTCATAGTATATTTTATAGTACTGAGATTATTAAATGGCTGGAAGGGGGTTTAAAAATAGTACCGGAGCTAATATTAGGGGAATTACCTCAATCAAATAAATTACTGATTAGTTTAGGCGTAGAAAATATAAATAATGCGCAACCTGGCCCTTATGAAGTTAAATACTTTGCCGATTGGCTAAAAGGTGAAACTACAAAAGCACCTGTAATTATCAGACCAAATTCCCTTAAGTTAACCTCAGACGCCACAGCGTTAATTAGCATTAGTTCAGCAAATGGTAAAATCCTAGCGCAAGGAAGTAAGACTAAACTAGGTGGCATAATAGTAGCCCCTTGGCTAATTGATAATTTACCACTGGAAGGCAGTAAATGGGTGATAGACCCTAAGAACTTGTTAACAAAAGTACTAAATTTACCCACAATATTAGCTCCTGATACAACGACTCTGAGCGGAAGGCGTATGTTAACTTTGCACATAGATGGCGATGGATTTAGTAGCGTTGCGCACTTCAAAGGTAAGCCATACAACTCAGAAGTTATTCGCGATGAAATAATAAAAAGGTACAAATTGCCATTAACATCCTCCATAATACAAGCAGACATAGAGCCTAACGGCTTACATCCAAAACAAAGTGAAGAACTTGAGCAAGTTGCAAGAGATATATTTAAACTACCTTATGTAGAGGTTGCATCACACACATACAGCCACCCTTACTTTTGGAAAGTGCTATCAGGGATACAAAACATAGATGAAGATGATACGAAATACGGACTTAATTTAAATATTCCTGGGTATCTCTCTGTCGATTTAGAAAAAGAAATTTCAGGGTCAATTCAATATATTAATGAACGACTGACGCCAAAGAATAAAAAAACAGTATTAATTCTATGGTCAGGCGATGCGGTTCCAGGACCAAAGGCTTTAGCCATAGCAAGAAAAGCTGGCGTGCTCAACGTGAATGGTGGTAATACTTCAGTAAAAGCTGATAACCCAACTCTTACAAATGTATCGCCAATTGGACGACCTGAAGGTGACTTGTTATACCAAATTTATGCACCCATTATTAACGAGAACGTATACACCAACTTGTGGCATGGGCCTTATTATGGTTTTAAGCGCCTAATCGAAACATTTGAAATTACAGAAAAACCATACAGATTAAAACCCTATAGTATTTACTTTCATTTTTATTCTGGTGAACTACCTGCTGGACTTGATGCCCTGAAATATAATATAGACTACGTACTTGCAAGACCGAATACGCCAGTACATTTAAGCCAGTATGCAAAAATAGCTAAAGACTTTTATTTTTCAGCTCTTGCTAAAAACAGCAATAACGAATGGGTTTTTAGCTCTCAAAGTATTCGAACATTACGTATTCCCAATGATTTTGATGTTCCTAATGTAGCTCAAAGTTCAGGAATATCCGGCGTCACTCAAAAGGGTAATTACATTCATATAACTGATGATTTAGCAAAGCTTAGCTTTGATCACAGCCAAGAAAACAATGTACCGTATTTAGCTTCAGCTAATGTCTCCATGGATAATTGGCAAGTGAATGGAGCTGTCAGTTTTAAAGCCTGGGTGCCTGCTAAAATTGATTTAGTTAATGGGCGTTCTTGTGAGTTTGTTTCTAATGATGGAAAGCGCTTTAAAGGTAAATCAAATGCTGATATCACACAGTTTAGTCTGCCAAAAGGTCAATTCTACGGTTACTTAAAATGTAAAAGAGCTGCTTGATGGTGAGTAATAAAAAACTAAGCTCTTATTGTAAGTAACATATTGATACATTCTTTTATCGTTTTTCTAAGTATAGGTTTGTAGGTTGCTCTTAATAACTCGAGTGGCAAACCAATGGGTTTTATTGTGGTGAGTTAATCAAACCAGCATGTTATTATACCCCTTGAGTATATGGTTGAATTAACATGTAGAAATTAATCTTCCATTAACATATAATAACCCTATATTACTAATACCAAATAGCTAGATAAATTGGACCGCATTACTTTGAGCCACAGTTATAAATTAATTGAAATGAATTACTAATGAAATATTTTTTATACCTAGTGCTTTTAATTTCTAGTCAAGTATTTGCAAAGCCTGTGAATAATAGTATTGCATTTTACTACTCAGCACCGATGCCATTAGCCGAAATGACCTTTTATTCTCGCGTTGTAGTCCAGCCTGATCTTGTGACTGAGCACGAACTTAATTGGTTTAAACAGCGTAATATTGCTGTCTATGCTTATTTAAGTGTTGGTGAGTCGTTTATTGAAAGTAAGTCTTCACTCGCAGTTAACCCTAACTGGAATAGCCATATTGCCGATTTAGCATCAGCACATTGGCAACAACATATTAAAAGTAGCGCTGCGGCATTAAAAGCACGCGGCTTTAGCGGCTTATTTTTAGATACCCTAGATAGCTATCAGCTATTAGATGCTACACACAGTAAACCCGATCAACAAGCTGGGTTAGTCACCATAATAAGCTCACTATCTGAGACTTTTGATAAGCACCTTATCCTCAATCGGGGATTTGAGTTATTGCCTAAACTCGCTAATTTAGCAAGTGACTTAGTTGCTGAGGGTTTGTATAGCCACTTCAATCCAACCGACAATAGCTATAAAGTGACCAACAAAAACGACCAAGATTGGCTAAGCGCACAATTAAAAACAGCACAAAGTTTAGGCCTCAACGTCCAAGTTATTGATTATGCAAAGCCCGGTAATCGCCTTACTATGGCACAAAATATTATAGACGCAGGTTTCAATCCGTGGGTGACCGACGGTCACTTGCAAACGTGGGGCACATCATCAATTACGCCGATCCCTAGGCGCATTTTAATCCCTTATAACAGTAACGTAAAACCACTCATATACACTACCGTACACTTAAAGCTTGCGACCATGATTGAGTATTTGGGGTACATACCTGATTACATAGATATGGCAAAACGCGACTTACCTTTGGTTGACCCTAGCTTACATGCCGGTATTATTTCGTGGACCTCAAGCGATGCATTTTACACCCCAACACTTACCAATTGGCTTGAAGCTAATTTAGGTGTTGTGCCAGAACTTATTTTAGGCGAGTTACCACAGTCAACTAAATTACTATTTAACATGGGTATTGAGTCGTTAAACACACTACCTGAAGGTCCATATAAACAAGATAGCTTTGCACCTTGGCTCAAAGGAGAATCCACAACACCTCCCCCCTATCGTTAAACCATATTTACTAAAATTAGCAACTAATGCGACTCCTTTAATTACAATAAAATCAGCTGATAACACAATAATTGTACAAGCGGCTAAAACTAAATATGGTGCAGTCGTGGTTGCTCCTTGGCTAATTGATACATTTCCGATGGAAGGCAGCAAATGGGTTATTGATCCGCGTACATTGCTTACTCAAGCAATGGGGTTACCACCTATATTAGTGCCAGATACAACCACCGAAAGCGGCAGGCGAATGCTTACTTTGCATATCGATGGAGATGGATTTACAAGTATTGCCCACTACGCAGGTAAGCCTTATTCAGCAGAAGTAATTCGAGATGAAATAATTAAACACTACAAACTACCGTTAACGTCATCAGTGATCCAAGCTGATATTGAAGAAGGCGGTATTCATTCTAAACAAAGTGCCAAACTCGAAGGCATTGCGCGTAGTATTTTTAACCTGCCTTACGTAGAAGTTGCTTCACACACCTATAGCCACCCCTATTTTTGGACTGCTCTATCTGGGCAAAAAAAAATAGATGAAGACGACACTGATTACGGTTTTCATCTAGATGTACCTGGCTACAACACAATTAGCCTTAAAAAAGAAATTACCGACTCGATAAAGTACATTAATGACAAGCTCGCACCTAAAAATAAAAAAACAGTGATGATGTTATGGTCAGGCGATGCAACTCCTGGTCCTAAAGCGCTTGAACTGGCTCGTGATGCTGGCGTGTTAAATGTCAATGGCGGTAATACTGATGTAAATGCTGATAACCCAAGCCTTTCTCACATCTCCCCTATCGGTCGCCCTGAAAGAGATTTGCTGTATCAAATTTATGCCCCCATATTAAATGAAAATGTTTACACAAACTTATGGCATGGCCCTTATTACGGCTTTAGACGCTTAACCGAAACATTCGAAATAACAGAAAAGCCATATAGGTTAAAACCTTACACTATTTATTATCACTTTTATTCAGGTGAAGTTCTTGCGGGCTTAGACGCTCTAAAACACAACATAGATTATGTTTTAGCAAGGCCAAATACACCGGTGCATTTAAGCCACTATGCAAAAGTAGCAAAAGATTTTTACTTTTCTGCACTTGCAAAAAACAGTAATAATGAATGGTTATTTAGCTCAAAGTACATTCGCACTCTGCGCATACCTACCGATTTTGATGTGCCAAACATAGCTCAAAGTGAAGGTGTATCTGGTGTAACTGAAAAAGGTGACTACATACATATTATAAATAACATAGCTCGCCTTAGCTTTGATCATAGCCAAAATAGTAAAAAACCTTATTTAGCATCTGCAAATGTTGTTATTAATAACTGGCAAGTTAACGGACCGGTTAGTTTTAAAGCATGGGTGCCCGCTTCACTTGATTTAATTAATGCACGCTCTTGTGAGTTTGTATCTGGTTTGGGTGAGCACTTTAAAGGTATTAACCGAGGTAAATTAACACATTTCAAAATACCTGCAGGTGATTTTTATGGTTACCTTAACTGCGACGGAGCCGCACTATAATGAATACTACAAAGCGCCCTCAGTTAATTTCAGTAAAAACAATATTAGCGATATTAGCCGTAAGTTGTTTTGCACTTTATGCATTATTTCCACATACCTTATTTTTTGAAGATGATGCACTTTCACAAGACTATACCTTTGAGAAGTCTTACCTTAATGCAGCGCTCAATACAGAGCCCGACAACGAAAAGCTACGCGCAAAATTAGTTGAGCTACATATAGGGCTTAGTGAGTATTCACAAGCTACTAACGAGCTTGAAAAGCTACCTAGAGGTGAGCGCAAAGCAACACTTGAAATAAAGCTGCTCTACTCATTATGGCTAGCAAGCGGTGCTAAAGTTGACGACCGCTTTGAAGAGTTATCTTTAAAAATTGGTGCTCATAAAAACTGGAACGAACAAATATTAACTATTGCAAAAGCAGTTGGGTTAAATGCAAAAGTTGCTCAGTACTATCAAAAAAATAAACAGCCTCTCCTTGCAGCCGATTACTGGTTAAGCGCAGGCGAACCAGACAAAGCATTCGCTATTTATAAAACAAATATAAATGCTGATATTGCAGCTAAAGCGATTGAAACTGCACTTGGTGCAAATAACCCGATACAAGCTTATGCATGGTGGAAAACCTATGGCGACCAAGCCAATATTAAACGCACACTTTATTTGGCTAACTTAGCAGGCAATACAGAAGATGCGGCTCAAGCCATTGAAAGTTTATTAAAGACCGATCCAAATAACAGCGAGTACTTAACACAAGCAATGCACCTGCGTTTAGCAAATGCAAATGCAAAAGGGGCAGAGCAATTACTTGCAAAGCTATTACTACAAAGCCCAGCTGACAAAGAGCTACATTTATTAAATTGGAAGATAAAGCGCTGGCAAAACAAGCCTAAAGAAGCACTTCGAGAGTTTAAATGGCTAATGTCTAACAAAGCTGTAACTCCTGCGATGCTTACCGATAGTATTAACGATGCCACCGCTTTATATTTATACCAAGACGCTAATGATATATACGAATATAAAGCCCAAAATAGAAATCTAAAAGGTAATGGCTTTGCTAATTGGATGCAAGCTAACGAATTTATTGGTAACACAAAGCAAGAATTAAATAATATTGAACGCTTTGAGCAAATAAATGGTAAAAGTGCATTATCACAATATTGGAAAGCAAAAGTACTTCACGATACTGGTAATTTAAAAGCATTAAGAGCTTTGTGGCCTACATATAAAGGGCCTAAAAATGAAGAAGATTTACTTTGGATTGCCCGCGCATTTTGGCTAGATGATGACTTTTCTACAGCTCTGCAAGTACTAAAAAACAAACATGAAAGTTCTGACGATGAGTTTTGGAGCGCCAATGTTGACATGGCAATGCGAGTTAAGGACAAAGCTCATGAGCTATATGCATTAGAGAAGTTACAAAAAATAAGTCCTTTGAGCGTAGGCGACATGCTGCACTACCAACAACTGCGCTTTGAAGGTCGGCCTCAGGAGCTTCTTGATTATTTATGGAAAAGTGAGTCGCAAACTGACCGTCAATTGATTCAAATTGCATTATTAAGCACACAAGTAAATGATGCTAAATCAGTTGCACGTATTCATGCTGAACTTGATAAACAACGATATAATAAAGCTCTCTATCCTGCTTGGTTAATTCTTTCTAATTGGTATCAAAACCAAAGTGATTTAAATTCAGCTTATACAACTTTAAACCGCGCTGCTAAATTAAGCGAATATGACTCTGATGTTGTGCTTGCACAAGGTTGGTTAGCGCTGCAAATGCATGACACTGTAATGATTGGCCGCATTTTAACGCGCTATTCTCAAAGCGACACTTCCTATGCGTGGACGCAGCTCTTAGCTAGCCTATCTATTCACGAAAAGTCATATAACAGTGCCTACTTTTATTTGCGTAAATTGGCCATTGCAGAGCCAAGTGACTTAACAACACTGGTTAACTTAGCCGATGTAATGAAACAACTTGGATATTATGCAAATGCTGCTGAACTTAATCACTATTTACTGCAACACTTACCTAAAGATAAATATGCATACAGAGGCTTAATGTTTCGCTGGGCGGGCGCGATGGCTGTTCCTCATTTAATGCAATTAAACACAATGGAAGAACTTGCCCCCGACACTATTGGTGAGCCCCAAACAAACTGGTGGTTAGCACGCCGAGCTGCACAAAAATTAGAGCCATGGCAAAAACTACAACTTTATATGACCAACGGCGAATTTAATAAAGCGAAACAGCTTATAGCTGAAGGTTCACTAAGCAAACTAGATGAGCTAAACGCCCTACTCTATTTAAAACAACCCTATGCCACCATGCAACGTTGGTACGAAGAACTCACTGGCGAGGCAAATGAATCGCAATTGAGTTTACTCAGAAATGCACGCGCATCCTATTTTAGAGCGCTTGAAATAAACCTATCGCCAGAGGCTGGTTTAAACAGTAGCCAGTACGATGTAAACGTTTATTTTCCTTATGCTAATGGGCAATGGAAATTAAGTTTAAGTAATCAGCAAAACCTTGATAACAACGGGTTACTGTTTGCAATAGAAGATAAAATGACCTTTGGTCGTTGGTATTTTGATGCAAAAATAGATTCGCACCAAGGCAGCTTAGTTAGCCGCCAAGGTCTTAGCATAGACTCTCGTTATCAATGGGATTCACGAACACAGGTAGGTTTAAAGCTTGAATATAATGTTGAAAACCGCCAATCAGAAGCACTACTTAGCTATGCTCAGCTAGATAAAGCCACGGCCTATGTTAACTACAATATTGATGGTAGACAAAACGTACAGCTATCAGCAGCAGCGATGTCTTTTTCTCGAAGAAGCGATGGCAGCTCACTAATAAGCGGCCAAGAATATAATGCTCGTTACCAATACAGCATTTTAAAAGACCGCCCAATTTGGAACGCTTATTTTAGTGCGCAATGGCAAGACTTTGAACGTGTTAATGCATTAATAAATACAGATTCAAGCAGAAGACCGCTAAGAGTTGACCTTCAACCATTTAGACGTTTTGCACTAGGGACCTCATTTGCTTCAACTGGTTCATTAGAACCTCCTTATTTAGGCGCAAGCCCTTCGTGGTTATTTGATATAAGTACTGGCTATCAAACACTTAACGATACAGTAGATGTATCAGTTTCAAGTGGCGCAGGTTGGTCTGTACTGGGCGATGATTTATTTAAATTACAGCTGGGTTACCAAAGTAGTAATAAAGTGGGTAACTCAGATACACAATTACAATTAGGTTATTACGTACATTTTTAATGTTAGGAGAGAGTATGTTTCGTTTAATTATACCGTGTTTGGTATTACTATTATCAGCATGTACCACCAGCAGAGTTGCTGATGATGTAGAGCTTAGCCCTTTAAAAACAGTGGCATTAATGCCACTTGTTAATCATGCTCAAACACCGCTTGCCGGTGAGCGTGCTGAAGATATTTTAGCCAGCATTTGGCAACAAAATAAATTACCAACTCTAATACGTGCACCTCGCGTAAACAGCAAAGAGCTTCCACCACTGGATGATCAATACCGTTTAGACAATGCTATGCAATGGTTAAGCACTCAACAAGCTGACTATGTACTAACAGGCAGCATTGAAGAGTGGCGCTATAAAGCAGGCCTTGATGGCGAACCTGTTGTTGCACTTACATTATCACTCACTGTAAATGGACAAACCACACCAGTTTGGACAGGTACTATTGCTAAAAGTGGCTGGGGCCGCGATAGCATTGCAGCAACAGCACAAGATGTGATTGCCGATTTAATTTCTTATATAGAGGTTAGTGAGTGAAAACACATTTCCTTAGACCAAGAGACGTTCCTGAGCTACAAATATGGGCTGAGGTATTTATATTTACCGCGCTTGCTTTAGGGCTGCCTGTATTATTTAACGCACAGGACCCATTTTGGACTGAGGGAGGGTTTTCGTGGCCTGTACTTGGCCCACTTTTAGTTTCTTTACGCTATGGCTTTTCAAAAGGCTTTATTAGTATTTTATGTTTGCTTGTTGGCCAACTTTTTTTACTTCAAGCAAATATTTTATCACCGCAAAGCGACTTCAATATTAACGCTATGATTGGCTACATTATTGTAATTATGATCACAGGCGAATTTAGGGATGTGTGGGAGCGTACTAATCAACAGCAAAGTATTCAGCTTGAGTACGTAACAGATCGTCTTGAAACATTTACTCGTCAGTATCATTTAATTAATTCATCTCACGATAGAATTGAGCAAATGCTAGCTGGCCATACGTTAAGTTTACGTGAATCACTACAAGCAGTAAGAACCTCTATCGGGCTATTAAAAGAAAGAAGACTTGATAGCGCAGCGCAAAAAATAATCGACTTGTTTGTTGAGTACGGTTCGCTAGAAAGAGCGGGGTTATATAAAGTTGAAAACGACAGTGTTTTAGAACCACCACTTGCCTCTATAGGTAAGATGAGTCAAATAGCTAAAAACGATCCTCTTATATTAGCGATGATCGAAGAAAAAGAATTAGTATCGGTAAAAGACGAAAAAGCATCATCGGGTATAAGTAAATACCATATGGCAATCCCACTTATCGACGTAAACAATACTATTTACGGCGCTATTTTGGTTGAAAGAATACAATTTTTTGCGCTTAAAAATACAACTCTAACATTACTTGCTGTAATGGCTGGGCATATTGGCGACCTACTGCGCCATGAAATAACAAACCCAGTAATGACTTATGAAGAGTATCCATACTTTATTCGCCAAGTTAAACGTGCGAATAAAGAAGCAAAACGATACAACATTCCATCGCAGCTACTAAAGATAAAAGCTAATAATATTACTGATAAATCCACTCAACTTATGAGTTATTTAAGTGAAGCACGCCGTGGTTTAGACATTTATTTGTACGATAATCAAAATCAGGTATTACTGCTATTGATGCCATTAGCTGATGAGCTTGAAAAAGCAGGGTTTATCGCCCGAATGAACACTTGGTGTAAAGAGCGCACTGGTAGCACTTTAGCTGAGCTTGATATTGTTATTGAGCAGCAACTTGCACTACCTATAAGCTCAGATGACATAAAGAGATTGGTTTCACTTTCATGATTATAATTATTGTAGCGGCTATATTAGGGTGTATTTGTCAGTACTTTGCACTAATAGAAGTACTGGAAACACCTGATTGGTTTTTAGCTATATTATTGCATGCTATCGCTAGCATCTTTTTTGCTATTGTTAGTTATGTTTTTATACCTAAAAAATACAAAACGACTCCTTATAGCTCTTTGCTACTCATGTTTTTATTATTGTTTACATTACCAGTACTTGGAATTATAGGTGTTGTAGTAGCGCTTACATTTGCTCTTTGTAAACCTCTCAAGAATGACGAGATAGAAATAGAGGAGCATAAAATACCTGAGCTTCCTTTTGAAGCCAGAGCAATATCAGCAAATCCAACCTATTCAATTGGTGGACTTAAAGCAATTTTGAAGCACGCTAATGAGCCAAATAAGCGTTTAAGTGCTGTAATGGCGGCTCGTCACATGAGTGACTCACAAGCTATTCCTATTTTAAAGCTAGCACTTAAAGATTTAGAAGATGATATTCGCTTGCTCGCCTACTCAACCCTTGATGGTAAAGAAACCAAACTTAACGAAAAAATCAGTTTGTATCAGCAAGAAATAGCAGTTACAACTAAGCAGCCAAAATTGAGTCATTTACAAAAACAGCTAGCCGAACTTTATTGGGAACTGAGCTATTTAGGCTTAGCCCAAGGCGCACTGCGTAAATACGTTTTAGAAAAAGCAGAAGCACTTGCATTGCAAAGTATTGAGCACGTAAAAACACCTGCAACTTTTATATTTTTAGGGCGTATATCTTTAGCCTTAGACAAATACGAAATAGCCCATGAGTATCTACTTAAAGCAACTGAGTTTGGTATGGCAAGGCGCCATGTATTGCCTTATAAAGCCGAAGTTGCCTTTTGTATGAACAAGTTTGACGACTGTAAACGCTACTTAAAAGAACTCCCAGAACAACCTAAGGGCAGTGAATTACGTCATTTGCAGGAGTATTGGCATGAGTAATAAAAATGCAGACATTTTACTGCTTTTAGAAGGCACTTACCCTTATGTACGTGGTGGCGTATCTAGCTGGGTTCATCAAATAATTGAAGGGTTACCTCATTATAACTTTGAGCTTGTTTTTATAGGTGGAGCACCAGAGCATTATGGCGAGATTCAATATACTTTGCCTGAAAACGTTACCAAGCTGCATGTTCATTATTTAGTGGAAAATGACACATCTGAAATAAAAGCTAAGCATGGCGTTAAATATAAAAAAGAGCTCTTTGATTTTTGGCAGCAACTACAAAATTATTTTAGGGATTGTGATGAGCCCATCCCAACTGAGTTATTAAAGTTTGCATTTGAGACTTTGGCTAAAAAAGACGGTATTAACGAAGCCGACTTTTTATATAGTGAATCATCGTGGCAAGTACTCACCAATTACTATTCAACTTTTTGTGATGAATCCTCTTTTATTGACTTTTTTTGGTCATACCGCAATTTATATAAACCGCTATTTAAAATAGCCGAAATTGCACGCGGACTTCCAAAAGTTAAACTTATTCACTCAATATCTACTGGGTATGCTGGTATTTTAGGATCTGGTGCCAGTGTAATAAGCGATACTCCCTTTTTGTTGACCGAGCATGGTATTTACACCAAAGAGAGAAAAATAGATCTTATTCAAGCCAGTTGGATCAAAGAGTCTGAGCAAAGCCTAGGTAAAAACTTAAATACCGAAATGGGCTTTATTCGCCGTATGTGGATCAGCTTTTTTGAGCAAATCGGCCGAACAACATACCAAGAAGCAGATAAGGTCATTTCGCTATACGGCGGTAACAGGCAGCGCCAAATAAAGGATGGTGCAGCGCCAGAAAAAGCATTTGTTGTACCTAATGGAATTAAAACAGTGCGCTTTATTGAAGCGCTTGAGCAGCGTCCAAAACAGATACCACCAGTTGTTGGATTAATTGGACGTGTAGTGCCTATAAAAGATATTAAAACCTTTATACGTGCGATTAAAGAGGCGCAATCGATGCTGCCTGAAGTAGAAGGCTGGATCATCGGCCCTTATGAAGAAGATCCGCAATATTACAAAGAGTGTGAACTACTGGTAGGCAGTCTTGATTTACAAAGCAGTGTAAAGTTTTTAGGTATGCAAGATATTACCAAAATTTTGCCTAAGCTCGGAATTGTAGCTTTAACCTCGATTTCCGAAGCGCAGCCTTTAGTACTTTTAGAAGCAATGGCGGCCGGTGTGCCTGTACTTGCTAGTGATGTTGGCTCGTGCCGCGAAATAATCGAAGGCGGAACTGATGAAGATAAAGCATTAGGTAAAGCCGGTGAAGTTGTCTCAATTGCTTCACCTAGCGAAACAGCACAACAAATATCAAACATGCTAACAAATGAGTAAGTTTGGCTTGAGTATCAAAAAAGTGGTTTAGACCGCGTACAAAAATTTTATGACGAGAGCCACATGTTTGCCCGTTACGATAAACTTTATAAGGATACAATGGCATGGCCGGAATAGGTTTTGAGATACGAAAAATTCTCAAAAAAAATACCCTGCTCTCAGTTTTTGAAGCATACGGCTACGCGGGCTTAATAGGCTCAGGCCCTTGGCTGCTCTCTATTGTAGCGTTAATGCTAATTGGTATTTTAAGTTTAGGCGTTGTATTACCCAAAGTACTTATTATTCAGTTTTTAACGCTTGTTACCTACATGATGGCAGCTTCACTTATTTTAACGGGTGGCTTGCAGTTATTATTAACTCGATTTATTGCCGATTTATTTTTTCAAAAAGAAGAGGCAAAAGTACTGCCTAATTTACTTGGTGCGCAACTTATAACAACAATAGCCGCATTATTGGTGGGCTTGGCTGTATGGCCTATGCTCCCTATACCCGTTGTTACTAAGATTATAATTTTAGGTGCCTTTGTAAGCTTATGTAATCAGTGGCTTGGCGCTATTTTTCTATCGGGTATGAAAGAATACCGGTTGATTTTGATTACCATGCTAAGTGGTTATGCCTTTATGGTACTGCTTGCATATTTATTAAGAGACTGGCAGTTAGACGGCTTGTTTTTTGCGTTTTTTGCAGGCGAAGCTCTACTCTTTTTTAGCTTTTTGTTTATGATTATTCGCCGCTACCCAGGTGAAAAACTTATAAGCTTTGACTTTTTAAGCAATAAAAAAGTGTATTACAGCCTATTCTTTTGTGGTCTGTTTTATAACATTGGTGTGTGGGCTGATAAAATCATTTTTTGGTATTCACCAAGCACATCAATACAAATTATTGGCACGTTAAGAGCCAGCCCAATTTACGACTTACCTATATTTTTAGCCTATTTGTCTATTATTCCCGGTATGGCAGTATTTTTAGTAAAAATGGAAACCGATTTTGTAGAAGAATACGACCGTTTTTACACAGCTATTCGAGAGGGTTCATCGTTAGAAGAGATTTACTATTTAAAAGACAATATGATCCAAACTGCACGTGCCGGTTTATACGATATATTTAAAATTCAAGGTATTACCGTTGCCTGCTTATTATTATGGGGCGAGCAAATACTTACCTTTATTGGTATTGATCCAAACTATAAAACGCTTTTATTTATTGATGTAGTTGGTGTGGGTGTACAAGTTATATTTTTGTCTATTTTAAATATTTTGTTTTATTTAGATAAACGCTCAACCGTCCTATTTTTAGCGGGGCTATTTTTGGTAATAAACGTTGTTTTAACTTTGCTATCAATCGCTTTTGGGCCGCAATTTTATGGTTACGGCTTTGCTCTCTCAACTATTGTTACCTCTGTTGTTGGGTTATTTTGGCTTTCTAAACAATTTGAAGATTTAGAATACGAAACGTTTATGCTGCAATAGCATAATATAAAGGCTGCTTATGCAGCCTTTATATTTAAAGCTTTTCGTACAAAATTAAAATAATTAATTATTGGAAAGCGGCTGATACACACCATGTTTATAGCTCACATAAGCGCCTCAGTTTAAAGTAAAAAAGACTAGCTCAGTAAATGTATAAAATATGTATAAAACAAAGGGCTTATAAAAACCAAGCCCCTACCTTGGCTTAGCTAATCTCTTATACAATTAGACTTAACTAGTTTAGCTTTATACTAAATGAGGTAGCCGTTGCAATTACTTACTCACCCATCGCGCTTTAAAACCACGCGTATCAACATGTATAAATGCGCCTCTGTGCGACTTAGGCCCATAAATACCTAAACCACCTAGCAAACCTTTAAATGATTCACGTCTAGCTAACGACTCCACTATATCGCCCATCGCTTTAGCGTCACCAATTGAATGCTTACCGTCATTATTTATATCATCCATACGGTAGTTGCCATCGTTATCTATAAAAATATCGGCAGCATCACCAAATACATGTCGGCTAAGTTTTACATTGCCAATTGATTTGTTGTAGTACGGAGTTCTATAACCGCTCATAACCACCATATTACTAACCGGTATACCTTCTAAAATCAGTTCTTTGCGTATTTTTTCTAGTTTAAGTAACAACTTATTTTGTAAAAATAAATACTTTGGGTGCTTACTTCGCTGCTTACTAACAAATTCTTTTAGTGAAAAGTGAGGTGATATTTTTACGTTTTCATTTTCAGGCGTTACCTTAACAAAGCCATCGGGCACTATGTAGTGTGAAGCGTCTTTAATCTGTGAAGGTTTAGGATAGTGCCCAATGTGGTAATACTTGAGCTTTCCTCCTTCAACATTGTCTGCCGGTACTTTTACAAATACGTTGATTTTCATACGCTGTTTTTTATCGGGCGACTCAATAATTACCGTTGTTAAACCGGGCTCTTTGGGTGCTTGCCATTGCCAACGGTTGGTGTCTGTAAGCTTAGATTTCCCCTGAGTGTTAATTAGCGTGTAAGCATTTTTTGATTGCGCAAAAAGCACTTCAAACTCAACTTGCTCTTTGGGCATTACAAATACTGAAAACACCGAATATGGCATAACTATATCGTTAATTTTTAGGCTAAATTCTGCATCTTCAAAGTTGGCTTTGTTTTTTATATCAACTACCTGATGCGCAGGCTTTGTAGGCGCGGCAGCAAATACACTATTGCTAAATATAATTGTAAATATGGCGATAGAAATATAATGAATAAATTGCATAAACCCTCTCATTATTTATTTTTTAACAAAGCGGCAATCACCGACTGTTCATCATTTTTTAATAGTGCTTTTTTATCGCGTTGATATATGTCATCTCTAAAGTTAACCAGCTTATTTTCGTCAACCCATGCAGTCCAATAAACTAAATGAATAGGAAGAGGCTCATCTAAATAAAACGTCTTAGTACTGTTTTGAGCAAGTGCGCTGTCTATATGATTGAGTGTTTGTGCCTCTCCTTCGTACTTAATAATTTCACGCGCTAACGAAAAAGGCTTTTCTATTCTTATACAGCCATGCGATAAGGCTCGGTTTGCTTGGCTAAAGCGGTGCTTTGCTGGTGTATCGTGAACATAAATTGCTTCGGCATTGGGGAATAAATACTTAACTTCCCCTAGGGGGTTTTCTTCACCAGCACGTTTTACTAAAAAGTGATCAAATTGGTACGGCTTAATAGAATCCCAATCAATATTGCTTGGATTAACAGTTTGTGAGTCTAGGTAGCTGTTTTTTCTAATTTCAATATTATTTTTTACAAGATAGTCAGGATCCTCGGCTACCTTTGGAGCAATTTCTTTGGTGGCAATTGAGGTGGGTATACGCCATTCAGGATTAACTACAAACTTTTCTATTTCGTCGCTAAATGCAGGTGTTTCCCAACTTGGTTTACCTACAATTACGTTATTTTTTAATTTTACATCGCCAGCTTTTACAAATCGTAAGCTGTATTCAGGAATATTTACATACACATATTGCTCATCACTTGCGCCTGCAAAGTTAGTTATTCTATAAAAGTTAAGTTTTAATTTATCGAGTTTTTGTTGTGCGGGCACATTAAGCGATGCAAAAGTACGCTTACCCACTCGGCCATCAACTTTTAAACCATGGCGGCTTTGAAATTGCTTAACAGCTTGCTCTATACCTTTATCAAACGTGCATATAACTTCGTCGCACACATTAGTTTTTAAGTCACGCTCTTGATATAAACGCTGTGCAAGTAAGCTCACCTGTTTATTATTACTGCCTAGTTCAAGCAATTCATCGTTATATAAGTGTGTAAAACCACCTTTGTTAACTATTTCTTGATACCAATTAATGGCTTTTTCTGTACGTTCAATTAACTGCGCTGAATATTGGTCAAAGTAGTAGGTGTCATCAGCTTGCACGTACTTTTGTGAGTTGTAAGTAGTTAGTGAAGAGTTAGCGAGTACCACACTTTCAAGCTCATTGGCAGCGAGTGTTGGTGCAGAGCATAAGCCGCTCATGCCAATAAACAATGCAGTTTTTAAAGTAAAACCCTTTGCTTTAGTAAGCGCTTGATTTGAAAATGATCCCTTCACTGTGTACCTCCTCGCTAAATATCGTTGATAAATGCTTATGTACTTACCACTAAGTAGTACACTGGAGGTGCAACGGTAATGCCAAATTAAAGTTTCAAAATAAACAATTGAAATTTAATGACTTTTTAAAAACCCTTATTCTAAACGTTAATAAATTAAATTAGAGAATATGTAATTAATATGCTCAAGTGTGTAAAGTTGCTATGGCAATTAATCTTTTAAAAAAGCTAAAAAACCACGTTCATAACGACTCAAGTACTTTGTTTTTCGTGGTAATGAAAGGGACTCTCTCCACGCAGTTTGAGTATCTTCATCTTCTTTACACAGGGTAATTAAATCGGGATACACATAAGATTTGCGTGCTATAGCTGGAGTATTACCAAGTTGCTCAGATACGCTATCAAGCATGCTTTTTAAACTAAGCGCCCCTTTAGCTTTAGCTAATTGTTTGAATGCAATAACGCTTGCTCGCCAAGTTCTAAAGTGTTTTGCACTAAACTCCTCGCCCATTATTTGCTGAATGTATTGATTTATTTCACTTGATGTAACATTTGTGCGCTCACCTTCATTTATATACTGAAATAAATGCTGCCCGGGTAAATCTTGTAAGTCTTTTATAACATGGCTAAGCACCCTGTCGGTTATATTTACTTCACGTTCTTTACCTGACTTGGCACGATATTTTAGCTGAATATTTTTGCCCGTGAGTTTTGCATGGCGTGTTCGTAATGTTGTAGCACCAAAACTTTTATTTTGCTTTACGTTACGCTCGTTACCTACCCTCAACGCACCTAAATCCATAAGTCTTACAACTGCTGCTAAAGTGCGTTCAATATTAAGCTCATCGCCTTGTAAGTCTGTTTCTAAACGCGCTCTTAACAAAGGGAGTTTATTACCAAATACTCCACATGCTTGGTATTTTTTTGCTTCTTGTTGCGCCCTAAATTCGGGATGGTAGCGGTACTGCTTTCGCCCCTTACTATCAAATCCTGTCGCTAAAATATGCCCGTTTTCTTCTGGGCAAAACCAGGCGCTTTTATAGGCAGGCGGAAATGCCAATCCATTCAAACGATCAACCACATTTTGCTCTTTTATTTGCTTACCGATTGGATCAAAGTAAAGCCAACTTTTATGTTTAAGTTTACGAGTGATCCCTGGTAAATTATCGTCTACATAAATTAGCTTCATTAACCCTCCAGTTATATTTAAACATGCGTCGGAATATAAATGTATCACTTTAAAATAACCTTAAACTGAACAAGATTATTGATATATAATAAAAAACCAACAACAATTATAAATACTTAATATATATTAATAATTCTATTTAGGTTTTCGTAAAAGTAGGTCGAACTTACGCGCCAGCAACAAGTCTATTACGATTAAACTCAATGCACTTAGCGCTAAAAAAAAGCTACTTAAGATAGATTTATTATCCTAAGTTCAGATTAATTACACTTTGTCCCCCGCAGTTGGGGTGCTGTTTAAATGGAGAATTCAATGGCTTTTGATTATGGATCGATTGATCTTGGACTAAAAAACCCCTTCAAACTGGAAGGTAAAGTAACAGCATTAAGAGGACTCATTGAGTCTATAGCAGGTATTAGTTTACTTGTTATTGCTGCGGGCTCTGTGAAAGAAGATACAACCGCGGGTTGGATTTTAATGGTGTTTGGCATGCTTATTTTAGCATTCGGCATTCGCTCACTATCGGCAGGTATTTACGCAACACTTAAATACTTTGTAGGTAGAAACCACCCAACTTCACTTGCTTATAACTACAGTAAATCGCAAGCATCAACCGCTCAAGAAGAACAAAAAGAAGTAGCCTACACAGCGCAATCACTTGAAGAAATGCTGGTTGGTCGTAAAAACAGTACATTTAAAGAGCCTAATGGTTTTTTATCACGCTTACTTCACAGCTTAATCCCTAAGTTATTGTTTCTACCATATCCTATTCGAAATGTTGCCCAGCGATTATTTGGCTCATGGGTAAGCACCTTTGTCGCCCTTATTGCTTATGGCCTTGTTGCATTTGTATCTTTGTCGGGCTTTACCGGTGAAGCTGGGGAATTAGCATTTCCGGTCTATAGTGCAATATTAATGTTTTACGTGCTTTTTTCGTGGCGCTCTACAGGTAAACCTATCTCTCGAAATGCAGAAAAGAATATTGAAGCACTTGGTACTGGTGCGCTTGCTAAAATTATTTCTTTATCTTTTATTTTACCCATCGCTATTGGTCTTTCTATGTCATGGTTGATGAAAGAGCAGCACATTAGTAAACAAGAAATAGATAGCTGGCTTGAGCAACTGCCTAGTCTTCATGCTGGAATATACTTAATTGCAATTATTATATTAGCAACTCTAAGCTGTGCGCTTGCTTTTATCATGATTAAAGCGCGTTTAAATTCAGTTACCCCTTCAGCTGAAGTATCTGAACTACGTGAAAACTGGCAAGAGTCTGTTCATCCAGACGAGATTTTCATAAACCTCGATAACCTAGTAATGGCTAATCGCCGTTATAAAGAAGTACCTAACAGAGTTTACAGAGAATTAGACCCTAAGCTTCAAGAACAAATAGAAGGTAAAGGCGGTTTTAAAGGTGAAATGATCCAAGAGATTCAGCCTAAACTGCACTCAATGGACTTAGGTAAAAACTTTACACTCGCGAGATTACTTGCTTTGGTGAGCGGTAACTTACTTTATATTGTAGCGTTAGCATTTACTGTACTTTTAGCGTATTCGTTTATTAATATTTACCATTACATTGATGCGGCAAATATTAATAGTTTTAAACAGGCATTTAATAACCAACATGTCATTCAATTTAGTGAGCTATTAATGACAAGCTTTCACTTATTGCTAATAGGCGTACTTATTAAAGCATTTGCGCAGTTACTTGCAAACACAGCGCATCTATTTTTTGCAGAAATGCAATTTGAGTCACTGCTTGTGTACTTTAAATGTGAAGGCACTTTTACTGAGTCTAAAATATCAACAGGTACTGGTATTCACGATAGCACCCGCTCAGAAAATACTTTAGTACGCAGTAGCATAACGCCTTGGATTATTGTTTCTCGTGTTATCTCTACTACGTTTGCTGCAACAGGTATGAAAAACCTTGAACATCCTCGCCACATTATGGAAATGCATAAAGACGAAGGACAATTACAAGCAATCAAAAAAGACGTTATTTCATTCTTAAAAGACCGCGAATCTATCGCCTCAATCACCAGTGAGCGTGATTTAGGTAATGCGTCACAAATACATCAACTAAACCAACAAACGCGCGCTATACCTACTCAGCAAGCGATAGCGAAAGATGATGAAGAAGCTGCCGGGTATTTAAGACAAGAAGAAAACTTATCTCCCGAGCCTAAGGGTTAATTAACCTCAAACCTAGATAATTTTTATTAATGCCACCTTGTTAACTTAGGTGGCATTTTTTTTAACCTCTATTCAATACTTTTTAACTTTATTACCTCTTTTGCACTCAACAACATGATTAATATTGGATTAGTTCACAAAGCCCTTGCTTTATGTGCCAAAACACAAATAATGAAAGGATTAATTACAGGGTAAGAATGAGGACAATGAGCTATATACTAACCACCCAATGTGCTGATGATGTAGGCTTAATAGCTAAAATTACAGGGCTTTGCCATAAAAATAATTTAAACATTACGCGTAACAACGAATTTGTAGATAAAGACGCGCAGCGGTTTTTTATGCGTACAGAGCTTACAGGCGAGCCACAAAGCGACTTTTTAGATCAACTACGCGCATTGTTGCCACAAGGCGCTAAACTTGCGCTACATTGCGGCGCAAAAACTAAAGTAGTTTTATTGGCAACTAAAGAAGCTCATTGTTTAGGTGGTATGCTGTTAAAGCAATTTGAACAAACTCTTAATATTGAAGTACTCGCTGTAATTGCTAACTATGCTGATTTAGAGCCGCTAGCTAAAGGGTTTGGTGTGCCATTTCATGTTGTATCGCACGAAGGGTTAACCCGTAGCGAACATGATAAAAAGGTAGGCGATTTAATTGCCAGTTACAATCCTGACATTATTGGTCTTGCTAAATACATGCGTATTTTAAGTCCTGAATTTGTGGGTCGATTTGAAGGTAAAATAATTAATATTCATCACTCATTTTTGCCAGCATTTATAGGGGCTAAACCTTATCATCAAGCATTTGAGCGCGGTGTAAAAATTATTGGTGCTACCGCTCACTTTGTTAATAATGAGCTTGATGAAGGGCCTATTATTTTGCAAGATGTAACCAGCGTTACACATGCTAATACCGCCGAAATGATGGCTAAAATGGGCAAAGATGTTGAAAAAACAGTGTTTTGTAAAGCACTTCAACTTGCCTCAGAGCATAAGCTATTTATTAATGGTAATAAAACTGTGGTGTTTTCTTAGCATTAATCCAACTGCTTAATTATTCTACATATAAAAAATGCCAGCATTGTTGCTGGCATTTTTTTATCATAAATAAGCTAATAACTTTTTAAATGTAAATTATGCCTGCTCTATTGGTTCGAGCTTTAATTTAGCGGCAATTAAAACGGCTTGGGTACGATTGTACACACCGAGTTTTCTAAATATGGCTGTAATGTGTGCTTTTACTGTCGCTTCTGATATGTGTAGTTCATAAGCAATTTGCTTATTAAGTAAACCTTCGTGCAGATATTGCAGCACTCGGTATTGTTGAGGCGTTAATGAGGCAACTTGCGCTGCTATTTCTCTATCTTCACCTTCAATTTCAGCTACTTTGTTTTTTAGCTCTTTTGGTAGCCATGTATCGCCTTCAAGTATTTGGTTAATTGCACTGGCAATATCATCAGACGATGATGATTTAGGAATAAAACCCATAGCGCCGTAACCCATTACTTTAGAAACGATATTCACGTCTTCACTACCCGAAACAACGGCAATAGGTAAGCTTGGGTATTCTTCTCTAATACGAATAAGACCATATAAATCACCATTACCTGGCATGTGAAGGTCTAGCAGTAATATATCAAGATCCTCTTGCTCGCTTAACACTTGCAGTGTGCTGTCAAAATCGGATGATTCAAAAACCTCTAAACCCTCAAATTTTGCGCTCAGTGCGCCCTTTAGTGCTTCACGAAATAACGGATGATCGTCCGCTATTAAAAACTGACTCATGGTTCACTCCTAATAAATTCGGCTGCCAGTTAGGTTTAAAACCTTTACTGACAGCCGATATACTACGTTTAGAATCAACTTGTAATCAAGTTTTTAACGCACATTTAACGATTTAATCTGTTCTCGATTAGTTCATCGACAACTGAAGGATCGGCAAGCGTTGACGTATCACCGAGTTGTTGGTGCTCATTTGCAGCGATTTTACGTAAAATACGACGCATAATCTTGCCTGAACGTGTTTTTGGCAAACCCGGTGACCATTGAATCATATCTGGAGATGCAATTGGGCTGAGCTCTTTACGAACCCAATTACGTACCTCTTTAGTTAATTCATCGCTTACAGTTACACCTTCGTTAGGCGTAATGTAAACATAAATACCTTGGCCTTTAATATCATGGGGGTAACCTACAACAGCAGCTTCTGCTACCGCTTCATGCGCAACTAACGCACTTTCAATTTCGGCAGTACCAAGGCGGTGCCCAGACACATTAAGTACATCGTCCACACGGCCTGTGATCCAGTAATAACCATCTTCATCACGACGACAACCATCGCCTGTAAAGTAAACTCCTGGGTAGGCGCTAAAATAAGTTTGTTCAAAACGTTCATGGTCGCCATAAACAGTTCGAGCTTGCGATGGCCAACTATCTAAAATAACTAAATTACCATCTACGGCACCTTCGAGTGTATTACCTTCAGCATCAAATAATGCAGGCGCAATACCAAAAAATGGATGTGTTGCAGAACCTGGTTTTGTATCAGTAGCACCCGGAAGTGGTGTGATCATAATGCCACCGGTTTCTGTTTGCCACCATGTATCAACAATCGGGCAATTAGATTTACCAATACTCTCGTAATACCATGTCCACGCTTCTGGATTTATTGGCTCACCTACTGAACCTAAAATACGTAAACTATCGCGATGTGACGAAGCTGTAGGCTCATCACCTTTAGCCATTAGTGCTCTAATTGCTGTAGGGGCGGTATATAAAATAGTAACACCGTGTTTATCAACTACTTCGCCCATACGCCCTGCAGTTGGATAAGTGGGGACTCCTTCAAATAAAACCTGAGTACAACCGTTTACTAATGGCCCGTACGCAATGTAACTGTGGCCTGTGATCCAACCTACATCGGCACTACACCAATACACATCATCTTCTTTTAAATCAAATACGTATTCATGTGTCATTGATGAGTAAACTAAGTAGCCACCTGTAGTATGTACAACACCTTTAGGCTGACCAGTAGAACCTGATGTATACAATATAAACAAAGGATCTTCAGCATTCATTGGCTCTGGCTCACACTGTGCCGGTAAGTCAGCAACTAGCTCGTGCCACCATATATCGTGCTCATTCCAATCAACTTCACCGCCTGTTAATTGATGCACAATAACGTGTTCAATTGTGGTTACAGTTTCTTGCGCTACCGCTTCATCTACATTTGCTTTTAATGGAACACAATTTCCTGCTCTGCGTCCCTCATCAGAAGTAATAACAACCTTAGCACCAGAATCTCTAATACGATCAGCAATAGCCGATGGTGAAAAACCACCAAATACAACAGAATGAATAGCACCAATACGTGCACAAGCTTGCATTGCATACACCGCTTGTGGGGTCATTGGCATATAAATAGCTACGCGGTCACCTTTTTGTACACCCAGTTTTTTTAAACCATTGGCAAATTTAGCCACTTCGTCATGAAGTTTTTGATAAGTAATGTTCTCACTTTGAGAAGGATCATCTCCTTCCCAAATAAGCGCAATTTTGTCTGCTTTCGTTTTTAAGTGGCGGTCAATACAGTTGTAAGACGCATTTAAATAGCCATCTTCATACCATTTAATACTGATGTGGCCTTTATCAAAAGAGGTGTTTTTAACTTTAGTGTAAGGAGTAGACCAATCGAGGCGTTTGCCATGCTCACGCCAAAAACTTTCTGGGTCATCAATAGATTGCTTATAAAGCGTATTATATTTATTTTTATCAATGAGAGTCGCATCTTTAATATGCGCAGGAACTGGATAGATACTTTGTGACATCTTCGTCTCCATTTAAATTACTTGCCTTAAGCTTTTATCAAGGATTACTCAGCAGTACTTTATTAAGTATTAGACCTTAGTTGTACTCTACTCCAATTTACTCATTTGTAGTTTATAATCCACCTGCTTTCAATTTTTTACATAAATAATACAACGCGTTAAATGTAAGTAAATGCAAACTAATCAACTCTAAAACCTTAGTCTTATAGACCAATAGGTAATTGAGTAAATATTGCACATATTCAAAAGTGTTTGTGTACTTTTTAATAAAGATATTTGCGGTATTACTTGCTAAAGCTTTATTTAACGAATGAAAACAATATGTGTATTGAAAAGCCAAACTAACACCCTTTTTTAATCGTAAGTAATACTAGTAGCAAGTAATACAACCTTACATGAAAAAAAAAGCAACAAACAACAAGTAGCCTATAAAGGACACCACAATGAAATTTACCCCATTAAAAACATTAGCAGCAAGCGCTGTATTATGTGCATTATCAAGCACTGCTTATGCAGCGACTGCCGCAAAAATTGGTGATACGGAATTTACTTACGGTGGATACATTAAACTCGACTCTATGTGGAGTGATTATTCAGCGGGTGCTCCTGCAGGCTCAAACGTAGGTCGTGACTTTTACGTACCAAGTACGTTAACAGTTGGCGATGATAACAGCTCAGATGCTGTATTTGATATGCATGCTCGTGAGTCACGTTTTAACTTTGGCACAGCCACTGTTATGGATAACGGTAAAACCGTTAATACTAAAATTGAAATTGACTTTTTGGCCTCGGCTGCTGGCGGTAATGAGCGAGTTTCAAATTCTTACGCCCCGCGTATTCGCCATGCCTTTGTGACTTACGATGGTTGGTTATTTGGTCAAACATGGTCTAACTTCCAAAACGTGGGGGCGCTTGCTGAAACGCTTGATTTTGTAGGCCCTGCTGAGGGCACTGTGTTTGTGCGTCAATCGCAAATTAAATACACCACTGGCGCATGGTCGTTTTCATTAGAAAACCCAGAAAGTACAATTTCTACTACTAGCGGTATGGTAGTAACTGATGATGCATCATTGCCTGACTTTACAGCTCGTTACACACACAAAGCCGATTGGGGTAACATTGTGGTTGCAGCGCTTGCTCGCCAACTTACTTATAAAGTAGGCAGTGTTGATGCAGATGAAACTTCTTTTGGTATTAGTGCATCAGGTAAAATAAACCTTGGTGAAGACAACCTTAAATTTATGCTTACTCAAGGTAAAGGCTTAGGCCGTTACGTAGGCTTAAACGTTGCTCACGGTGCTGTACTTAATGGTGATGAACTAGATGCAATTGATTCGACTTCTGGTTTTGTTGCTTACCAGCACAAGTGGACAAGCCAATGGCGTTCAACGTTCTTATATTCATTCTTCAGTGCTGATAACAACACTGATTTATTAGCTATTTCTGGTGATCCGACTGAATCAAGCCAAAGCTATAGCGCTAACATTCTATACTCACCGGTTAAACGTCTAACTTTTGGTGCTGAGCTAAAGCATGCTGAGCGTGAAACTGAAAGCGGCGTTGATGGCGATTTAGACCGCTTACAGTTTTCTGTTAAATACTCTTTTTAATAGCTAAAAAGCTAACTACTTTAAAAAGCGGCCTAGGCCGCTTTTTTTATAAGCGAGATTGAGTTCTATATAATTCATCAATTCGTACCTAAAATCTTTATATGTGGCGCTAAAATCCAAAAAAATAGAATTATTATTGATAAAAACACCAAACACAATTGCAAATCGATATCATTTAGATTAAGTTACGCACTTCTTTTGAACTAACTGGAAAAACTTATGTCGTCCCCTCAAGTTTTGCGTTTATCTAAACTAAGCTTTGCTACTTCTTTAATTTTATCTGGTTATGCACTTGCTGATGAGGCAAATGTAAAATCTGAACCTCTCGAAAAAATTGCGGTATATGGTCAGCATCATAAAAACTACATTACTGAAGAAGCGCAATCGGCTACCAAACTAGGTTTAACAATTAAAGAAACACCACAATCAATCTCGGTAGTTTCACGCGCATTAATGGACGACTTTTCACTAGACGATATAAACTCAGTACTTGAAAGCACGCCAGGCGTAACAGTAGAGCAAATAGAAACAGATCGTACTTACTTTAAGGCCCGTGGTTTTGAAATTACAAACTTTCAAGTTGATGGCTTAGGGATCCCACAAAGCTCAGGCTCTATTCAAGGCAGTCTTGATACATCAATTTATGACCGTGTAGAGATAGTTCGCGGTGCTAATGGTTTAATGACTGGCGCTGGTAATCCTTCTGCAACTGTAAACATGGTTTTAAAAAAGCCAACTTATACAACACAGGCAAATGCATCAGCATCTTATGGCTCATGGAATAAAAAACGTTTAGATTTAGATGTATCTACGCCAATAAATGAAGACCACGCTGTACGCGCTGTATTTACAAAGCAAAAAGCTGACTCATATTTAGATCGTTACGAAACAGATAAAACAATTGTTTACTTAGCCTACGAAGGCAAATTAACAGACAACACATTATTAAGCGTTAACTATGTTAACCAACAAAAAGACGCAGATAGCCCGCTGTGGGGTGCACTACCTCTTTATTATACAGACGGAACAGCAACCGATTACGACGAATCAACCAGCACTGCTGCTGACTGGTCTTACTGGGATAACAGTGCTGAGCAAGTATATGTAACACTTGAACAAAACTTATCGGCAACATGGGTAGCTAGAGCACGTTATGCTCACATCGAAAACGAACAAGACTCAGAGTTGTTCTACGTATACGGCACCCCTGATAAAGATACTGAACTTGGTTTAACAGGTTATGCTAGCCGTTATGATTACGAAGATAAGCATGACTTATTTGATTTATATGCCAGTGGTAAGTTTGATTTATTTGGCCAAGAGCACGACCTATCATTTGGTGTTAGCCAAGCTAAAATGGATTACAACGAGCAGTCTCTTTACGATTACACTACAGGCAATGGTTTTCCAGCTATGCCATCACTTAAAACGTGGGATGGTGTAGTACCAGAGGCAACACTTGCTGATGGCTTAAATGGTAGTGATATTACTAACGAGCAAAAATCAGCTTACATATCTACTCGCATTAGATTAAGTGAGCCTTTAAGTGTGCTCGCTGGTGTGCGTTATACCGATTGGAAAACAAAAGGGAACGCTTACGGTGTTGAGCAAACAAGAAGCGACTCTGAAGTTATTCCTTATATTGGCACGGTGTACGACTTTAACGAGTCTCTATCAGCTTATGCAAGCTACACAGAAACATTTGTACCGCAAAAAGAGCTTGATATTAATGCCAACCAATTAGCTCCCGTAATAGGTAAAAGTAGTGAAGTTGGTATAAAAGCACAGTTACTTGATGACCAAATTTTCGTAACTTTTGCTTACTTCGATGCAAAGCAGGAAGGGCTTGCCATAGCTTTACCCGACTCACTACCTAGTGATACGCGTTATTATGCAGCAGATGGTATTAACAGCAACGGCTTTGAAGTTGAACTAAGTGGTCGAATAACCGATGATTTAAGCGCAAGTGTAAGTTTTAGTAACCTAAATATTGATGGTGATGATTTAGTTAAAGATTACACACCTGAAAACCAACTTAAAGTGGCCGCAACCTACCAAGTACCTTTAGTTGATGGTTTATCATTTGGTGCAAACTATCGCTGGCAGGATTCAACTAGCCGAGTTCAAGTCGAAGATGCAAATGGTATTGCAAGCGTCACTACTCACCAAGATGCATACGGGTTACTTGATTTAATGGCCACTTACGAAATTACAGATAACGTAGGAGTCACTTTCAATGTAAATAACACCACCGGTGAAAAATATTTGCACAGCCTGTACTGGGCACAAGGTTACTACGGTGCACCTCGTAACTACGCCCTATCTGTAAACTGGCAATTATAAATATATTTGATTAATTAAAGACTCTAGATTTTTTTAATTCAATAGAAAAAAACGACACATTTTTAATGTGTCGTTTTTATTTTATCTAACCTGATGTAAGTTTTTAATAACAAAAAAGCGCTAATCATTACTGATTAGCGCTTTTCAAAGCTCGGGTCAAATCAAGCTTAAAAACTCATTTGGGTGCAGTTTAAAGGTCTGGATCGTCGCCTAACTTATCTTCACCGTCTTCAGGTTCAATAGTTGCTTTTAGTAAAAGCATTTCGCGTAACTTACCTTCGATCTCATCTGCAATTTCTGGGTTTTCTTTCAAAAACTTAATTGAGTTAGATTTACCTTGGCCAACCTTGTTGCCACTGTAACTGTACCAAGCACCTGCTTTTTCAACAATTTTATGCTTAACACCTAAATCAATTAACTCGCCTTGCTTAGAAATACCTTCGCCATACATAATGATAAATTCAGCTTGTTTAAATGGCGGCGCTACTTTGTTTTTAACAATTTTAACGCGGGTTTCGTTACCAACAACTTCATCACCTTCTTTCACAGAACCAATACGACGGATATCAATACGTACCGATGCGTAAAACTTAAGTGCATTACCACCCGTTGTTGTTTCTGGGTTACCAAACATAACACCAATTTTCATACGGATTTGGTTAATGAAAATACATAACGTGTTAGAACGTTTAATATTACCAGTAAGCTTACGTAATGCTTGTGACATTAAACGTGCTTGTAAGCCCATGTGCGAGTCGCCCATGTCGCCTTCAATCTCAGCTTTTGGTGTAAGTGCAGCAACCGAGTCAATAATAACGACGTCTACTGCGCTTGAACGTACTAACATGTCACAAATTTCTAGTGCTTGCTCACCTGTATCAGGTTGAGATACAAAAAGGTCATCAATATTTACACCTAGTTTTTGTGCATATACAGGATCAAGAGCATGCTCAGCATCAATAAAGGCACATGTTTTACCTTCTTTTTGAGCTTCTGCGATAACTTGTAAAGTAAGCGTTGTTTTACCAGATGACTCAGGACCATACACTTCAACAATACGTCCCATAGGTAAGCCACCTATGCCTAAGGCAATATCAATACCTAGTGAACCTGTAGATACAGATTCAATGTTTAACGCTTTGTTGTCACCCAATTTCATAATTGAGCCTTTACCAAATTGACGTTCAATTTGTGATAGTGCTGCGTCTAACGCTTTTTGTTTGTTATCGTTCATTTTGTTCTCCAATCCAGCTAATGCGAACAAGTATACTGTATGAAATCACAGTATCAAGCTAATTTTTTCATTTTATCTCATCTATTACACTTTTTAATGCAAATACAATAGCTTGCAGTCTTACTTGAGCCCTATCACCAGTAAATATTTGTTTAAAGGTCAGTACTTTGTCATCAATTTGTATGCCAAACCATACAAGTCCAACAGGTTTACCTTCTGTCGCCCCGCCAGGCCCTGCAATGCCCGATACAGCTATAGATATATTAGCGTTTGTTGCTTTAATAGCACCTACTGCCATTTCATGGACTGTTTGCTCGCTCACAGCACCGTATTGATTTAATGTACTAGCACTAACATTGAGCAAATCTTGCTTTGCTTGGTTACTATAAGTGACAAATGCACGGTCGATATAAGCTGAGCTTCCAGGTGTATCGGTAAGCGCATAACTCACTCCGCCACCAGTACATGACTCAGCAGTAGTGATCCATAAGCATTTATCCGTTAAAATAGCGCCTAATTGCGCAGCAAGTGTTTTAATCTCTTGATGTAATTCCATATTCAGCCTTTGGGTAAATACATGTCGTTTGATCTTTATGCACCACACACTATAAAACAACAAACCCCTATGATGCAGCAGTATCTAAAAATAAAATCAGAGCATCGCGATATTTTATTGTTTTATCGTATGGGCGATTTTTACGAACTTTTTTTTGATGATGCAAAACGCGCCGCTCAATTACTCGATATTTCGCAAACTCATCGTGGTAAAGCTGGCGGCGATCCCATTCCTATGGCTGGCGTACCCTACCATGCGGTAGAAAACTACTTAGCACGTCTAGTCCAAATGGGTGAGTCAGTCGCTATCTGCGAACAAGTGGGAGACCCTGCAACCAGTAAAGGCCCTGTTGATCGTAAAGTAGTGCGTATAGTTACACCCGGTACAATTTCTGATGAAGCGCTTTTACAAGAACGACAAGACAATCTCCTTACCAGCGTTTGGCAAAGTAAAAAAGGCTTATACGGGATTGCTTATTTAGACATTAACTCTGGTCGTTTTAATATTGTCGAAGTAAATACCGACGAAGCCTTTAGCTCAACTATTCAGCGCCTATCACCAGCCGAGCTTCTGTATAGCGAAAGCTTTGAAAACGTTCATTTAATTGAACATATAAAAGGTGCTCGCCGTCGCCCAGAGTGGGAATTCGACTTAGATACGGCTCAGCACTTATTATGCGATCAGTTTGGTACTAAAGATTTAGTTGGCTTTGGTGTTGATAAAGCCCATAGCGCGCTTGTTGCTGCAGGTTGCCTAATGCAATACGTAAAAGATACACAACGTATTGCACTGCCACATATTCGTGCAATTACGCTTGAGCACAACGAACACGCTGTTATTTTAGATGCCGCTACCCGTAAAAATTTAGAATTAACTGTTAATTTATCGGGCGGGTTTGAAAATACACTTGCTCAAGTACTTGATAAAACAGCAACGCCTATGGGTTCTCGCTTACTTAAGCGCCGTATTCATACACCAATTCGTAATAAAGACGAGCTAAATTCACGTTTAAATGCAATTAGCGCTATTTTAGATGCGCAGCTTTGCGGTGAATTACACGAATCATTAAAAGAGATTGGTGATGTAGAGCGTGTTATTGCACGCCTAGCTTTATGTACTGCACGCCCGCGTGATTTAACTCGCCTGCGCAGTGCGCTACAAGCACTTGCACCACTGCATACTTTGTTAGCTGACGCTAACGATCCTCGTATAGCAGGTATCATCAAGCACTCGCCTGAACTCCCTGATTTACAAGCGTTATTAGAACGAGCTGTGATAGAAAACCCACCGGTACTTATTCGTGACGGTGGTGTTATTGCTCCAGGTTACAATAGTGAACTTGATGAGTGGCGTAACTTAAGCAAAGGTGCAACCGACGTACTTGAGCAATTAGAACTGCGTGAACGCGAACGTACGGGCATTAGTACGCTTAAAATTGGTTATAACCGCGTACATGGCTTTTTTATTGAAGTAAGTAGAGCTAATGCGCACTTAGTGCCAGCCGACTACATTCGTCGCCAAACGCTTAAAAATAACGAACGCTACATTATTCCAGAGCTTAAAGAGCACGAGGATAAAGTACTCGGTAGCCAATCAAAAGCTCTCGCGCTTGAAAAACAACTATACGAGGAGCTGTTTAGATTTATTGCTCCACATATTGAGCAGTTGCAAATGATGGCAGCAGCATTGGCCGATTTAGACGTTTTAAACAATTTAGCTGAGCGTGCATTCGCACTCAATTATGCAAAACCAGAATTGTGCGATAACGACAATATAAGCATTAAGCAAGGTCGTCACCCTGTTGTTGAACAAGTAATGAAAGAACCGTTTATTGCTAACCCTGTTGAATTAAACAGCCAACGTAAAATGCTAATTATTACCGGTCCAAACATGGGCGGTAAATCAACCTATATGCGCCAAACGGCACTTATTGTTTTAATGGCTCACATTGGCAGTTATGTACCCGCTGACAGCGCTAAAATTGGTAATATCGACCGCATATTTACACGTATTGGTGCAAGCGATGATTTAGCATCAGGGCGTTCAACCTTCATGGTAGAAATGACCGAAACAGCAACGATTTTAAATAATGCAACTGCGCAGTCTTTAGTATTAATGGATGAGATTGGTCGCGGTACAAGTACTTACGATGGACTCTCTCTTGCGTATGCAACAGCCGATCATTTAGCATCAAAAATATCTGCTAAAACATTGTTTGCTACGCACTACTTTGAATTAACAGAACTTGCTGAGCAAACTACGGGCCTTGTAAACGTACACCTTGATGCAATAGAGCATAATGACACGATTGCGTTTATGCATACAGTTCTCGACGGTGCAGCAAGCAAAAGCTTTGGTTTACAAGTAGCAGCTCTTGCAGGTGTGCCAAAAGCTGTGATTGCACAAGCAAAGCAAAAACTTAAGTTGCTTGAAAATCATCAAAGCGTTACTGCACCAAATACAGAACAACAAGCCTTTACTTTTAATAACGAAATTGCACAAAGTACACCTTCTGAAGTTGAAGAGCAGTTAAGCGCAATCGACCCTGATAATTTATCGCCACGCCAAGCGCACGATTTGTTATATAAACTAAAAGCATTGCTGTAATTTATATCACCTAATTTACAAGCATAAAAAAAGCCGAAGAATAAACTCTTCGGCTTTTTAACACACATAGTCTCTTAAACTATTTAACTAGTTACGAAAACTGATTAAACAAGCTATCTGTACTTAAACCTTCTTGTTGCAAAATGTCTTTTAGACGACGTAATGCCTCTACCTGAATTTGTCTTACTCGCTCACGTGTTAAGCCTATTTCACGACCTACATCTTCAAGTGTAGATGGCTCATAGCCAAGCAGTCCAAATCGACGTGCTAACACTTCACGTTGTTTAGGGTTTAATTCACCTAACCAATCAACAATATGTTTATTAATATCATTATTTTGTACTTCGCCTTCAGGACCAGCACTTTTTTCATCAGGAATGATATCAAGTAGTACACTGTCGTTTTCGCCACCAATAGGCATGTCTACTGATGCAATTCTTTCGTTTAAACGTAGCATTTTAGTAACGTCTTCAACGGGTCTATCTAGGCAAGCTGCAATTTCGTCAGCTGTTGGCTCATGGTCAAGCTTTTGAGTTAACTCACGCGCTGTACGTAAATAAACATTAAGCTCTTTAACTACATGAATAGGTAAGCGAATGGTACGCGTTTGGTTCATAATGGCACGTTCAATTGTTTGACGTATCCACCATGTAGCGTAAGTAGAGAATCTAAATCCACGCTCAGGGTCAAATTTTTCAACTGCGCGAATTAAGCCTAAGTTACCCTCTTCAATTAAATCAAGTAGAGCAAGGCCGCGATTATTGTAACGACGTGCTATTTTAACAACCAAACGTAAGTTACTTTCAATCATACGTTTACGTGAGGCTTCACACCCTCGAAGTGATTTGCGAGAAAAAAACACTTCTTCTTCAGCACTAAGCAAAGGAGAAAAACCAATTTCGCCTAAATAAAGTTGAGTTGCGTCAAGATTTTTAGTTACTTCTTCTTTAGCAAAGATTTCATCGTCGTCTACTTTATCTAGTAGAGCTGTGCTTTCATCAACATCGATGTCATCGAACTTTTCGTCAGTCGTAGTATGTTTGTCAAGTTTTGCTGCGCTAGCCATAAGCCTTCTCCCGAGCAATTATCAATACCTAAAAATTAGGGTAGGTATTTAGCAGGATTGACAGCTTGCCCTCGGTAGCGGATTTCAAAGCGAAGCGCGGTGACCGGAGATTCTGAATTACCAATTTCTGCTATTTTTTGTCCTGCCTTAACTTTCTGCTTTTCTTTAACAAGTAATTTCGAGTTATGTGCATAAGCACTTAGGTAATCATCATTATGTTTCAATATGATTAAACTACCATAACCTCGAAGGGCGTTACCCGCGTATACCACTGTTCCTTGTGCCGCAGCTAAGACTGAAGCCCCTTTGCGATTAGTAATCTGTAAACCTTTATAACCGTTTTCCTTATTAGAAAAGCGTTTGGTAATTTTGCCCTGTGCAGGCCAAAACCACTTAACTTTACTGCTCGACAAACGTTTAGTATTACTAATTTTGTTACTGGCTTGTTTCTGAACATACTCTCGTTGTTTTGGGGGATCAAGCTCTTTCTTTAAAATTTTGTTATTTTTTTGTAATTTTTTTATAGACTTTTTACTCGAATTCGTATAATTTCCATTCCTTTTTGTTTTTTCGGGCTTAGGGAGTAAGGAGATGTTTTGCCCAGGGAAAATTGTGTAAGGTGATGGAATTGAATTGTTTTTTGCCAACTCCCTAAAGTCTTGCCCAGCACTAAAGGCAATAGAGTAGAGCGTATCTCCTTTTTGTACTTTATAGCTAGCCCCATTAATGTTAACAGTATGACCTAAATCATTAACATTATTATTTAAGCTACTAACAGGTGCAGGAACATGGCGAGAAGAGCAACCAAAGAGAAAAATACTAATAAATATAGTTACATACAGTAAACACTGTTTATTCATTGTATTTTTCCCCTAAATTAGAAAATTGATATTTTTAACGCTTAACGCAATAAAAAGTAAGCTAGCGCAATTAATACCACTAATCCCCAACCAAGTATTTCAATATACTGACGTAATTTTCGCTCCATTTGAGCTCCGCCCCACTTCATTAAGGCTGAAACTAAAAAGAATCGCGCACCGCGCCCAATGGCTGATGCTATTAAAAATGGCAAAAATGCCATTTGTAAAACGCCTGCGCCAATCGTAAATACTTTATATGGTATAGGCGAAAAACCGGCTAAAAACACAACCCAAACACCGTAATCCTTAAACCAGTTTAGTGCTATATCAAACTTTTCTTGCCAGTGCATTTGTGCAATCAATGGCTCTACAACGGGTTCAAATAGCCAAAAACCAAGTAAGTAACCAACCACTCCACCAATAACCGATGCTATTGTGGCAAAGCTTGCAAATCGCCATGCTTTGTTTGGTTGCGCAAGTGACATAGGTGCAAGCATTACATCGGGTGGTATCGGGAAAAAAACTGATTCTGCAAAGCTCATAGCAGCTAAGTAACGTTCCGCATGACGGTGTTTTGCCCACACTAGGGCCATATCGTATAACTTGGTAAACAACTTCAAAATGAATTCCTATTCAATATCGCCAGGTACTAACGGCACAAATCTAACGGGGGCAATAACATGCTCTTTATAATTATCGCCTTTGCGGATAACCATTACTAATTTTTGATCGCTCTCACCAATTGGGGCTAATAACACGCCACCATCGGCCAACTGAGCAAGTAAATCTTGCGGAACTTTAGAGGCCGCAGCAGTCACTATAATACCATCAAACGGCGCTTGTGATTGCCAGCCTTGCCAACCATCGCCATGCTTCATGGTTACATTATATAAATCGAGTTGCTGCAAACGTCTTTTTGCCTGCCACTGAAGTGTTTTAATACGCTCTACCGAGTAAACCTTTGTAAACGTTTTGGCCAATATTGCAGTTTGATACCCAGATCCTGTACCTATTTCTAACACTTTATTGCGCACACCTGCTAAACGAAGTAGCTCTGTCATGCGCGCTACTATGTAAGGCTGAGAAATTGTTTGCCCTTGCCCAATAGGTAGCGCTGTATTTTCATAGGCTTTGTGTTTAAGCACATCATCTATAAAAATATGGCGCGGAATATCAGCTATAGCACTAAGTACTTGCGTATCTTCAACACCTTCACGCTTTAGTAAGTCAGAAAGCGCTTTTGCACTGCGGGTATAATTAGCGAGCACGATTAATCTCCAAATCGGCTAACCACTCTCCTACTGCCTTTAAGCTATCTTTAGCTGTCATATCAACACTCAGTGGCGTAACTGAGGCATAGCCATTATTGATTGCGTAAAAGTCGGTGCCTTCACCAGCATCGCTTTCGGTGCCAAGCGATCCGTACCAATAAATATCACGGCCCCAAGGATCGGTTTGTTTCGTCATCGTTTCGGCTTTATGACGAGCACCTAAACGTGTTACTTGCACCCCTTTTAATTCACTTAATGGAATATCTGGCACATTAATATTTATTATTTGATCTTTAGGCAGCGGATGCGAAGCCAAGCCTTTAATAATATTGACGGTAACTGCAGCGGCTGTTTCAAAATGATCGCCATTATGTGAGCAAAGCGATACCGCAATTGCAGGCAGACCTAAATGGCGACCTTCAGTTGCAGCGGCAACAGTACCGGAATAAAGCGTGTCATCGCCTAAATTGGCACCATGGTTAATACCTGCAACAACTAGATCTGGCTTTTCATCAGCTAACTGATTTACGCCTAAATGTACGCAATCAGTGGGTGTGCCATTAACTGACATAAAACCATTTTCGAGTGTAGTCGCTCGTAGCGGGTTCATAAGTGTTAAAGAATTACTCGCGCCACTACAGTTGCGATCAGGTGCAACAAGGGTTACATCTGCAATTTGTATAAGCGCCTGATATAAAACCGCAATGCCTTTGGCATTTACGCCATCATCGTTACTTAACAGTATCTTCATTTATGCCATTATCCTTTTCTTTGCGCTCTCGAGGGCTAGCATCAGTGTAATCCACCAGCTCACGTAATAATGCGGTTGCAAAACACCCTTTTGGCAAACCAAAGCTTAGTTTTAGTGTGGTTTCATCAAGTGTTTCAACAGTTAAGTTTTGTGGAATTAAGCGCAGCATTCGGCGCTCATTTTTAAGGCCTAACTCACCTAAACCATCACACCATGTTTGGTAAGGTGCAAGCCATACTTTTTCTTGCTCGGTTAAGCCTTTTTCACTTTTACCCACCATAGGTGCCGACATCATAATATCGCCAGTGGCTAATCGCTCTATGTTTTCGTCATTAATTGCATCTTCAAAAAATGCATTGCTGCCGCTAAGCATAAATACTTCACGATGCATTGTTTTAGCTAAACCATGCTCTTTTACACGCAGGCTCACTAACTGATTAAATACATGCGATCGTGCTGCTGAAATAATAATACCGCGCAACTTTTTATCGCGAATACGCTCACCGGCAAACATTTTTTCAGCCATAACTAAGTTATGACCACCATGACCAAAGCGCTGCTCGCCAAAGTAATTAGGCACACCTGCGCGCACGGCATTAATACGGCATAGGATATCAAGAGGCTTGGTTACGTTACGAAGCGTAATAGTAAATTTATTACCTTTGTGGCAGCCCGTACGTAACTTACGGTCGTGGCGCTGTTGCGACACAATAAAAATACTCTCACTATTTAAATCGCTAAAATCGATAGGCTTTTTAATCGGTACTTTTACACTAAACCACTGTGAGCACACGCCGTGGCGATCTTTCATGCCTGCATAGCTTACGTCTCGCGGTGAAACACCCGCACGCTGCGCAATTAGCTTTGCAACGTATTGCGTGTTTTCGCCTTTTTTAACCACCTGCAAACACACGTGTTCGCCACTGCCGGTAAATTCTATACCTAAGTCTTCATCAACCATAAAGTCTTCAGCTGTGGTTTTAAAATCAGCTTTAGAAAGCGGCGCACCGTATAAATAATTTAAATCGCTCATGCGTTTTTTGTACTCGCAAGCTCTTTACTCATAATAACCACCGCATGGCTCGAAATACCTTCTTTGCGCCCTTCAAAGCCTAGCTTTTCGGTAGTAGTGGCTTTAACGTTAATTTGGCTAAGGTAGCAATTTAAATCGCTGGCTAAATTAGCGCGCATAGCTTGAATATGTGGCAACATTTTTGGTGCCTGAGCAACAATAGTCACATCGCCATTACCAAGTACATAACCTTGTTCTTTCGCTAAGCCCACCACATGGCGAAGTAAAATACGGCTATCGATATTTTCATACTCGCTAGCTGTATCGGGAAAGTGCTTACCAATATCACCCATTGCAAGTGAGCCTAAAATAGCATCGCATAATGCATGAATAGCAACATCACCATCTGAGTGCGCTAAAAAGCCCTGTGGGTAATCAATTTTTTCACCACAAATTGTTAACGGGCCTTCGCCGCCAAATTTATGTACGTCAAAACCATGGCCAATTCGTATCATAATCCACTCTCGTTTTGTTGTTTATGTAATAAAAACCCAGCCAGGTCTAAATCCTCTGGCGTGGTTATTTTAATATTATCGCTACGACCTGCTACAAGCTTAACCGGTTTACCCGCCCACTCAATTGCACTGGCTTCATCGGTAATAGTAGCCCCGCTTGCTAATGCGTTTTGCAGTGCATTTTTAAGCTCGTCATATTTAAAAAACTGCGGGGTAAGTGCTTGCCATAAATCGTCTCGCGGCACAGTTTGTAGGGCATGAGTGTGGCCGCGTTTTATGGTGTCTTTTACTTTGCTAGCTAAAATACCGCCTTCATCAGCGCGTATACATTCATAAATTAAACGTTCTATATCACTAATATTAACTAGCGGACGCGCAGCATCGTGCACCAACACCCATGTTGGTGGGTTAGGCGCTAAAAAAAGCAGGCTGTTAAGCACCGAGTCGGCTCGCTCTTTTCCGCCACTGGCTCGCACAATGCGATTATCAAGCAGTGGGAGTTCGTCAAAATAGGGGTCGCTGTCGCTAAGGGCAACAACAATAGTGCGTAATTGAGGTAATTGAGAAAGTTTAGCTAAGGTGTGTTCTAAAATGGTTTTACCGGCTAATTGTATATATTGCTTAGGCGCATTGTGCTGCATTCTACTGCCAACACCCGCAGCAGGTACAATTGCTGCAATAGTCTGTTTATTTGTCATATTGTTTGCCCGGTAAAACACGAATAAATGTTTCGTCCGGTTTAATCATTCCCAATTCGTTGCGTGCACGCTCTTCAATGCCTTCTTGGCCAAGCTTTAAGTCTTCAATATCTGCTTTAAGTACTTTATTACGTTTAATGAGTTTTTCGTTGGTTTGATGATGCGACGTTACTGCACCTTTTAGTCGTGTGTAGTCTTGTAAACCATTATGACCAAACCATAACCTGTATTGTACAAACAGTGCTAAGCACAGTAAGCCAACTTGAAAAATACGCATTTAACACTCCTTATTTTAAATTCCAAATACCTTAACTTTAATACGCTAAGGGGCGCTTTAAATTGCGCCAATTAATACTACCCGCTAAAAGCATTTCGCGTAGTGATAAAACCCGTGGCATGCAACGCTTCGAAAATTGCCACTGATGCCCGCAACATGCAGCGGTTAAACTCACTTTACTTGGCTTTATTAGCTGAGCATTTTGCTGCTCTAGCCCATTTCCTAAAAAATCAAACCAACCAAGCTCGTTACAATGCAGCTTATTTTCGCCTAACTGATCGATACTGTCTATTCTAAGACGCACCTGATCGTAGCCATGCAATATAACGGGCACAATAAGCCCCACTTTGGCATACGTTTGATAAAAAAGTTCATTAGCTTGAACATTCACATCGGGTGGGGTCGGTTTTTGCTTTTCAAGCCACGTACCATTTTGTGCATCAAGCGTAAAAGGCGTGTCACCATTGGCAACTAACGTTGCCGCTCGCTCAATATAATAAGGTAGGCTTTTTAACTGGCGGCGCAGTTTATCGGCATTAGGCTCTGCAACTAATCGCTGAACCTCACGCTGATAAAACGCATTGCACAATTGTGCATACAACACTTTTTGTGCATCAGTTTGCCAAATTTCAACTTGCTGTTGAGCACCAAGTGACTGATTTTTAGCGACCAAAAGCTGTACTCAAAAATATTCAGGTAAATGTTTTATAACACAGTATTGAATGTTTTTTAAGCGCAGCGCACTATTTTAAGCGCTTGGCTTTTCACCTAATTTTGCTTTACCTGATTCTAAAAATTGCACAACCGTATTACGCTTTTTACCAATCAATAAACTGCCATCAGCTAAAAACATAAAGTTTTGCCAATTGCGTTTAAATACATCAAACGTCGTTTCGATAATATTATCGCGTGCCATACAAAAATAAACCGTGGTGTTAGCTTCCCAATCTAAAAACGTTAAGATTGCTTCTGGTGGTAACGCATCGCCATTTTCCCACGCATCTTGCCAATCTACTTCTTGGCTAAAGCTTTTTTCTTGACCACACCAATCGGTGTCTTCAAAAAAATCAGGGTGATCAAACTCACGGCTCACCATGGTTGTCCAAAGTACGGCTGCGCGCTCGTCGCTCATAGGCTTTATTTTTGCTGCGTCTTCATCAGATACAGGTAAATCTTTGTGGCGAAAAACCCACGCCTTTTTGTAATCATCTAAAGAAATATAGTTCATAGTATTGGCAAATTAGTTAACATTAAAAGTGCAAAGCCAAATTATACAAGAGATCAAAACATGACTACAGCAATAAAACCACTTTCCCTAAAACCAGGCATATACCAACACTACAAAGGCCCGCAATATAAAGTTATTCATGTTGCCACCCATAGCGAAACCGAGGAACAGCTTGTGATTTACCAAGCACTTTATGGTGAATTTGGTATATGGGCGCGCCCACTTAGTATGTTTTTAGAAACTGTTGAAAAAGAAGGTGAGGTCATACAGCGTTTTGCTTATATTGGACCTGCTGCTTAACTATGGCATTATAACAAAATAACTTACTGCTCAGACCAGACAAGGGTACACCGTGCAATTTAATTCAACTGACAATTACATAGCGAGTAGCGCACTTAAACAAGCTGTAAATGCTGCCATTATGCTCGAAAAACCACTTTTAATTAAAGGCGAACCTGGCACAGGTAAAACCATGCTGGCTGAGGAGTTGGCTAAAAGCTTAGATACCACGCTTATTCAGTGGCATATAAAATCGACTACTAAAGCGCAGCAAGGTTTATACGAGTACGACGCGGTTTCGCGCCTGCGCGACAGCCAACTAGGTGACGAGCGTGTACACAATATTGGCAACTACATCGTTAAAGGTAAGCTTTGGCAGGCATTTACGTATGCAGAGCTTAACGGCAAACGCCCAGTGCTTTTAATTGATGAAATAGACAAAGCCGACATAGAGTTCCCAAACGACTTACTACTTGAGCTCGATAAAATGGAGTTTCATGTTTATGAGACTAACGAGCGCATTGTCGCAAAAGAGCGCCCTATTGTGATCATCACATCAAATAACGAAAAAGAATTGCCGGACGCATTTTTACGCCGCTGCTTTTTTCATTATATTGATTTTCCTAGCAGCGACGAAATGCAGCAAATTATTGACGTGCACTACCCTAACGTTAAACAGGATTTAGTACGCCAAGCACTTGAAGTGTTTTTTAACCTGCGCGAAGCAAACGGCCTTAAAAAGAAACCTTCCACCAGCGAATTACTCGATTGGTTAAAGCTTTTAATGGCTGAAGACATAGACGCTAAAACACTGCACGACAAAGCGCAAAAAGGCGGATTAATGCCAATGTTTGGCGCCTTACTTAAAAACGAGCAAGATATAAGCCTAATCGAAAAACTCGCCTTTATGAGCCGCCGTTAAGATGTTGATTGCGTTTTTCTTCAAACTGCGTGAATACCGCCTACCTGTAAGCCTGCGCGAATTACTCGATTTAATTAACGCCTTAAAAAAAGGCGTTATATTTGCCGACGTAGACGCCTTTTACCATTTAGCACGCACCATAATGGTAAAAGACGAAACGCACTTTGATCGATTCGACAAAGCCTTTAGCGACTACTTTAGCGGTATTGCCGACCTTGATTTGCTCGAGAGCTTAAAGCAACAGCACAACCTACCTGAAGATTGGCTACGTAAAGAGTTTGAAAAACACCTAAGCGATGAAGAAAAAGCCCAACTAAAAGCCATGGGCGGGCTCGACGAGCTTATGAAAACCCTAAAAGAGCGTTTAGAAGAGCAACAAAAACGCCACGCTGGCGGCAATAAATGGGTGGGCACTGGCGGCACATCACCTTTTGGTGCATACGGCTATAACCCAGAAGGTGTGCGTATAGGGCAAGACGGCAACCGTAACCGCCAAGCAGTAAAAGTGTGGGATAAACGAGAATACAAAAACCTCGACACCGACAGAGAAATTAGTTCGCGCACAGTTAAACTCGCCCTTAAAAAGTTACGAAAGTTCGCCCGCACTGGCGCAAGCGACACGCTAGATTTAAACGAGACTATTCGCGCTACTGCAAAACAAGGCGGCATGCTTGATGTAAAAATGGCGCCCGAGCGCCACAATGCAGTAAAAGTATTGATGCTATTTGATATTGGCGGCTCAATGGATGACTACATTCATACCTGCGAAGAGCTATTTAGCGCCGCCCACAGCGAATTTAAACACCTAGAGTTTTACTACTTTCATAACTGTTTATACGAGCACGTTTGGCAAGACAACGCGCGCCGCCATTCAAACGTGATTGACACCATGACGCTGATTAATAAATTTACCAGCGACTACAAAGTAATATTTGTCGGTGATGCCACTATGGGCCCATATGAAATAGCCTACCCTGGCGGCTCGGTAGAACACTACAACGAAGAGCCCGGCAGTGCATGGTTATCACGTGTCACAAACCACTTTGATAAAGTCGCCTGGCTCAACCCACAACCCGTTGAACACTGGCCATACTATCAATCGATTGGCTTTATAAAAGAGCTAATGAACAACCGCATGTATGCGTTGAGTTTAGATGGGATAAGTAGAGCGATAAAAGAGCTGAGTTAAAGTGAATAATAGAAATATATTAAAATTAATTTTGTTTGCATCACTTATTATAAATTTGGTTTTTATTACTATCTTTATAAGTGACTCTAAAAAGAATAAAAGCATTTATTTATTAGCAAGCAATGTTGAAGCTAAATGCTTGAATGATTGGAAATCACAAGACTCTAGGGTGCCTTTTATTACCTCTCATCAAATTTTAGGACCAGATCCTTTTACTGAGTATAACCTTTTAGAGCTGGGAGGTTATGATCAGTCAACATCTTTCACATACGAATTCTCAGCATGTTTTAAAGATAAATTTTCTACAGTAAGAACAATTGCAGAGATGAAATATGCTATTGATTTCATGGGTAAGCAATCAAAAAATGTTGGATTTTATAAATTACCAAATTCTGACGAAATTGTTGTTTACTCAAATGAGTAACAATTAGGCTAGATTGGCTAAACTCACAACTCGTCGAGCATTGGCTGCACTATCAATCAATTGGCTTTATAAAAAAGCTAATGAATAATCGCATGTATGCGCTTAGTTTAGATGGGGTCAGTGGAGCGATAAAAGAGCTGAGTTAGATGCGAACTAACGACAGTTCAGTTCCTGCAGCTAACCTTCTAGGCGTGTATCTGAAACTCTGTTGGGTGGCGCCTTCGGCTTAACCAACCTACCTTTTGACGTAGGTCGAATAAGTAGCGAAGCCACGCCATCCGACAAAAATGAAGAATTTACTAGAAACAACCCGACTTACCGCGTTATCAGACCTCTCAATCTATAAAAGTATCCATACCAAGCTTCTCTGCGAAGCTTTTATTACGCCTATGCGCTCTAGTTGCAATGTCAGATAGCTTAATTAATTCTTGTTGACCATATGCAATAACATTTCTCATAGCTGTTTTATCAATAATTTTTATTTTTTCTCTTAACCAAGTCCCACTAACTGTTTGGTCATATTCAGAAGGAAGATCAAAAGGTGAGAAATCTTCACCAATTAAATAACAGTAAAACTTCTCGATCTTTTTAGTACTAAAATTTGCAATTAATGTGCAGTATTTTTCAGTTTGCTGTAGATGTTCAGACAAATCAATATCAGCAGCTTTAAACTCAACAAGTACACACTTCCCTTCATCTGCAAAAATAAAAATGTCTGGACGTTTAGCTATCTTGAGCTGAAGTTTTTTAATTTCCTCTTCTGGAATATCTTTCAGCATAAATACCCCTGATTCAGATTGAATCTTATTCAGGGGTACATCAGAAAAACTGTCAAAATATATAAATTCTTCATCTAAAATCCAAAGATCATTTAGGTTACCGTTGGATTTTCGTTTAAATACTAAATCATGGATAAAGCCCTCTTTATCTCTTCTACTTTTCCCTTCAGAAAGATCTTTTGTTTGAGCTATCAAGTCATTATTTAAAATTTTATCAAGTAATTTTGCAACTAACTCTCTTCTGACAACATATTTAGAAAGCTCTTCTTTATTTTGAGCACCAATCAATGAAGATAATTCTTCTGATTTTTTCTCTAAATCCTTTTGATAGTTTGCTGCTGTAGGGTCCATTAGTTCTAATTGTTCAATTACTTTTCTGGCTTTATTACTTTTATCTGCAACATATTTCGCTTCTTCAATATGCAAGTTTTTAGTGATAATTTCTTCATTATCGCTCAACTTAACTACCTTCTTAACACTCATAGCAATATGATTTGAGATTCCTAACTCTTTAGCCAATAACATAACTTTTCTTTCTGCACTTTCTTGAGCTAGCTCTATTTCTTTATATATGAGTTTCAGCTGCTTATTAGCCTGCTCAATTATGTCATCAATATAAACCTCAGCTTCGGTGTCAAAAATTGAGTTTGATAGCTCTTTTACATCTGCTTTACTAGGTATAGTAAAGGAATCGACTGAATGATTAACATTATCTGGCTTATCCAAAAAATCACCGTAAAAAGCAGTAATCATTTTATGACCTAAATGACCATTACTTTTTTTCAAAACAGAGTTTTTCACCTCTTCAACTGGAATGTCTTTACTGCATAAAAATGCACCATGAATATCAACATCTTCAGCAGGAAAACTAAACACACACCAACTAAATTTTTCAGGTTTAAAGCCTTTGGGCTTGCGCCAACCAATGTCCCCATTATCGTCAAAAGATTCTTGATAATTCACATAAAAGTCACCGCTATCGGTAGGTTTTGGAAAATCATCAGGCTTTATAGTCAAAGTTTCATCTTCAGCAACTTGGTAAGTAAATTTTAAATTAATCGTGGGAAATACCTTTCCTTTGGTTAATTCAAGATAAGCTCTCAAAGCAAATTGCGACTTAACCCATGAGACGAAACTGCTGAACTTAAGTTTTGAATAAGCATTATTATCTTGCTTATGATTTCTTAGTTGCTTCAACGTTACTGTAGTTTTTAAATTATTTTTATCAATTAATTCCGATACACTGTCGTCATATATAAAATTATTTTTACAACTGCTAAATTCTCTTAAATAATAATCTTCATTTTGACGGTAAATACTTTTTACAGATACTTCACCAAACCGATGTAAATATTGAAGTCTACCCGACCCCCTGTTATTGAACCCCTTACTTCTATCCAAAAGCCTTTCAAAGCGTTCAAATGACTCTTTGTTAAATCCAGCTCCAGAGTCTGTTATCTCAATAAACTCAAGTCGTTTGGAACTTTCATCTTGATCGTTAAAGTAAAGCTCAATTGTTATATTCCTGTCGCCGCTTTCGTCAAGCTTAAAGATGGACTCTAAAGAATTGTTAAGAGCTTCAACTATTGGAGAAAAAGGGTTTTTTGATGCTTTAATTAAGTTAAGCATCCCTTGCAAGTCACTATATGGATTTTTACGCATTCATATTATCCCTTGAATTTATTAAGCACCAATCACAGTAGTTATAACTGAATAAACATTGTTGCTGTAGCAACTTTAAGGTTTTTACAATAAAATTAATAGCTATTACGATCAACTCTAAAGATGACGATTTCGTAGTGAGTAAAATCAGCTCAACAAATACAAAAAGAAAACTATCCCTTCGAAGGCTAATTCAAATTTACTACAATGAAAGTTAGATCCCTTTACTCATAAACAAGCTGTACGGATCTAGCTCATAATCACCAAACGGCTCGCACTCTTTAAAACCAAACTGAGTATAGAGCTTTTGTGCGGGCAAGAACGCATCAGCGGTGCCGGTCTCTAAACTTAATTTTTTATAACCTCGCAGTGTTGATTGCTCAATAATATGCGTGAGCAATTTAGCAGCGATGCCTTGGCGTAAATAGCTGCTTGATGTGCGCATTGATTTAATTTCGCCATGCGTTGTATTTAGTGCTTTTAAAGCGCCAACACCCGCTAAATTATTATCAATCCATAAGCTATAAAAAGTTATATCGGGCTGAGTGAGTTTACTCACATCAAGTGCATGTACGCTCTCAACGGGTGAGTGTTTTAACATATCGTTATGGTGTGCTTGTAGTAGCTTTATAACGTGTGGGTTTGAAAGCTCACCTATTCTAATATCCATTTATGCCTCGTTTAATCCTAGAATTTAATGCTTGAGGGCTTTAGGGCTTTAATTAAAACCCTAAAGTAAGTGGCTCTATTTAGGCTGCTAGTTTCCATACTACAAACGCAACAGCAAAGCCTACTAAATACACTAAACCTAACCACGTTAAACTACGTAATAGCACGCTGTGCTTTATAGCAGGCTCTGAGCGCACAAGGCTAAAGTTGAGCCATGCAAATACAGGCGTTGTAACAAATGAAAGTGTCATTGCAAACGTAAGCATGGGGCCAAGGGCTGATTTAAAAAATAAAATAACGGCCATACCGGCAAGTGCTTGTAGTATTAACCAAATATTTAGACTGTGTTTTGATTGCCCAAAGCCAAGTAATTTATGGGATTCGTTAAGCGTACGCGCGTAACCATCAAGCACGGTAAGTGTAGTACCAAACATACATAAAAAAGCGATTGCTGATACAAGCGGCCTTGCCCACTCGCCTATTGTTAATGCGTACATATCAATAAGCTGCTTGGCAAACGCGACACCGCCGAGTTCTATACTACTGGTCTGCCCGTACTGCACTAATACACCTAAGCTAAAAAATACCAAGGCTAAGCCAGCTGTAAGCCAGTAACCTACGTTAAAATCGAACAAGCCTTGGCTTTTAGAAACTGTTTGCTGGGCTTGTTTTTCTTTTAGCCATAAAGAACTTAATGCAGATATTTCGATAGGGGCTGGCATCCAGCCCATTAAAGCCACCATAAAGCTCAGCATAGCAAGCTCATATGGTGATGGACCAACATAATCAGCAGGCGCCATTGGGCCATTACTAAACGCGATAACTAACGCAATAACGGTAGCCAGCGTTAATAACCCCATTATGCCTTTGGCCACACTGTCGAGCGCTTTAAAGTGCCCTAACAATAATATGGCTAAGCACACTCCTAATAATATCCAACATAGCAGTGTTACTTCTATCACTACGGGCAACGCGTAATGCAGTAAGCTTGCAGTAAGTAGTAATACGCCAGCGGTATTAACTACGGCGGCTACAATGTTTAAACCGATAAAACTGTAAAAATAAAACGGGCCTTTGCTTTTATAGCCCTCCACTAGGCTATTTTTAGTGGCGAGTGTGTATTCCATACCAAAGCGAAAAAACGGGTACTTTAAAACATTAACAACGAGGATAAGCCAAAATAATTGCCAGCCAAATATTGCCCCAGCTTGCGTAGAGGCAACTAAGTGAGAACCGCCAATAGCGGCTGTTGCCATGAGTATTCCAGGTCCAAGCGCACCTAGTCGAGACTTCCATACTGCTTTTGTTGTGTGCATTAATTTCTCAAAATATGTGTGTTATACGCTGCTTTTATTAATTTTTTTAATCAATAAACTGCAAGAACGCATAACTTACCTAAATTACAGGCAATAAAAAAGAGCCATACGGCTCTTTTTTACAATACTTTGTGACTAAATTTTATTTAAGATCCATCTCTTGGATGATCTCGTGTGCGATTTCAGGTGTAGTGCTAACAGGCTTTTCGTGTAAGTTTGCTTTTATCTGCCCTTTTCGATGTTTTAGTGCCGCATCGAGTTTTTTAGCTGCGCTTGCAATGGCTGGGTACATAACTTCGTTTTCCCCTTTTACCGATATGCGCGTGCCTTCGTAATTAGTGCTAATTTCAGCTTGGATTTTATGATGCTCTTTAGACAAAATAATATCGAGTGCAATAAGCGATGGAAAGTGGCTCTCGATTTTTGAAAATTTTTCGTTGATGTGCTCTCTAATAGAGTCAGTAACTTCAACATGGTGACCAGAAAGATTAATTTTCATAGGGTATCCTTTTATTTGTTACCTCATAAATAGTATTGGGGGCTATTTAGATTAACACAAGGAAAAAAGAGAGATATTTGAGGTTTATTTACGGTTTTTGGTGATTTAAATCATGTGTTGCGCAAAGTTTATGCAAAGCCCATAGTACATGGGCTTTCAGACGTCTAGCTGTATTGATTAATCTGTGTACGAACAACAGTAGTCAGCAAAATCAGATACTTTTACTTTAAAGCTTACATTTGCATCAACATTAAACGATTCACCTGCGTTAAATGTTTTCCACTCACTCGCCTCTGGTAATAAAATATCCCATTGGCCAGCTAAAAGCTCCATGCATTCTTTTTGGTTTGTATCAAAAACAAACTCACCTGGTTGCATAAAGCCTAACGTTTTCGCTTCGCCATCACCTAAAATAACGGTACGGCTTGACACTTTTCCGTCAAAATATACATTGGCTTTTTTTACTACACTTACGTTATCAAACTTTGGCATTTTTAGCTCCTGCTATTAATTTAAGGTTATTATTTATAAATTTTATCGCACTACCTTGCCTGATAGCTTACTTTCTTGCAAGGAAAGCAGCATTGATAAAGGTGAAGTTGCTTCATGTAAAGGCATAAAAAAACCCGCAACATGTGCGGGTTTTTCAATTACTTACTTTATTTAATCAAAGCGATTAAAAAAGTTCGTTTGCTTTACTTACAATGTTTGCCACTGTAAAACCAAAGTGCTCAAACAGCTCGCCTGCAGGTGCTGACTCACCAAAGGTAGTCATACCTACTACTGCGCCGTTTAGGCCTACGTACTTGTACCAGTAGTCAGCAATACCTGCTTCTACTGCTACGCGGCGTGAAACAGATGCCGGTAATACGCTTTCTTTGTATGCTGCGCTTTGATCTTCAAAGGCATCAGTACATGGCATAGATACAACACGTACCTTTTTACCTTGGCTGCGTAGTTCGCTTGCTGAATCTTGTGCTAGTTGCACTTCAGAACCTGTTGCAATAAAGATAATCTCTGGGTTGCCGTCACAGCTAAGGATGTAACCACCCTTCTTAACATCTGCTAATTGCTGTGCGTCACGGGCTTGTTGCTCAAGACCTTGGCGAGTAAAGATTAACGATGTAGGACCGTCTTTACGCTCAATAGCTTGTTGCCATGCAATTGCCGATTCAACTTGGTCACATGGACGCCAGTTGTATAAGTTAGGCGTTAAACGCATGCTTGCAATTTGCTCTACTGGTTGGTGAGTTGGACCATCTTCACCTAGGCCGATTGAATCGTGCGTGTATACAAAAATGCTTGGTTGCTTCATTAATGCAGCCATACGTACGGCATTTTTTGCATATTCAACAAACATTAAGAACGTAGCACCGTAAGGAATAAAACCTTTATGAAGGGCAATACCATTCATAATTGCCGACATACCAAACTCACGTACACCGTAGTAAATGTAGTTACCGCTTGCGTCGTTGTGCGTTAAACCTTTAGAGCCATCCCAAATTGTTAAGTTTGAGCCTGCTAAATCGGCTGAGCCACCCATGAATTCTGGTAATAACGGACCAAATGCGTTTAATGCATTTTGCGATGCTTTACGAGACGCTGGGTTTGCAGGGTTTGCTTGAAGTTGCTCAATGTACGCTTGAGATTTTTCAGCCCAATCGCCAGGAAGTTCGTTATTAATACGACGCTTGTATTCAGCCGCAAGCTCTGGGTATGCTTTTGCGTATGCTGCAAATTTTTCGTCCCAGCTTGATTCAAGCTGCTGACCTTTTTCTTTGCTATCCCATTGTGCGTAAATATCATCAGGAATTTCGAACGCATCGCCAGTCCAACCTAAGAATTCGCGAGACGCTTTAATTTCATCATCACCTAGTGGTGCACCGTGACAATCGTGGCTACCAGATTTATTAGGTGAGCCGTAACCAATAATTGTTTTACAACAAATTAGTGATGGTTTATCGGTAACACTTTTAGCTTCTGCAATTGCAGCACTTATAGCATCGCTGTCGTGGCCATCAACACCACTAATTACATGCCAACCGTATGCTTTAAAGCGAGCTGGCGTGTCATCCGTAAACCAACCTTCTACTTCACCATCGATTGAAATGCCGTTGTCATCCCAAAATGCAACAAGTTTACCCAGACCTAATGTGCCTGCAAGTGAACCAGCTTCATGAGAAATACCTTCCATAAGGCAGCCATCGCCCATAAATGCATAGGTAAAATGATCAACAATATCGTGACCTTCACGGTTAAACTGGGCAGCTAGCGCCTTTTCAGCAATTGCCATACCTACGGCATTTGTGATCCCTTGACCTAATGGACCCGTAGTAGTTTCGATTCCTGGTGCATAGCCATATTCAGGGTGACCTGGTGTTTTAGAATGCATTTGACGGAAGTTTTTAATTTCGTCCAGTGGTAAGTCGTAACCACTTAGATGCAATAGAGAATAGATAAGCATTGAACCGTGGCCGTTTGAAAGAATAAATCTGTCACGGTCAGCCCACTCTGGATTTGTTGGGTTGTGTTTTAGATAATCGCGCCATAATACTTCTGCGATATCAGCCATGCCCATAGGGGCTCCAGGGTGACCAGATTTGGCCTTTTGTACTGCGTCCATTGACAAGACGCGAATAGCATTTGCAAGTTCTTTGCGAGATGGCATGAATTCTCCTACCTTTATGTGTATTTGCGCGGGTATTTATGTGTTTGTTTATGCACCCAAGTAACTTGGGTTTGTTTATATTGACCATTCTTACTTATTGTGGGGGCTGTGTGCAATTAAAAACCCTATAAAAGTGAGGCATTATGAATATTTTTTAAGACCAAAAAGTTATTAGTAATTTTATTTAGACGTCTAGGCGTAAAAACACTATGCAAGGTGTTTTGTTTTCGATAAAATACGCCCCTTAATTTTTTAGCGCTAATACCGACGTTTGTGAAGCGCAATATTTGTGAGCAGAATTACAATGGCAAAACATTTATTTACTTCTGAATCAGTTTCTGAAGGTCATCCGGATAAAATCGCCGATCAAATCTCTGATGCGGTACTTGATGCTATCCTAGAGCAAGACTCTCATGCCCGTGTTGCGTGCGAAACTTACGTAAAAACAGGTATGGTTATGGTTGGTGGTGAAATCACTACTAGCGCATGGGTTGATATTGAAGAAATTACACGTAAAACAGTACGTGAAATTGGCTACACGCATTCAGACATGGGTTTCGATGCAGATTCATGTGCAATTTTAAACACTATTGGTAAACAGTCTCCTGACATTAACCAAGGTGTTGACCGTACTAGCCCAGAAGAACAAGGTGCTGGCGACCAAGGTCTTATGTTTGGTTACGCATGTAACGAAACAGAAGTACTAATGCCTGCGCCAATTACTTACTCACACCGTTTAGTACAGCGCCAAGCGCAAGTACGTAAAAGCGGCGAGCTTAACTGGTTACGTCCAGATGCAAAATCTCAAGTTACTTTTGCATACGAAAATGGTAAGCCAGTAGGTATTGATGCAGTAGTACTATCTACTCAGCACAGCGAAGACATTTCGCAAAAAGATTTAGTAGAAGCGGTGATGGAGACTATCATCAAGCCGGTACTTCCTGCAGAGCTTATTACAAGCGCGACTAAATTTTTCATTAACCCAACGGGTCGCTTTGTAATTGGCGGACCAATGGGCGATTGTGGTCTAACAGGTCGTAAAATCATCGTTGATACATACGGTGGTATGGCTCGTCACGGTGGTGGTGCTTTCTCTGGTAAAGATCCATCAAAAGTTGACCGCTCAGCTGCATACGCTGCACGTTACGTTGCTAAAAACGTAGTTGCGGCTGGCCTTGCTGATAAATGTGAATTACAAGTTTCTTACGCAATCGGTGTTGCAGAGCCTACATCTATCAGCGTTGAAACGTTTGGTACAAGCAAGTTAGAAGAAAGCCGTTTAATCGAGCTTATTCGTGAACACTTTGACCTGCGCCCTTACGGCTTAATTCAAATGCTTGATTTAGAGCGCCCTATCTACCTTCCTACAGCGGCTTACGGCCACTTTGGTCGTGACGAATTCCCTTGGGAACGTACAGATAAAGCTGATGCACTTCGTGCAGCTGCAGGCCTTTAAGCTAAAAGTGTTGAAGTAAATTAAAAACGGCCCTTAATAGGGCCGTTTTTGTATCTAAAACTTATCAGTTACATTGTTTGTAGTACGTCTACAAAATAACTATAAAATCAACCTCGAATTCTTTTGTACTTTAGGTATATACTCATTTCATTATAAAAGCTTTAGGGATAGTTAAATGGCCGATAACTTTCGCGTTATATTTGCAGGACTTGCCGATAACGTTGACATAAAAACAGCGTGCGCAAACTTAGCTGCAAAATTAAAAACGTCAGATGAAAAAGTAGCTCTTTTTTTTAAAGGTAAGCCGCTGTTTGCGCCAAGCGATAAAGACAAAGCGTTAAAACAGACTAAGTTATTAGCAAGCCTAGGTATTAAAAGTAAGCTGCAAGCTGTTTCAAATGCGATTCAAAATAGCTCCCCCGCAGCTGCAAATAACAACCAACTTGATGAACGTATTTTTGATGCACTTGATTACATCACTAGCAGCTTAATACGCCTTGAAGAAAAGCTAGATGAGCTAGAGCAACGCCTTCCTGAAGCTCAATTAAATACACCAGACGAAAGTGTAGACGAATGGCAAAATGATGACCTAATGCTAGATGAGGATTTAGCGACTCCTAAAAAACGCAGTAACTTACTTTTATATTCATTGATTGCAACTGCCACCATTTTGCTAGTCGTACTGGCTGTTTTTTTGATTTTTCCCGATTTATTCTCTTTTTAAAAATGGCTAATTAGTTTAATGAGCAATAAACGCGCACAAATAAGAGCTGAAATTCGTAACACCCGTAAAAACTTGTCAAATAATCAGCAAATAATTGCTGCGCAATCGCTAAAAATGAATTTTATTCAACACTTAAAAAGCGAAAACACAACGAATTCAAAGCATATTGCCATTTATTTAAGTAACGACGGAGAACTAGACACTTCATTGTTAATTAAAGAATTATGGAACTTAAACCACGTTGTTTATCTACCTATAATACACCCATTCAATGGCGCTAATTTACTATTTCAGCGCTATGAGAAAAACTCACCCATGAGGGCAAATCGCTGTGGTATCTTGGAGCCTAAGCTGAACTGCTCTCAAATATGCCCATTACCAGCGCTTGATTACCTCCTTATGCCATTAGTGGCATTTGATAAACAAGGTAATCGCCTAGGAATGGGAGGTGGGTTTTACGACCGGACATTGGCGCGTTTACACGAACAAAATTGGCAAAAACCACAACTAATTGGCCTTGCACATGAATGCCAAAAAGTTGATGCTCTACCAATCGAGTCATGGGACGTACCTCTTAAAACCATTATCACCCCAGATAAAACATACTGTTGGTAACATTTAATTTTGGTTACTAACCGCATATTTCTGACATACATGAGCACAAAGCAATGACACAAGACGAATTAAAAAAAGCAGCTGCTTGGGCAGCTCTCGAGTTTGTAAAAGAAAACACCATTGTAGGTGTCGGTACAGGCTCTACTGTTAATCACTTTATTGATGCCCTTGGCTCAGTAAAGGACACTATTGTAGGCGCTGTATCAAGCTCAGAAGCGTCAACTGCACGTTTGGAAGCGTTAGGTATTGAAGTGTTTGAACTTAATAACGTTGATGCTTTAGATGTATACGTTGACGGCGCTGACGAAATAAACGCTCAAAACGAAATGATTAAAGGCGGCGGCGCAGCGCTAACACGTGAAAAAATAGTAGCAGCAGTTGCAAAACAGTTTGTGTGTATTGTTGATGACACAAAGCTGGTAGATACATTGGGTGACTTCCCGCTTCCGGTAGAAGTTATTCCAATGGCGCGCAGCTACGTTGCACGAGAATTATTAAAACTTGGTGGTGACCCTGTTTATCGCCAAGGCGTAGTTACCGATAATGGTAACGTTATATTAGATGTATTTAACTTAAAAATTACCAATGCCAAACAACTTGAAACACAAATCAATTCAATTGTTGGCGTAGTTACCAACGGCCTATTTGCGATGCGAGGTGCTGATAAAGTGATTATCGGTACCAAAAATGGGCCACAAATTAAATAGGATGAGGTTATGAGTAAGGTATCGTTAGCAAAAGACAAAATTAAAATTCTCTTGCTTGAAGGTGTTCACCAAAGCGCTGTTGAAACGCTAAAACGTAACGGTTACAGCAATATCGACTACGTTAAAACATCCTTACCTGAGGACGAGCTTAAAGAGCGCATTAAAGATGTTCACTTTGTAGGACTTCGTTCTCGTACTCATATTAACCAAGCTGTATTAGACTCAGCTGAAAAGCTAGTTGCTATTGGTTGTTTTTGTATTGGTACAAACCAAGTTGATTTAGATGCAGCACGCGAACGTGGTATTGCTGTATTTAACGCTCCATTTTCTAATACTCGTTCAGTTGCTGAACTTGTACTTGGCGAAATTCTACTTTTATTACGTGGTATTCCAGAGCGTAATGCAGCGGCTCATCGTGGTGGCTGGTTAAAAACAGCAAATGGTTCGTTTGAAGCACGTGGTAAAACATTAGGTATTATTGGCTACGGTCACATTGGTACTCAGCTAGGTATTATGGCTGAAAATATCGGTATGAACGTGGAGTTTTACGATATCGAAGATAAGTTATCACTGGGCAATGCAACACAAGTTCATAACCTTACTCAGCTGTTACAACGCTCTGATATTATTAGCTTACATGTACCAGAAACACCGCAAACTAAAAACCTTATTGGTACAGCAGAACTTGCAGTTATGAAGCAGGGGTCTATTTTGATCAATGCATCACGCGGAACTGTTGTTGATATTGATGCTCTTGCAGAAGCGCTTACAGAGAAAAAACTAAGTGGTGCAGCAATCGATGTGTTCCCTACTGAGCCAAAATCTAACGATGAAGAATTTGTATCGCCACTGCGCCAATTCGACAATGTTATTTTAACGCCGCACATTGGTGGTTCTACACAAGAAGCGCAAGAAAACATTGGTATTGAAGTAGCGGGTAAATTGGCTAAATATTCAGATAATGGCTCAACTATTACTGCGGTTAACTTCCCTGAAGTATCGCTACCTGAGCTTGCTAATCGTAGCCGTTTATTACACGTACACCACAACCGCCCAGGTGTACTAACGCAAATTAACCAAGCGTTTGCACAGCACGGTATTAATATTGCTGCGCAATACCTACAAACAGACGCATCTATTGGTTATGTAGTTATTGATGTTGATACAGATCAATCTGAAGTAGCACTTAAAGAACTGAGCGCTGTTGAGGGTACAATTAGAGCACGTATTTTACATTAACCATTCTTTGATATTAAAAAAGGGTCCTTATGGACCCTTTTTTGTATTTAGATTACATATACTTTCTCAAGTATTTTTTGAATACCGGATCTGTTGCAGCCAACTCTTTTTGCTCAGCTAATATCTCTTTTAAAATAGCGCCTGAGGTAAGCGGGTTAGCAAGAACCACTCTAAATACAACCGTTGGTTGATTGTCGTATTTAGAAGGCGTTAAGCGTGTACGTGATACAAATGAGCGACCAGACTCGCGTTGACGCTTTTGCATACTGGCAGTAAAACGGTTCAGTGAAGCAAAAATATCTAACCGAGTTGCAGCATCTGCATCGGCTATTGCTTGTTTAATTTGCTTAGGTACATAACGATACGTTAATAAGCACAACTCAGGCTCCGAAATAAGCTCAAAGTCTTCATCAGCCTTAATTAAATCAGCAAAGTAATGTGCTTTTTTGATGCTTCGATCAATCAGCATTTCGTAACCTTTACGACCAATAACACGTAAGCAAGCATGTACTAACATTGCCATACCAGGTCGGCTGCCTTCAAGCGTGTGGCTACCTAAGTCTTTTGAACCTTTACGTAATATATACTCAGCGTGATGCTCTATTGCATCAGTTGCAGCGGGGTCTTTAAATAAAACCAAACCCGCTCCCATTGGTACATACATTTGTTTATGTGCATCGATGGTAATTGAATCTGCTCGCTCAATCCCTTTTAGTAAAGGACGGTGCGTACTCGATAAAAGGGTCGCTCCCCCCCATGCTGCATCTACATGAAAATGGCAGTTAATGTCTTGTGCTAAGTCGGCCATTTCATCAAGTGGGTCAATATTACCGGTTTCGGTTGTCCCCGCGACCCCAATAATCGCCATTACTTTAATACCTTGCGCTTCAAGCTCACGTGCTTTTTCGCGCATAGCTGTTACATCGACTTTATTATTTTCACAGGTTTTAATACCAATTAAGTTATCGCGACCAATGCCGAGTAAATCAACCGATTTACCTAACGAGTAATGCCCGCGTTCTGATATTAATACCGCTAAACCTTTATAACCGTAATGCAGCATACCAGCAATTAAGCCTTGTGCACCTATACCTCTAAAATCGCCATCAGGTTTTAATAAGCGGTTTCGCGCAATCCAAAGCGCAGTAATATTAGCAACCGTACCACCAGAGCAAAATGCACCTAATGAGGTTTTAGCACTGTGCATCCATTTAGAATAAAATGAGTCTTCTTGCCCATAAGCTAAATGATGCATCATCCCAAGCACTTGACGCTCAAGAGGCGTAAACGCTTTAGATGTTTCTATTTTTACTAGATTTTGATTTAGCCCTACCATCAATTTTGACAGCGGTAATAAAAAGTGCGGCAAGGCAGAGGTCATGTGACCAATAAAACTAGGCGCAGCTGTATGCACAGAATGTGCAACAAGTTGCTCCATTATGTCTTGGGCATAAGCAGAGACAAACGTTGGATCTTCTGGGATCACTGCCGATTGAAAATCTTTTTCTATTTCATGTAATGGTTTTTCAATTGCCGCTATATTTTCGTTTAGAAAACCTGCTAAATTACTCGAAATTTCAAGCTCGATTTTGCTTAAAGTTGAGTCTGGCGCTTCAGGTACAGTAAATATACGCTTAAGGCTTTCTTTAGAGGCGACGGCACAACGCTTTTGATCCATCTTAATACCTAGTGTGTGTGTAGCTAAAACACGCGCTTACCGATCAAAAACGCCTACTTATTAGGACATTTGGAGCAATCGTGTTTCTTTAAAAATTGCGCTAACTTTACTGCAATATAACTAAAATGTCTCGTTTAAACCTATAAAAGCAATCAAAGCGATGACAAAAAAATGATAATTTAGGGTCTATTTATCTTTCAAGGTTAAATTTTCAGCAGCCTGTTTGGTATTTAGGCAAGGCAGCGCCTATGTAGTGTGGTTATTCCCCATAAATAGGCGATAACGTAGCATTAATGCCAAACAGGCGCTGCCCAAAGGGTTCTGCCTAGGGTCTATTTACTCTTTGTTGCTCGGTTTTTACTTAGACCACTAGGTTACAAATCTCGCGCCGCGATTAAATCCCCCCTAGTTTGAACAAATTATAATCCGCAAAGATAAACAGACCCTAATTAAAACTCTACCAAACCTAATTATTTATTGGGCATTTACTTATTTTGGGTATAATAAATTTGATAACAAAAAAGGGACACATATGCCAGAAGGAAGAGTCAAAGTTAGTTGGATAGTGGCAGGCTTTAGCTTGTTTTTAATAAGCTTGCTAACCTACGTTTACTACACTTACCAAACCACGCGTGCTGAAATAATGCAGTCGGTTGATAATCGCTTACTTAATGCCGCCACCAGCGTTAAACATATTTTAGGTGACGATTATTTAAGTGCGGTTAATCAAGGCGATAATATAAGTTTTTCTTACTATCAAGATAAAAGTAAACAACTCTCTGAGTTTGCTCAAGCACTTGATATTGCTTATGTCTATTCAATGATTTTAAAAGACGGTAAGGTGCTTTTTAGCTCATCAAGCTACACGCAAGACGATCAGAATAATGGCAAGGTAACTCAATTTTTAGATCTCTACCCTGAAGCTACCGATGCAAATATAAGTGCTTTTTATTCAACAGAGCCAGTATTTGAAATATCGAGCGATCAGTGGGGCCACTTTAAAACAATTTTTATTCCTTACGTTGACCCAATCAACGGCAATACCTATTTAACGGGTGCCGATATAACTATTTATGATTTAAACGAGAAACTTAAAGAAAGCGTATCAAAAGCAGCTGCAATGGCTAGCTTCTTCTTTTTTATCGCGATACTCGTTGCCGCCATATATATTTATTTACTAAAACGGTCTTTAGCAACTGACTCAAGTACTGGTTTTTCAAATCATATTGCACTTGAGTACTTTATTAAAAAAAGTAATGCTCATCACATGCAATTAGCCGTTATTTGGGTTAATGAAATAGAAGATATAAACAGTTTTTATGGCACTGAAGTGGGTGACAAGGTAATGAAAAACTTACTTATTCACTTTAAACTTAGAAGCTCTACGCATTGCCATATATACAGACTAGCAACAAATAAAATAGTATTACTCGCGCCTAAGGAAATGAGTAATGACGAATTTACCGACCTCGTAAAAACATATAACTTTAATACACCGGTATTAACTGACCCTTTTATCTACATAACCCTATGTGCAGGTATTGCCAGTGGTAATAAATCGCTACTACTTGAAAACGCTCATATAGCAGCGCTGCAAGCTAAACAAGGCAGGCATAGTGTAGTTAACTACTCAAAAGCGCTACACGATGTAAAAACGCAATATCAATACAATGTAGAAATGGCTAAAGAAGTGCGAGAAGCGTTTGATAACAATCGTATAGTGCCTTACTTTCAACCCATTATTGACACAAATACCAATAAGGTCGTTCAATACGAATGTTTAGCTCGAATGGTAACAGCACAAGGGGAAGTATTAAAACCTGATGCATTTTTAAATGTTGTTACCCGCTCAAGAATGGACGGAATACTTACCCGTACTATATTTTCACAATGTGTTAGTCGCTTTAGAAAAACCGATATTTGCTGGAGTTTAAATATAACAGCACAAGATATGCTCGACCCTAATTTAAGTGAGTTTATTGCGGACGAACTTAAGCGCTACCCGCATCCTGGTAATATCACATTAGAGCTTTTAGAAACCCAAGCTATTGCCAACTTCTCTGAAGTAAAAGCATTTATTGGAATGGTTAAAACAAAAGGCGTTAAGGTTATTATTGATGACTTTGGTAGTGGTTATTCAAATATATCAAACGTACTTAAGCTTGAAGTAGATGGTATTAAATTAGATGGCGCACTAATAAAGCAAATAGTGAATGACAAAGATATCTACTTGTTTATTGAGCATATAGCCAGCTTTGCTAATCAACTTGGTTTACAATTAATGGCAGAATCGGTAGAAAATACAACCATAGTAACCGCACTTAAAAAGGCGAATGTGACACTAATGCAAGGCAACTATTTTGCCCACCCAGTGCCACATGTTAATACGGTTACAGAAGAATTAGCACTTTGACTTACTTTAACCAGGGCGTGTTGATCTTTGTGGATTGAAATTTGTTCAATCTAGGGGCGATTAAATCGCGGCGCGAGGTTTGTAACCTAGTGGGCTAAGTAAAAACTGAGCAACAAAGAGTTAATCGTCCCTAGAAAGAACCCAAAGGGCAGCACATGTTTGGTCTTTATGCTGCGTTATCGCCTATTTATGGGGAATAACCACACTACATAGGCTCCGCCTTGCCTAAAAACCAAACATGCTGCTGCAAAATCAATCACGAAAGGTCAACACGCCCTAGGTAAGTTTATAACGAGTCGGTGGCTTTGCTGGCCACTGGCCCAGTATTTACGCTCAAAAGGCGTAATTGCATCGTCTGACTCATAAAGTGTTACATCGCAAGGGTTGCCTGTTAATTCAAGCGCCCGAGCAAACTCCTTAACGTAAATATCCCAATTGCTGCGCACTTCTAATTTTCCACCTAACTTAACAATAAATGGAAAAATAGCTGCGCCATGCCAGCGCCTACGAATATGCTTAGATTTAGGCCACGGGTTTGGATACAACAAATAATGGTGCGTAGGTTGCCAATTGGCGGCTACCGCTAAACGCCAAAAGTCATTTAAATCTGCTTGCACTAAGATGTACTGACCACTGTCGGTTTGCTTATATTCAACATCATGCTTATCTAATCGGTGCGACGATTTATCAATACCAATTATAAGTGCATCAGGGTGGCGCTTAGCTAAGTTAGCTGAGCTTTCACCCACGCCACAACACGAGTCTAAAATAAGCGGGCCACTAAAGGCTTGTACTTTAGCATTAACCTCGTCAAATGCGGCTTGGGTATGCGCTGCTATTGGCTTTTTAAATTCAGCATCTAAATGCTTATTTACTATTTCATCAAGCTTTTCGTGAATACCCGCTTGATTAGATACAATACTACGTGAATTTGCATCACTCATTAGTGTCTTAGCCCCACACCTTTTTTAATTAAAGTTAGCGCTAAAGTAAATAACACCGTAATAAACACCAAAATAACGCCTAGCGCTACACTTAAATCAACATCCGACACACCTAAAAAGCCATAGCGAAATGCATTTACCATGTAAATAATAGGGTTTATTTGCGATACGTTTTGCCAAAATTCTGGCAATAACGTAATTGAATAAAATACACCGCCTAAGTAAGTTAATGGCGTTAGTATAAAGGTGGGAATAATGCTTATATCGTCAAAGCTATTTGCATAAATTGCATTAATTAAGCCACCTAAAGCAAACACAGCTGAGGTTAAAATAACGGTCGCCATAATTACAAAAATATTATGAATTTGAATATCAACAAATAATAACGATACACAAGTAACTATAAAGCCCACCATAATACCGCGCGTCATACCGCCGCCCATATAACCCAGTACAATGATGTAATTAGGCACAGGTGCAACTAAAAGCTCTTCAATGCTTTTTTGAAATTTTGTTGAGTAAAAACTAGAGGCTACGTTGGAATAGGAATTAGTAATAACCGACATCATTATAAGGCCAGGTACAATAAACTCCATATAACTAAAGCCGCCCATATCACCAATACGTGAACCAATTAAGTTACCAAAAATAACAAAATATAAGCTCATCGTAATTGCTGGCGGCACTAAGGTTTGTACCCAGATACGTAAAAAACGAATACACTCTTTAATCCATAAACTCTTTAAGGCTACGCCATATTTAAACATTTATTCGCCCCGCCCTTGCTCTAATAATCCTACAAATAACTCTTCTAGTCTGTTTGCTTTATTTCGCATACTCAATACTGTATTTCCTTGGCTTGTTAATGCGCTAAATACCGCATTTAAGCCCTGTGATTTAGCGACTTCTACTTCAACAGTATGATCGTCCGTCATCGTGAACTTATAACCTTCAAGCGTGACAGGGTTTGCTGGCATTTTTAAATCTAAAATAAAGGTTTCTTTATCAAGTTTTGCAAGCAGTGCTTTAATGGTGGTGTTTTCAACAATTCGACCAGAATCAATAATCGCTATGTTTTTACACAGTAACTCAGCTTCTTCAAGGTAGTGTGTGGTCAAAATAATAGTAACGCCTTGCTCATTTATTTGGCGTAAAAAATCCCACATTGAACGACGAAGTTCTATGTCTACACCCGCTGTTGGCTCATCAAGTATAAGTAATTTTGGCTCGTGCATAAGGGCGCGTGCAATCATTAATCGACGTTTCATTCCGCCTGAAAGCGTACGTGCTTGCTTGTCTTTTTTCTCTAACAAACCCAGCTGCGCTAAATATTTATCAGCACGTTTATGGGCTTCACCACGTGGCACACCATAATAACCGGCTTGGTTAACCAGTATTTGGCTAAGCGTTTCAAACTGACTAAAGTTAAATTCTTGCGGCACTAGGCCTAAATGCGCTTTTGCAGCTTCTAAATCAGTATCAATATCACAGCCAAATACTTCTACTTTGCCTTTTGTTTTATTAACAAGTGACGAAATAACACCAATAGTGGTTGATTTACCGGCTCCATTTGGACCAAGCAAAGCGAAAAAATCGCCCTCTTCAACTTGTAAATCAACGCCTTTAATTGCCTCAACACCATTTTTATAAACCTTGGTAAGGCCTTCTATATTTAAAGCAATATTTTGCTTATTCATTACTTACCCTCACCATAACCCCAACGTTTTGTTAGGTTATGCTCAATGTTTAAATGATCTAAAATTCTCGCCACCATAAAATCAACTAAGTCTTCGATACTTTGTGGCTTATGATAAAAACCAGGTGCGGCTGGCATAATTGTTACCCCTAGACGAGATAACTTAAGCATGTTTTCTAAATGAATTTCGTTAAATGGTGTTTCGCGAGGCACTAAAATGAGCTGTCCGCGTTCTTTAATTACCACATCAGCGGCGCGCTCTAATAAATTATCAGACGCCCCCACTGCAATTGCAGAAACCGATCCGGCACTACATGGGCATACTACCATTTTTTTAGGAGCAGCAGAGCCCGAAGCCACAGGGCTAAACCAGTTATCTTTACCGTATACTTTTAGCTGTTCAGGTTTGGCATTAAACAGCGTACTTAACTGCTCTGTGGCTTTATCTTCATTACCAGAGAGCTTAATATTTGATTCTGTATCAAGCACCACGCGTGCTGCACTTGAAATGAGAACGTAGACCTGAAATTGCTGCTCTAGTAATACTTCAAGTAACCTAAGCCCATAAGGCGCACCCGATGCACCACTAAATGCGAGCGTAATTCTATCTTTAAATTGCACACTATTCTCCGCTGTATTTATCAGCTAAGCCATCAACAAGGTGTTGATGAAGGCCATTAAAACCACCATTGCTCATAATTAAAATATGTTGATTAGGCTCAATATTTTCAAGCACTGTATCAATAATTGTTTGTGTGCTGTTAAAGCACTGCATGCCTGCTTTATCTGCTTGCTCTTTTAGCGACCAATTTAGATTCTCTGGTTCAAAAAGGAGTACGTTGTCAGCATCACGCAGTGAATCTAATAATGTATATTGGTGCACGCCCATTTTCATGGTGTTTGAGCGCGGCTCTAAAATAGCGATAATTTTTTCATCGCCTACTTTTGCGCGCAATCCTGCAAGCGTAGTTTTAATTGCTGTTGGGTGATGCGCAAAGTCGTCATACACTTTAATATTATTTATATCCGCCTTTAGCTCCATACGCCTTTTAGGGCTAATAAACTCTCCTAAAGCATCAATACTATGATCAATGGCTATACCCACATGGCGCGCTGCTGCGATAGTCATAATCGCATTTTTAACGTTATGCTCGCCTATTGCTTGCCAACAGACAGTGCCCTGCTTTTCGCCATTAAGTAATACATTAAACTCACTTCCATCGGCTTTTATTAATTCATAGCTCCAATCATCGCCTAGCGTTTCGCTTTCGCTCCAAAGCCCTTGTGCTATTACGTCATTAAGCGCTACGTCTTGCTTTGGCCAAATTACCTTGCCGCTTTGAGGTAATGTACGCATTAAGTGATGAAATTGTTTTTTTATTGCGTTTAAATCTTCAAAAATATCAGCGTGATCGAATTCAAGATTATTTAAGATAAGTGTACGCGGGAGGTAATGCACAAACTTACTGCGCTTATCAAAAAAAGCAGTATCGTATTCATCGGCTTCAATAACAAAAAATGGCGTTTCACCCACTTTTGCCGATACACCAAAATTTTGCACTATGCCGCCAATTAAAAACCCTGGTTTTAAACCTGCGTACTCTAACACCCACGCAAGCATACTTGCTGTGGTTGTTTTACCATGCGTACCAGCAACCGCAAGCACCCAAGAATCTTGCAGTAAGTTATGCTTAAGCCACTCAGGGCCTGAAGTATAAGGCAGGCCTTTATCAAGCACATATTCAACACATGGGTTACCCCGGCTCATTGCATTACCAATAACGACCATATCTGGCTTTGGCTCTAACTGAGATACCGCGTAGCCTTGAGTCAGTTCAATGCCAAGCTCTTCAAGTTGCGTACTCATTGGTGGGTAAACGTTTTGATCGGAACCCGTTACTTTATGACCTAATGATTTAGCAATGGCTGCAATGCCACCCATAAACGTGCCACAAATGCCCAAAATATGTATATGCATATACTTTCCTTAAATCGTATGGTCACTTTACAGCTATGCAAAGTTTAATGGCGCTATAATGCCAAAATTCGTGCTTAGTTACCATTGCGAGTAAGCATTTCACTCGTGCCAAAATGACCACTTGATAATAAAAAAGCCTTCTTAATTAGAAGGCTTTTTTATTAGTCATTATTTGCTACATCATTAAAAATACTATCAAACCTATACCGAGCAATAAACGATATATCACAAATGGCAACATGCCCATTCGCTCTATTACTTTTAAAAACATAAATATACATGCATAAGCCGATAAGAACGATAGCACTACACCTAGTAATAATGTATTCCAATCAACCACATGGTCACCCAAAGCAAGCTCTGCAGTATAATAAAGCCCCATCATAGAAATAATTGGAATTGCCAGTAAGAACGAAAAACGCGCTGCGCTTTGCTTATTCATTCCAAGCATTAAACCAGCAGTCATCGTGATACCTGAGCGAGAAGTTCCCGGGATCATTGCAACAGCTTGTGCAAAACCAATAATAAGTGCTGTTTTCCAATTAAGCTGATAAATAGTTTTAATTTGCTTACCTTTTGCATCCGCGTACCAAAGCAATAAACCAAACACAATTGTGGTAGTAGCAATTACCCAAGCGCTTCGTAGGTACAACTCTATAAAGTCTTTTAAAAGTAAGCCTAAAATAGCGGCAGGCACAGTGCCTAAAATTATCCACCAACCTAGCTTACTATCATCACTAGTACCCTGTGCTCCAAAGGATTTAAACCACGCACTGAGTATGTCGACGACCTCTTTGCGAAAATAAATAACAACAGCAATTAAAGTACCAACATGGACTGCCACGTCAAACGCAAGCCCTTGATCTTCCCAGCCTAAAATTTGCGATGGGAGAATTAAGTGCGCAGAACTAGAAATTGGTAAAAACTCAGTAAATCCCTGTATGAGGGCTAAAATAATTATTTCGATGATACTCATGGGTTAGAAAACTCCACCTTCCATAGCTTTTGTTGAGGGTTATTATATTCATTCCATAACTGCGCAATCGTTTGTTTAGCTACAGGATGATAGAAATCTGGGGCAACCTCGCTAAGAGGTTGTAATACAAATGCGTTTTTAGTTATTTCATCTCGTGGTAATTGTGCTGGAGAAGCGCAAATTACATCATCATAAAATAGTAAATCTAAATCGAGCGTTCGTGGACTAAACTTTTTATCGTTCGCTGTGCGTCCATTATCACGCTCTATTTGTTTTAATAAAGCGCATACATCAACAAGCGACATATCAGTTGTAGCGCCAACGACTGAATTATAAAAATTATTGCCAGCAAACCCTACTGCTTCACTTTCAAAAACAGACGAGTGTACAATATGTTCAAAGTGCTGCTTAAGTGCAATTAATGCACATTGTATATAATGCGCTTTATTTATATTTGACCCTAGGCTGATATAAATTTGAGCCATTTAGTCAGTTGCCTTAACACGTGTAATTTCAACACCTACAGTTTGCGCTTGTGCTACTGCTGCTGGTTTACTTACTCTTATAGTAACTTGTGGAGTATTAAACTCGCTTAAAATAATATGCGCTAATTGTTCAACTAAAGTTTCTAGCAACTCTACAGGTTTTAAAGTGCAGTGCTCAATAACTCGCTCACTTACTTTTGAGTAATCCAGTGCTAAATTAATATCGTCATTTTCAGCTGCAGGCTTAATATCGCTTAGCATTTCAATATCAAAATAAAGGCTCTGTTTACTTTCTTTTTCAAAGTCGTACACTCCAATAATAGTGTCGACGTGCAATTGAGATATAAAAACCTTATCCATTGATACTCCAAATAACAACAAACTACTAAGCAACTATACTAAGCATCAATAAAATTAATACTGTATATGGTTTAGCCAGTGTTTAAATATGTAAAAATAACTTCTACAATAGCAAAATAACTAAACTAGCTATTAAATAGCCTGTTAATAATTTTTACGATAAATTTTGCTGTCAATAATAGCCTAAAAGCACTATCAATTGGTATAGCAATTAAAAAATAAGGAAGCGCGTGTTAGCCACTATAATGTTTGTTTTAGCTTATTTACTTGGGTCGATTTCGTCGGCTATTTTAGTGTCGCGGTTGTTCAAACTTCCAGACCCTCGTAATAGTGGTTCTAACAACCCAGGAGCTACAAATGTTTATAGATTAGGCGGAGCATTTCCGGCTTGCTTGGTTCTAGTGTTTGATATTTTAAAAGGCACTATTCCGGTATGGGGGGCTTATTTTTTAGAAGTTGAACCTTTAGAGCTTGGTTTAGTCGCAGTAGCTGCTTGTTTAGGCCATATGTACCCACTGTTTTTTAGCTTCAAAGGCGGTAAAGCCGTAGCAACGGCATTTGGCTCATTATTACCTATTGGCTTATCATTGGCAGGTTTACTTGTGTGTACTTGGTTAGTTATAGTGGCAATAACACGCTATTCATCACTGGCGGCGCTTGTAGCTGTATCTTTAGCGCCCTTGTATACATGGCTAATAAAGCCACTTTATACTCTTCCCGTTACTTTTATCACGCTGTTAATTATATTTCGTCACCGTACTAATATTATTCGATTATTTAGTGGGGAAGAACCAAAAGTGGGTGCTAAAAAAGCACCCACCGATGAAAACAAAAATATCTAAAATATGAGTCATTAAATCGACTCAAGGCTATCTATAGGCCAACGAGGTTTTGTTTTCATATCAAGCGTGGCAAATTGCCCTGCTTTTAAGCGTTGCATTCCGGCATAAGCAATCATTGCACCATTGTCGGTACAAAATTCAGTACGCGGATAAAACACTTCGCCTTTCATACCTTTCATTACGCGTTCAAGCTGAAGTCGAAGCTGTGTATTTGCACTCACACCACCGGCGATGACCAAACGCTTAATACCTGTTTGTTTAAGCGCACGCTTACACTTAATAACGAGCGTATCAATAACCGCCGTTTGAAATGCATGCGCTATATCAGCTTTGGTTTGATCGTCGTCGTCATTTTCACGAATCGTGATTGATGCCGCTGTTTTTAAACCACTAAAACTAAAATCAAGTCCTGGCTTGTCGGTCATAGGGCGAGGAAATACAAAACGCTTTGCTACGCCTTGTTCGGCCATTTTAGCTAAGCGTGGACCACCGGGGTAATCAAGACCAAGTAACTTAGCCGTTTTATCAAAGGCCTCGCCTGCGGCATCATCAACTGACTCACCTAGTACTTCGTATTGTCCAATACCTGCTACTTTAACCATCATGGTATGACCGCCCGATACAAGCAATGCAATAAACGGAAACTCAGGGGTATTTTCCTCAAGCATCGGAGCAAGTAAATGCCCTTCCATGTGATGTACTGCTACCGCAGGTATATCCCAGCCGTATGCTAATGAACGACCAATAGACGTACCTACCAATAATGCACCAACTAGACCTGGGCCTGCAGTATAAGCAATACCGTCTAAATCTTCAGGGCCACAACCTGCTTGTGCAAATGCTGCATCTATAAGTGGTAATGTTTTACGAACATGATCGCGCGATGCAAGTTCCGGCACTACACCGCCGTAATCAGCGTGTACTTTTACTTGGCTGTATAATTGATGAGCTAACAAGCCTTTTTCGTCATCATATATTGCAATACCCGTTTCATCACATGACGATTCAATGCCTAAAATTCGCACTGTACTTCTCCTGCCTTTTAAATTCTACTTTGCTTCTTTTATAACGTAAGACCAATATTTGTTTGGCCATCTTCAAGGGCAAACTTTTTAAGTGCCTTTACGCTATCAGAGGTAATACGCCCCATATTTTCTACAAAATCAATTAGCTCACCTAATACTTCAATTTCGTACTGCATTAATGGGTGCTCTCTCACTGCTGTGTTATCAGCAATCTCACCTTCAACCGTCATTTGATATTCAATAAAGCGAGCCACTGTTGCTTGAGATATTTTGCTCACACTAATGAACTCTTGCTCATCTTGCGCCACTAAACCGTGCATTAAGCTAAGTAAAGACGTTGCAGCATCAATAGCAGGATAAGTACCAAACATATCAAAATCAGCAAGTTCAGGAACATTTGGCTCTATTTTTTCAACTTGTTTTTCGAGATCTATTTTACTTTTAGGCAGTAATATTTTTTCCCAACAAACATTAAGCGAATTACGTAATAAGGTTTCATCACCAAAACCCGTTGCTTCGCTAAATAAACCGTAATTTGGCAGCATTCGCTCTATTAAAGCACTTGCTAAGACGGCCTTTTGTAAATAGTTAAGCTCTCTAATACGCTGAAAATTATTTGCTTTAGTCATTCTTTAACGTCTCACACGACCAACAAAAATCAAATGTTGATCCATTATGCTCATTACAATTAGGGCATACCCAATCTGGAGCGGATTGTTTTACTTGTTGATAGTTTACCAATATTTGCCGCGCATGGCGCTCTTTTATCGCATAAACCTGCACACTAACTTGCGCCTGATCATATGGAATTTCTCCAAGCGCCCCTTGGAGCATCTCGCCTTTAATTTTACACTCTATTCCAGCAGTTTGTATTAAGCCTTTTACGATATTCGCTTCCAAGGTATTTTCAGCTTTATAAATTGTAACCCATTGAAAAGAGCTATCTGTTGAATTGTTATTATTAATATTTTGCAATATTCACCTCATTTATTTTGTGTTAACAATATCCTGCGCTAAATTATTAGCATGCTGTACTTTTAAGGAATAAACATGACACTAACAACCCCTGGCTTACTTTTTCCGGCCATATCGCTGCTATTACTCGCCTATACAAACCGATTTTTAGTTTTAGCGCAATTAATTAGGGAGCTAAATGCGCGTGAAGGTGAATCTATTCGGCCTGTTGTAGTGGCTCAAATCACTAACTTACGTAAACGTATTAAGCTAATTAGAACGATGCAAGTGTACGGGGTAGCCTCTTTTCTACTGTGTACACTATCAATGTTTGCATTATTTATTGAGTTTAATGCCACAGGAATTATTTTATTTGGCATTAGCTTAGCTTGCTTAAGTTTATCGTTATTAACGTCTTTATTTGAAATACATATTTCCTGTGATGCAATCGAGATAGAACTACAAAGCATTGAAAATAAACCACTAAGTAGCCGAATAAATAGAAATTTTGTAAAATAGTTTATTATAAATAAAACACTCTATTATTTGTCACAATCATGTTGTATGAACGCCCCTTTTTGTGGCGTACTTTTTTATTAATTAGAACAATTTAATCCAAATATACTAACTAACTTACTGACTACAAATAAGTTTACTTAGCTAGCCCATTGCAAAAACATAGATAAAATACAATAAACAACTAGTTATGAATTTAAAAAGTAATACTATTTGGTCGCTTTTCTCTTTAATTAATACTAAAAGGGGGGTATCCTGCTGGAAACACGTATGAACTTGCAACCGTATTTCAATATAGAATTTTACTAAACTTTAGAATAAAAATTAATATATTTGATGTCCGTGGTATCTGCGACTTACTTATAAAAAGGGACTATAAAGTGAGATTTGAACAATTAGAGCAATTTGTAGCACTTGGTATATTACGTCATTTTAGACAAGCTGCTGAACAAACCCAAATTAGTACTTCAGCGCTAACGCGCAGCATTCAAACACTTGAAGATGAAATGGGATATGAGTTAGTAAAACGCTCAACACGCTCTGTTAAATTAACGCCAGAAGGCGAGCTTTTTCTAGAATATGCTAAAACAACCCTATCGGAACTTGAGCTAACGAAAAAGCGGATTTTTCAATCAGTAAACGGTAATGCCAATGAAAAGCTCGTTATTGGGTATACCAATAAGGCAAGCAGCATAGTCCCTATTTCTTGTGGACAGTTTTTAGCTCAATACCCTCATATAAAAATTGAGATGCAGCTACAAGATCAGCAAGAGTTAACACGCAAACTCCAACAAGGTGAAATAGACATTAGCGTATACTCTCAAGCTATTAATAGTATTGGCAGTGACATTCACTTACCTGATCAGCTTGTGTTATTTGTTTCAAAAAACCACCCTCTTGCCCATAAAAACGATATAAGTAAACAAAACCTTGATAACTATCCGATGTTTGGCTGTTTCTCTGAGTCTAAACAAGTACAAACTATGCTTAATGAAGCAATTGATTCTTTAAATAAATCATCAAGTATTAAAGTGGGCAGTATTGAGCAAGTAATGGCAGGTGTAGTTAAATCAGATCATTTTGCTATTGCAAGCATTGAACATGCTAATGCAATCGCAGAGAATTCTGAATTAGTACAACTTAAAACAAATAAAGATTTAAACCACGAACAACTCGTTGTACAAACAAGCCAACAGACGTCGATTACTGAACATGTAGAGCATTTACTATCGCTTATAAAAAAAGCGGGTGCTGCATTTAGCTAATCTGATGTTTCAAAAAGTGCGGCACAATAAACAGTAGCTTTTAACAGCTTTTCGGCTACACTGTCGCACCTTTTTTAAACAGCTGATGTGAATGAACACACTTTTTGGTCCTGATGTCTATTTAGATGATATAGAACGCCAAGGATATACCGTAATTCATAACGCGCTTATTGCCGATTTAGTTAACGATTTAGTTGCAGACTGCCACCGTATAAACCCTCACTTTAGCCTTGCTGGTATTGGTCGATTAAATGACTTACAAATAGATAAAACCGTACGTACTGATAAAACCTATTGGTTTGACGGCAGCTCTCAAGCACAGCTTACCTATCAAGCAATAATGCAAAGTATAAAGACCACGTTAAATCGCAGTTTTTTTATGGGGTTATTTGATTACGAATGCCATTATGCAAAATATACACAGGGTGATTTTTACAAAAAGCACTTAGATGCATTTAAAGGTCGCTCTAATCGAGTATTTACAACGGTACTTTATTTAAATACGCCTAAGCAAGGTGGCGAACTTGTTATTTATAAACCTAAAAGTAAAGAGATAGAAATAACAATTAAACCAACTGCTGGCACATTAGTAATGTTTGAAAGCGAACGCTTTGCCCACGAAGTACTTCCCGCCGTTGACGATCGCTATTCTATTGCAGGCTGGTTTAGAAAAAACGCCTCTATTAGCGGCATTATTGATCCGCCCCGATAACTCCTAATAGAGCATTTTAACAGCCTTTATTGAGGCTTTTAAAATGCTATTGGGTATGAAAGTAATAACCCTATAAAGATAGCCAAACCCACGTAATGATTATTTAAAAACGCTTTAAAACAGGCATCTCTTTCACGTTTATGAATAAGCGTTTGTTGGTATGCCAATAGGCCCGCAGCAATACTTAAACCAACGCCAAATGCGACACTTAAATGATTGCTTATACCAATAAAAGCAACCAACGCTATAAATACAGCATTAAGTAAAAAGATAATATGGCGCTCGTATTTACCAAATAAAATAGCGGTTGATTTTACCCCTATTTTTAAATCGTCGTCCCTATCAACCATCGCATACATGGTATCGTAAGCCACTGTCCAGCAAATATTGGCTATAAATAATAACCATGCCTGCTGTGGTAGTGCATTAATTGAAGCCATATAAGCCATAGGAATAGCCCAACCAAATGCAGCCCCTAAAATAACTTGAGGTAACTGTGTATAGCGCTTCATAAAGGGGTAACAAAAGGCTAAAGCCAAAGCACCAAAAGAAAGCAAAATAGTATTGACGCTAAGCATTAATACTAAAATGAACGCAATAACTATGAGTAGTAAAAATAGGCTAAGTGCTTCACCACTACTCACCTGTCCTGAAGCTAGCGGCCGTTGAGCTGTGCGTTTTACCGAGCCGTCTATTTTTCTATCTGCAAAATCATTAATTACACACCCTGCGCTACGCATAACAACAACGCCCAGCGTAAATATAATAAAGTTGAGTAAGCTCGGCACCCCACTATTAGCAAGCCATAAAGCCCAGTATGTTGGCCAAAGTAATAACAAGGTACCAATGGGCTTATCTATACGCATTAACTGTATATAATAAGGAATATGTTTTGGCTTTAAAGCGGCTAATTTCATGAGTATAAATATGCTCCAGGTAAAAACACTTCACACACTAAAAACTTATATTCTTTGAGTGAGAATACACTTCGACGCCCTAGTAAGTTTTTCTCGGGTAAGTTCAATTTTGTAACTAATTGCTGAATAGGGTGCGTGTCATCAAAATAAGCAATTTCTATATCCGTTCTTTTTAATGCTGGGTCTTGAAAAATCACATCACCTAAAGGACGCTCGCCCATATTGTGCAAAGGATTAATAGAATCATTTTTAGGAAGCCAGCTTTGTGCGTACACCACAGGTTTGTTATCGCACAGTAAGAGAACTTCTCTATTAATAGCTGTTTTAGCTGTGCTGTTTAGTAGTAAGTTTTGCTCTGGGCTTAAAGTAAATAACTGCTCACTTAATACCTTTACATTAAAAGTTTTTGAGTTACTTTTTAATTTAGCCGTTAATGAATTCTGTTCAAAAAGCCACTCTTGCTCTAGAGGAGATAAGTCACTTATATAAGAAGTGGACTGCCAATTAGCAGATATAGACAGAGGATAAGTAATCACAATAGCTCAACAAAATAAAAAACAACGAGATGATACCATTGCCAAAGCTTTTGAAAAAGTGATGTTTTATAACCATAAATAATTGCTTGGCGCTGTTTATTACCTACTATTAAGTATAAACTATTTGTAACAAGTTTTAAGAAACGCTTTAAATATGAAAAAAATAGTATACGCAGGTCTTTTTACGTTCTTTGTAAGCGTTATAAGCTTTACAGCTCGTGCTGAATCCACAGTTGGTTATTTTGGTTTTGAGCCAGATATAATCACCAACTACATTGGCGCATCAAGTAAAAAAATGGGCTATGTGCGTGTAACTATTGATTTAATGCTTACTGATACTTCTGATATTGCAGTGGTTGAACACCACACGCCATTACTTCGTGATGCCCTAGTAGAGATTTTATCTAAAGAACCAGAAGGAAAAATAAAATCACTTACTGGCCGTGAAGAAATACGTGCAAAGTGCGCCGAAAAACTAAAAAGCCTGCTAAAAGAAGAAACAGGACAAGAGATCATCCGTGAAGTCTTGTTCACTAAATATTTATATCATTAGTATTTAACGTTTTGCGTTAAATATTTTGGCGGTATAGGCAAAAGCCATACCGCTAAGTAACCCACCTAAGTGCGCCCAATTAGCCATACCTACAAACAATACATCAGCAAACCCAAGCACTAACCAAATCAACATAAAGCCAACAATAGCCGTACTTACAAGCGCAGGCTTGTTAGGATTTAAAAAGCTATGAATCCAGCAAAAACCAAGTAGCCCATACACCACACCACTCAAGCCGCCAAAATTGGGGCCAACCATTAAGTATTGTGCCCAATTACTTATAAGTGCAGTTACTAAAAACAAACCTATTAGGGTGAGTTTTCCGCATTGTTTTTCGATATTGTCACCAAGCGACATCCACCAAATTAAATTAAACACTATATGCATCGCGCTAAAATGTACGAGGGCGGGCGTTAACCAACTTAAAGGCTGCGTAGGTTTAAACTGCATCATGGTGTAAATAGTCTCAAAACCACCTAGTAAAAAAGCAAAATAAATTATAACGCTTACAATACTTACGGTTTGATTTAACCAGCTAAGCGCTTTAAATCGCGTCATTAGATTAAGTGATTGCCCTTGGTATTTAAGCGGCGATTGTGTGCTACCTACATCCCATGAAGCTTGTTGATAGCGTTCATGGTTAGGGTTTTGTGTAAATTCGGCCCATAAAGGTTGTATTTGATGAAAATGCTCAGGCGCAACACTAATAATGACATTGCTACCATCTGAGGAGCTTAATTGTCCTTGTAAACCTTGGCTTTTTAAATAATCTATAAAGCCCTGTGCGGCGCGCGGGTTATTTAAACTGCCAAGCTCTATCATCGCTCTACTTTCTCGCTGTAAGCAGCTTCCCAAGCTGTAAAGCCGCCATCCATACTGTAAACGTCTTCAAAACCTTGCTCAACTAAGTAGCTAGCTGCGCCTTGTGAGCTCATACCGTGGTAGCAGACAATAATAATTGGCTGATCGAATTCTTTTTCCATCATAAATTGTGCGATATTACCGTTAGAAAGTGCTTCTGAGCCTGGAATGCGACCGGCTTGATACGAATTAGGATCGCGAATATCTGCAATTACCACGTCTTCTTTATCTAAAAGCTCTAACGTTTGCGCTATAGAAATATGTTTAAATGCCATTGAAATCTCTTTAATTAATAGTATAAAAAAGGCGGCTAAAGCCGCCCTTCTTGTAATTTAGTTAGGAACTAGTCCCAGTTTAAAATCACTTTACCTGACTGACCTGAAATCATCATATCAAAGCCAGCTTGGAAGTCATCCACAGAATATTGATGTGTAATGATTGGGTTTAAATCTAGGCCAGATTGAATCAAACTTGCCATTTTGTACCACGTTTCGAACATTTCGCGACCGTAAATACCTTTAATCACTAAACCTTTAAAAATAACTTGGTTCCAGTCAACTGCCATATCAGATGGTGGAATACCTAGCATGGCAATTTTACCGCCGTGGTTCATATTATTAAGCATTGAATTAAACGCGCTTGGCACACCTGACATTTCAAGGCCAATATCAAAACCCTCTGTCATACCTAGCTCTTTCATTACATCTTCAAGCTTTTCATTGGCAACGTTTACAGCGCGTGAAGCTCCCATTTTACGTGCTAAATCTAGGCGGTATTCGTTTACGTCGGTAATTACAACGTGGCGAGCACCAACATGTTTTGCAACAGCTGCTGCCATAATACCAATTGGGCCTGCACCAGTGATAAGTACATCTTCGCCAACTAAGTCAAACGATAGTGCGGTATGAACTGCGTTACCAAATGGGTCGAAAATAGAAGCGAGTTCGTCAGAAATATTATCTGGAATTTTAAATGCGTTAAATGCAGGAATAACTAAATATTCGGCAAATGCACCTTCACGGTTTACACCTACACCCGTTGTATTACGGCATAAATGTACACGCCCTGCACGACAATTTCGACAATGCCCACACGTAATATGCCCTTCACCAGATACGCGGTCGCCAACCTGAAAGCCACGAACTTCTTGGCCCATATCAACGACTTCACCAACATATTCATGGCCAACAACCATAGGCGTTGGAATGGTTTTACTTGCCCATTCGTCCCACTTGTAAATATGTACGTCGGTACCACAAATAGCTGTTTTGCGAATTTTAATCAGTAAGTCGTTATGACCTACTTCTGGCTTTGGTGCATCTGTCATCCAAATGCCCGGTTCTGCTTTTAATTTTGATAATGCTTTCATAATCCACACTCAATTAAAAAACCGAAGCGAGGCTTCGGTTTAAAATAAAATTAAATAACGCCCATTTCTTTACCAATACGGGTAAATGCATCGATAGCTGTATCGAGTTGCTCAATACTATGTGCCGCTGAAATTTGTGTACGAATACGCGCTTGCCCTTTTGGTACTACAGGGAATGAAAAACCGGTTACGTAAATGCCTTCAGCAAGTAATTTATCAGCCATTAACGAGGCTACTTTGGCATCTCCTAGCATTACGGGGATAATTGCATGATCTTTACCTGCACACGTAAAACCAGCAGCTTCCATTTGCTCACGGAAATATTTAGCATTTGACCAAAGTTTAGCGCGAAGCTCGCCGCCATTTTCAAGCATTTCAAGTACTTTAATTGATGCAGTAACAATTGAAGGCGCTAATGAGTTTGAGAACAAGTACGGGCGTGAACGCTGACGTAACCATTCAACAATTTCTTTTTTACCTGATGTATAACCACCTGAAGCACCGCCCAGCGCCTTACCTAATGTACCGGTGATAATATCTACACGGTCTAATACATTACAGTACTCAGGTGTACCCTTACCGTTTTCGCCAACAAAGCCAACTGCGTGAGAGTCATCTACCATTACAAGCGCATCATATTTATCGGCTAAGTCGCACACAGCTTCTAAATTACAAATAACGCCGTCCATAGAAAACACGCCATCGGTAGCAATTAGTTTAGTTTTAGCACCGGCTTCGTCTGCTGCAATAAGTTGCTTCTCAAGATCAGCCATGTCGTTATTTGCATAACGAAAACGTTTAGCTTTACATAAACGTACACCGTCAATAATTGATGCATGATTTAATGAATCAGAAATAATAGCGTCTTCTGCGCCTAAAATAGTTTCGAACAAACCTGTATTTGCGTCAAAACATGAAGAATATAAAATAGTATCTTCTGTTTCTAAAAACGCACTGATTTTTTGCTCTAGTGTTTTATGGATATCTTGCGTGCCACAAATAAAACGTACTGAAGCCACACCAAAACCATGATTATTTAAACCATTCTGCGCCGCTTCAATTAACTCTGGGCTATTAGCTAAACCTAAGTAGTTATTAGCACAAAAGTTGATTACTTTACCTGATGCAACTTCGATTTGAGCTTGCTGCTGGGACTTAATAATACGTTCGTTTTTATACAAACCTTCGGTTTTTACGTCTTCAATTTGCTGTTGTAACTGGCTAAAAAAAGCAGATGCTCTCATCTAGGTTCTCCATATATTTGAACGGGTAAACAACCGCACTTTCGCGGCTGTTTATTATGCGGGGTATTGTAAAAGTTTAATGGGTAAAATGCACGGTTTGCAGTTCGTCGCAAACGCCCTCAGTTGGAAGGAATTCCTGCCAGTTTACAGGCTGTTTATTTATGTTTTTAAAAGTGCAGGTAAACTACTTATAGAATCGATAATTAAATCAGCTTCTTGCTTAGCGCTTTGGTCAAAGCTTTGCCCTGAACGCACTAAAACGCGTGTAGTGATGCCCGCTTTTTTCGCAGCCTGCATATCACTGAGTTTATCGCCCACCATAATACTGCAAGCAGGGTCGATATTATGCTCTTGTATGCCTTGTAATAACATTCCTGGCGCAGGCTTTCTGCAACTGCACTCTTTCAAATATTCAGGGCGCGCTTTTTTAGGGTGATGCGGGCAAAAATACACATCGGTAACTTCAATGCTGTGGGCACTAAACTGGTCTTTCATCCAGTCGGTCAGTGCTAAAAAATCAGCTTCGGTGTAATAACCTCGACCAATTCCAGATTGATTAGTGACGATTATGATTTTATAGCCTGCATCATAAAATGTTTTACAAGTGCTAAAAACACCGTCAATAAATTCAAATTTATCGCTTTGATACACATAACCATGATCAACATTTACCACGCCATCTCGGTCTAAAAAAAGCGCTTTATTTTTTTGTTGTGCATTCATTACAAAGACTCTTTTTGTACAACATGGTCAAACATCGCTTTTACATCATCAACTGTAATTTGGCTCATTAGATCATCGCCTTTTACGCGTGTCCCCCACGCTACTTGCTCAGCCGTTTTACCTGTTTGCTTAAACAAGTTTTGATGATAAACCTCTACCACGTAGTCTTGGTATAAGTAAGGACCTGTGCGTGCTGGGTTTGAATGAGCATATAAACCAATAACCGGCGTACCAACTGTTACTGCCATATGCGCAGGACCCGTGTCGGGCGCAAGCACTAAGCTGCCACGCTTTAACACGCACAACAACTCTTTGAGTTTTGTTTTACCTACTAAATTTAAAATAGGCGTGTTGCTGTGCTCAATAATGCTATTTGCTAGGTTAATTTCAAGCTCTGTTGGACCACCCGTCAATACCACCTTAAAGCCTTGCTCGCTTGCATAATCAGCCAATGTGGCATAACGATCAGCGAGCCAATTACGCTGCGCTTTACTAGCTGCGGGCGATATTACTAATAGTTTATTATTTAGGTATTCTGGTGTTAGTAACTCATCTGCAACCGCTTGGTCTTGCTCGGTATATGGCATGTTCCAACTCGGTTTATAATCAGAAACACCAATGGCTTTTGCAAAACCTTTAAAGCCTTCAAGCACATGCGCCTGAGCTTGTGGCTCTATTCGTTTATTAATAAATAAGCTATGTAATTCTTTTGAACGAGCCCAATCGAACCCTATTTTTACTTTTGCAGGAATACAGCGCGCTACAAGCCCAGCCCTTAATGCAACTTGCATATTAAGAAGCACATCAAATTTTTGGTTGTTGAAGCGTTGCTTTAAGCTTTTAAGCGCTGCTTTGCCTTGCTTTTTATCAAATACCACCAGCTCAACACCCGGTAAGTCAGCAAGTAACATGGCTTCTATTTTGCCAATTACCCAGGTGATTTTTGCATTCGGGTGTGCCTTTTGAATAGCTTGTACAGCACTCACACCATGACATACGTCACCAATGGCAGAGAGTCTTAATATACAAATAGATGAATAATTAGGAGCTTGAGTCACACATTCCCTTAGGTATTAAATACAAAAGCCGATCTTAAATTATAATCACGCTATTGCAAGCACTTATCCTGCGCTTTAAAACGCGCTAATATAGACTCATTATTTAGCAATTACACAGAGCTATGTTTAAACAACACGTGCAAGGCAATCACACGCTATTAAGCCACCCTAAATACACAAGCCAAATTACCCTCGATTGGTTTGATGCAAACTATTGGCAACAACAAAATAAAATTGTGGGCGCTAAAAAAGGTCGAGCAACTGCGTGGTTTTTTAAGCAAGACGAATTAACAGCCGTACTTAGGCATTATTGGCGCGGTGGCTTAGTGGGTAAATTGCTAAGCGATCAATATTTATACCCAGGACTTGAACAAACCCGCGTATTTAAAGAGTTTAGCTTAATGAGTAAGCTTATAGAGCTTGGTTTAAACGTACCAACCCCTGTTGCAGCTAAAGTAACCCACAGCGGATTAATTTACCGTGGTGATATTATTACCGAGGCTGTTAAAGGCGCTAAAAGTGTACTCGATATATTAATTGAACGCCCATTGACTGAAGATGAGTTGGAGCGCATTGCTAAAACAATCGCGCTATTTCATTCAAAAGGTGTGTATCACGCCGATTTAAACATTAATAACATATTGTTTAATGATACTGGTGATGTGTATATTATCGACTTTGATAGAGGTGAAATAAGAGCGCCGAACCCACAGTGGCAACAAAGTAATATGGCACGCCTTGAGCGCTCATTTTTAAAAGAGCAAGGTCGAAATGAAGTATTTAATTGGCAAGTGAATGACTGGCAAACTCTGCACAGCAACTACCTCAAAGCGCTCGCCAATATCAGTTAACCTAATATCAGTTAACCTAATATCAGTTAACTTAGTTAGCCAAAGCTAAATACTGCAGAGCAACCTGCTCTGCCTGTACTTGTTTTAGAATATCTGCGTTTTCTACATTTGGCTTATCTGCTAGCACCTGCATAACGGCATTGGCTAATGCCTCACTTTGTTGAACGGGTACTAAATATTTACTCAGCTCGCCTGTTAATATCTCGCTTGGTCCAAATGTACAATTAGTGCTAACTACCGGAGTACCCACCGCTAAAGCCTCAATTAATACCGTTGGCAGCCCTTCAAAATCAGAGCTCAAAACTAAAGCTTTGGCATGCTTAATCCAGTTGTATGGGTTTTGTTGAAATCCAGGCACTACTAACTGTTTATCTATGCCATATTGCTGTGCAAGCTTTAACGCTTTTGCAGGTTTATTACATAAAAGGACTAACTTGTATTTTTTATCAAGCTTTGCAAATGCTGCAAATAATATATCGTGGCGTTTTTGTTTGGCGAGCCTTCCTACATGAATTAAGTAAGGCTCATTTGGGATGTCGTTATTTTTCTCATTTGCTTGTTGGTTTATTTTTTCAAAATCGAACGGGTTATAAATAGTCGCGATTGCACTTGGGTTAATTAAATCCCCTTGTGTTATTTCTTTTTCAACACCCTTTGATACGCAAATAAGTGATTTACCATTTAAGTTTTGCTTACTTTTTTTAAGGTATAAATATGAAAATGGACCTAACTTTTTTTGACGGGCAAGTTCTGAATTGACGGAGTTATGAATAACAAAGTGAACATTTTTGATATTACTACGTGCAAGTAAATTATTACTTCTATCAAGGTTAGAAAGCACTAGGTCAATATTGCCAATCTCGCTTTGTTTTTTTTCAAACCACGCTTCTAATCGCAAAATACTATTTTTTCGCTGCCAGAATCTATCTACTTTAGATGCTCTATCAGGAAAAAGGCTGTCAACTTTAACTATATCAGGAATGTCATACTCAGCGTTGCTCGCAAGAGATAATATAGTGACATTGTGCTGTAGTTTCGCCATTTTTTCAGCCAAAGTAAGCATTACTTTTTCAGCACCACCACCTACTAGTGAATCAATTACAATCACTATATTCATAAGCGATCTCCTACAAGCATATTTTTTATACCAGTAGTGATCACGTCGAAGCTATGTGTACTATCGAGTTGCTTATACTTACCAATAAATTCACTATAAAAAGGCTCGGTAATAACTTGAGCTATTTTCGTTGTAATTTCATCAATATCAAGATTTGCTTTTATTACAACACCTGCATTAACGCAATGATCCAAACGTGTATTTTGATCTTTTGAGATAGCACATGCCACAACAGGGGTTTGAACTGCAATTGCTTGCAATAAAGTATCTCCACCACTAAGTAATGCGACTTTAGCTTGGCTCATTAATGCCAAAAATTCGGTTCCTTGCAGGCTTGATAAACAAGTAACCTCATCACTTTTAGGAATTGCTTTATTATAATTTGCACCAAACACAACAACTGCTTTTAACCCAGTATGCTTAGTAATTTTAAGCGCGGCTTTAAAGTAAACCTCAGCACAATTAAGATTATTTAATATATGCCCGCCAGAACCCGCATTAACAATAAAATAGCCATCAGATACTAAGTTATAGCGATTTAAAACATCACGTTTTTGCTCACAAGAAGCAAATGCAACAAAAGGGCCTACATTACGAGGGGGTGCCAAGGGAAACATGTCTAACTTCGCACTTTCAGCCCATGTAAGTGGCTCAATACAATAATCAGGCTGTACAACCCAATGTGTATCAATTAAATTAATCCTGTTTAGCTTCAATCCCTTAGCGCGTTTTTTTGCATGCTGAGAAATAAATATAACTTTAGCGCCTACTTTTTTAGCCGCTTTCATATGCCCTGCACGTCCTGCACAATCAAAAACAACGACGTCAGGTTTAAATTGCTCTATAAAGTCGCAAACAGAATCAAGCTCTTTAGTCGCTGAGTGTTCAAGCAATGTGGCTTCAAAAGGACACTTTTTTGCGTAGCTTGTATGCTTGTTTAGTATGAAGTGAATATCGAGAGAATCAGTAAGTTCTGCCTTTAAACTTTGAGCCAACAACAACGAGCGCATATATTCACCAATGCCTTCTGGTGATGATACGGGAATAAATAAAAGTCGTTTGTTGCTCATTACATTCTCAATTTCCTATTTGAACTCCAGTATACCAATCAGATACTTATTACGATAGCTAGGTTACATTTTAATATATTAAATTAGCTCTATAAATTTGATTATTTACTGCAATAACAAGCTTAGGTTGATAAACTTAGCCGCAATCTAAATCACAAGGATCTGAACTTTGCGAAACAGAATTTTTCTACTTTCTACTCTTTTTTGCGCTATGAGCGCGTCAGTTAATGCTGAACCATGGGTAAAACCCGATGATTACGGTCTTAGAGCTGATATTCAACAATTAGCTGATGCCGGTGTTATTTTAGCTCCTGTAACTACCTATCCGCTTATGTGGAAAAGTTTTATAAGTGATGTGCAAAGCATTCCGCTTGAGCAATTATCTCCAAGCTTGCAAGATGCTTTACTTCGCGTTAAGCATCGATATAAATCAGAAAATAGCAGCTCGCATAGTCTTCAATTATCTGCTTTTGCAGCCACAGATCCGATCATAGCAACAAGCTTTGGTGCAACAAATACACAAGAAACAGAGCTTTCAGCAGCTTACGCTTATTTAGGCGATAACTTTGCAGCTAAAGTAGCTATAAATTACAGAAGCGACGGTAAAAAATGTTTAGTTGATGGAAAAACGACTGACGATATAGTTACCGATGAGCAAGCTTTAACCGATTGTAACGATACCTCACTTGACGATAGTTACTTAGCTTACCGTTTAGGTAACTGGATTTTTAGAGCCGGTGCTGTTGAGCAATTTTGGGGACCTGGTGTTGATAACAGCTTAATTATGTCTGGTAATGCGAAACCTTTACCTGCACTAAGTGTAACTAGAGAAAAAAGTACTGCTTTTGAAACACCATGGTTAAGCTGGATTGGTCAATGGGGCTTTACCGCACAAATGGCTAAACTTGAATCTACACGTGTAATTCCTGATGCTTTACTTTGGAGTACTCGTGTTAATTTTCGCCCTATTCAGCAGCTAGAAATTGCACTTAGTTGGTCTGCACAGTGGGCTGGTGACGGACAACCGGGTTCTGCAGGTGATTTTATTGATGTTATAACTGGCCAAACAACTTGCACTAATGGAAATGACAACTGTGACAGTCAATTTGAGTCAAAAATAGGTAATCAGTTAGCGGGGATTGATATTCGCTGGTCAGGTACTTTATTTAACCAGCCCTATGCTATTTACGGCAGCACAATAGGCGAAGACGCAAGTTCTCAATTTAAGCCCTCCGACAGAGCATACCTTTTTGGTATTCAAACAAACCAACGCCTATATGATCTAAACATTTTAATCAACGCAGAGTATATTGACACAGGTGTCACATGCACTGAGCTTTTAACTCGTCAAAACTGTTACTACGAGCACATAGACTACAAATCAGGATATCGCTACCACGGTCGCAATATTGGCTCAACCTTTGATAACGATACGCAATCGTTAGTGTTCACGATTTTAGGTCAGCTTTCTAACGGCGATGATTGGCAAGTGAAACTACGGAGTGTTGATTATAACAGTGATAATACTGACCGCTATGGAAACAATCCAGACTTAGGTAACACTATTACTAAAACAGGCTTTAATAGTAAGCAATTAGAGCTTCGTTATAGAATGCTTTCTATGGGCGGCCGCGTCACTTTAGGTGCTTTTGCATCTAACAATGACGGTGCTGAAAACGATACATCAGCATTTGCTAAGTATGAATTAAATTTTTAGTAAGTTACTTTATTAAAAATAAAAAGGGATGAAAACACTGTTTTCATCCCTTTTTTGTATTTTTTAAGCAAACTTAAATCAGTAATTATACCAATTGCATTAAATTAGTGTTCTATTATAGCGATAAGAAAACAGCTCAATAACAAGGCTAAAATTATGATACATAGTTGTTCTATATAAATAGTTTTTAACGTAGTTAGTGAGTTATTTAATACGCTAAAATGATCATGTTTTTAATAAAATTGGTATTACTGTTTAATTTTACTAATTACTTTTGATGTTGAGCACCCATCTAAAAATTCAAGCACTTCAACTTTTCCGCCATGACGAAGTACATGCTCAGCACCCGCTATTTGCTCTACGGTGTAGTCGCCACCTTTAACTAAAATATCAGGGCTTATTTGCTCAATTAATTTAGCGGGAGTATCGTTTTCATCTAAGCTACCAAACGGAATAACCCAATCAACTGATGAAAGTGCGCTAAGTACCATCGCACGCTCATCTAGCGGGTTAATAGGGCGTTCTGCCCCTTTTAAGCGCGTAATAGATTCATCGTTATTTAATCCAACAACGAGCCTATCGCCTCGCGCTTTAGCTTGTGCTAAATAACGTACATGCCCAGCATGTAAAATATCAAAACAGCCATTAGTGAATACAATGGTTTCGCCGTTTTGTTTTGCAAATTCAATATGCTGAAGTACATCATCAAATGGTGTTTGGTAATGCTCACCCGTAGTATGTAAATACTGACCAAGCTTGCGGCTTAGCTCTTCTGGCGAGACGGTTGCAGCCCCAAACTTACTCACAACGATACCTGCGGCTAAATTAGCAATTTCGACAGCATCTTTAGGTTCCATGCCCGCGCCAAGCATAACCGCGAGTGTAGCTATAACCGTATCACCGGCCCCGGTTACATCGCTTACTTCAAGCTCTTGCGCTGCAAAATCAAATTTTTCATCTGCACTAATAAGCGACATACCTTGCTCAGAACGCGTAAGTAACATAGCTTTAATGCCATTTTTGCTTATTAAATCACGCGCACTTGCTGCTAAAGCCTCTTCTGAATCGGTTTGACCACCCGCTAACTTAAACTCATGTAAGTTAGGTGTAATGTAATCAGCACCTTCATATAAATGTAAATCTGGCGATTTAGGGTCGATTAAAACCGTTTTTCCGGCGCTCTTAGCAAGGCTTACCATTTCTTTAATTAAGCTTAAAGATCCTTTGCTGTAATCAGAAAACACAATGAAGTCGTATTCATCAAGTACAAGCTCTAAGCGGTTTAATAAAAGCTGGCTGTGTTGCTCGGTAAATGTTTCTTCTAAATCAAGGCGAACGAGTTGTTGATGGCGGCTAATAACACGCATTTTTGAAATAGTCGGTAAATCACATACACTGACTAATTGTGAGCTTATTTTTTCACCTTTTAGGATGGTCTCTAAAATCTGCCCGCTTTCGTCCTCACCAATTAAACCCAATAAGCCAACTTTTGCATCTAAACGCGCTATATTTTTTGCAACGTTAGCTGCGCCACCGGCTTTGTCTTCAAATTTACTTACTTTAACAACCGGTACTGGCGCTTCTGGCGAAATTCGACCTGTATCACCATACCAATAGCGGTCTAGCATTACATCGCCAACAACTAATATTCGTGCCGCTGATAAGTTTTTTAATAACGATAAATCCATTACTGCTGCTCCGCAACAACCATATCCATGGCTTCACATAACCAGTGACCTATAAACATGTGAGCTTCTTGAATACGTGCTGTTTCGTCATTTTTTATAATAATAGGTAACTTAGCAATGTCTTTTACTTTACCGCCATCACGTCCAGTTAATGCAACAGTAAAAGCGCCTAGTTTATTTGCAGCCTCTAATGCTAAATTAATATTGTTACTAGTACCTGATGTGGTTAAACCAATAACTAAATCTTCTGGCTTGCATAGCGCTTGAACTTGGCGTTCAAACACCGTATCAAAGTGATAATCGTTGCTGTGCGCTGTTAAAATTGAGGTATCAGTGGTCAATGCCATTGAGGCAAGCGGACCACGTTCTAATTTATAACGCACTACAAATTCTGCAGCTAAATGCTGTGCATCTGCTGCACTACCACCGTTACCAAACCAAACAATCTTGCCACCAGCTTGTAATGCACTATGGCATGCTTCTAACAATTGCATAGATTCTTGATGATAAGCCTCCATCGTTTCAAATAATGCCTGATGACGGTTTAATGTTTCAACGTAGCTAGTTGCCACTGAATCGATAATTGACATGAAAAAATTCCTCTTGGAACTGAAATGGCAGGAAAAATTAAATTCATTATTCCATAATTTTATTTAATTGTGTGTATTTTATCGGGTTATAACTGAACCCAGACCATATTTTATAACGAGTCTGTTTAGAAAACGGCTATTTCACGGTAAACTAACGCCACTTCCCTTTAAGAAAGATCAGTATGGCACGCATTTTTTACTCATTCGCATTAATTATTATTAGCCCACTGATTGTATTTTATCTCTATATTTTACGAGGTAAAAAAAACCAAGGCTATCGTGCACACTTTAAAGAGCGCTTTGGGTTTGTCAGTAAGTCTTTATTTACGGTTAAAACTAAACCTTTAGTTTTTCATTGTGCTTCTGTTGGCGAGGTACTTGCCGCAACGCCACTTATTAAAGCTTTGCAAAAAGTGCATCCAAATTTAAATATACTTATAACCTGTAATACTCCAACAGGCAGAGAGCAAATACTTAGCCAGTTTAAAAATACTGTAGCGTGTAGCTATTTACCAATCGATTTCCCGTTTGCGACGGCTCGATTTTTAAAGCGTATAAAGCCACAAGCATTATGTATTTTAGAAACCGAGCTATGGCCAAATTTAATGGCGATAAGCCACAAAAAAAACATACCAGTGCTTGTCATCAATGCAAGACTCTCTGAAAAGTCACAGCAGGGCTATCAAAAGGTCGCTAAATTAACGCATATTATTATGCGCTCAATTACGGTACTTGCGAGTCACAATAAAACAGATGCTACACGCTTTATTGAACTTGGTCTTGAAGCTTCAAAAAGCCATGTAACAGGCTCAATAAAATTTGATATAACACCAAGTGAAGAGCAACTAGCTAAAGTACTCAACCTTAAACAGCTTTATAGTAGTAATGAACGCTTTGTATGGGTGGCAGGCTCAACACATCCTGTTGAGCATGAGCTGGTACTTTTAGCCCATCAAGAATTACTAAAAAAGCAACCGAACGCATTACTTATAATTGCCCCGCGCCATCCAGAGCAATTTGACAAAATGGCAGAGCTTTTAACGCAAAGCCCACTTAGCTTTAGCCGTCGTAGCCAAAATAACTATAATAATGAGCAAATACTCCTTGCTGATACGCTTGGTGAATTACAGTGTTTATATGGCGCTGCAAATGTGAGCTTTATTGGTGGCAGCTTAATTCGCAGAGGTGGGCATAACCCACTGGAATCAGCAGCGTTTTCGGTAGGTGTAATAACAGGTCCACACACATACAATTTTGACCATGTTTATCCAGAGCTAATAAAGCTCAAAGGTGCTGTAGTGGTTGATAGTAACGACGAACTAGCTAAGCAGCTTATAACGTTTAGCCAAAACACAAAAGCGTGCCAAACCTTAGGTATTAAAGCTGCGCAATGCGTAGCTAAAAACCAAGGTGCTATACAAAAAACACTTAACATTATTAATCAATATTTAGAGCCAAAACCGTGACCAACATAGCTATAAGCCAAACCCGTGAATGGGTGTCATCTGTTATTGTTAAATATAACTTTTGCCCATTTGCACGTAAAGAAGTGGAAAATAACTGTATTCATTACATAGTAAGCTCTGCAACGAGCATGGATGATGCTGTAATGGATATGCTTGAGCAATGTGTTGAGCTTGACCGTGAACCAGAGCGCGAAACAACCCTTATCATGTTTGACAATGGCTTTAGTGACTTTGAAGACTTTTTAGACTTGGTCGATTTAGCTAATGCACTTTTAGTCGCGCAAGGCTTTGAAGGTAAGTATCAAATCGCTAATTTTCATCCTGATTACGTATTTGCTGACAGTGATGAAACCGATGCCGCAAACTACACAAATAGAGCGCCCTTTCCTACATTGCATTTAATCCGCGAAGCAAGTATGAGCGAAGCACTTGATAGTTATAACGAGCCTGAATCTATTCCTGAGCATAATATAAATCTAGCAAGGCGTAAGGGGATTGATTTTTGGCAGCAGTTACTTGAAGGCTGTAAAAAACCGAGCGCTTAAATGCTCGGTTTTATTTTGGTTTGTGCAGAACAAGACAATAACAAACGCTTATTTTTTAACCCAGTTACCATTTACTTCAACGTAATGACCACTTTGGGTTTTTTCAATTGTTTTAGCAGCAGCAAGTGCTTCTACTTGTGAAAGCGACAAGTTATTCTTTTTAGCGAGCTTTAAGTACTGCGCTTTACGCTTTGCATTTATGTCATCAACAACGGCTTTTGCCTCTGCGTTTTGTACAACAAGTCCTAAATAACCAGAGCTATCTTCACCTACTAGACCTTGGTTTTTAGCGTCATCAAGGCTAATAGCCCACGCAGAGAAAGACATACATACTGCACTAACTAACGTAATAATATTTAATTTTTTCTTCGTATTCATGTTCTAGCTCCTCAAAATAACTCACTGTCGTCACTAAATAAATTGTCGAGTTCTTTATCTACTTTTACGCGAATTTCGTGATCGACCTTCACATTTAAATTAATAGTAATGGGCTCTTTAGCAGACACCTCAACACGATGCGTGCAAGCACTGAGTGCACTAATAGCACTCAGCGCGAGCAGTACTTTTATCAATAACGACTGTCTCATTATTAGTTTCCTTTTTGTGAGTATTGTTGCTCAACTTTTTGTGTAATTTCGTCACTTAAACGCAGTGCGCGTAAAAGTGTAAATACGTTTTCTTCGTGGTTATAATTAAAGTTAACCTGCTGCTGCTCTGCTTTATTATAGCCTTGCAAATTAACCCCTAGTTTTAACCAACCATCATTTTTTAGTGCCACACTGCTATTAAGTTTTTGAATATCTAAATTAGTTAATAGCCCTAACACAGGTTGTAACTCTTGCTGTTGCTGCATTACTGAATCAAAAGCGGCATTATTGGTAATTTTTAAATTACCTGTTCCTTGGCTAAATAAGCTACCGTCAATTATTTCAATTTTTCCACTATCAAAGTGAACCGGTAAAGACCCCGCCAAGCGTCCCGTTAATACAATGCCCGACTTATCGTCGAGTGTAACAAGTTTGCTTGCATCAATATTTTCAAACTTAACATTAGCAACTTGGTTTGGCTTCCCTACTGTGTAGCTATCTAATGAAAACTCACCACCAAACAAACTTCCTTTTACATCATTTATAAGCGCGGTATTACTACTCACTTGCCACTGCCCTTCAACCGCTTTAACTACGGCACCCGCCCTAAGCTCATTTAAATTAAAGGTAGTTGGTTTTACATTAAGCTTACCTGAATTATATTCCCCGCTAAATGTACTGCTTAAATCGCTCGCAAGGTAATCGTTATACAATGCACTTGTATGACTAATCCCTATATTGAACAGTGCATTTTGTAAGTTTATATCGCCACTAATATAGCCATTAAATTCGCCCTCTGTTAACTGTGCAAGTGGCTCAAATTGACTAATAAACGCATTTAACGACAGCGCACTTTGTTCAGGAATAACCACTTCAAATGGATGAGCTTGCGACGACATATGATGATTTATCACTAACTCAACATCGTTTATAAATGCGTGATGCGTGGCTTTTAGTGCACGGCTTTGCAAGCCCGTAGACTCTACTTTTATATTATTAAGTTTTATGTCGGGGCTATTAACAGCCTTTATATTCGTTTTTGCTGTTAGATCAGCAAATAACTCACCTACGCCTAAATTAGCATTTGCTGTTAATGTGTTACTTATATCTGTGACTTTAAACTCTTTATATTCTGCGCTTTTTAATTGCTGAGTTAACGCTACCTCTGCGTTTAACTGTTTATCCATTTTTGCTATTAAATCACCTTGGTATTGCACTGCACTTATATTAAACGCATCTACACTATTAAGCGTTAATTTAGCATTTATAAGCCCAATTGGTTTTGAGTCTATAAACTCACTTATATTAAAGTGACCACTAAGGCTAAGCCCATCCGCTGTTGCGGGTACAAACTCAGGTAAATTTTCAAGCATAACGGCGTAATCGCCTTTAATTGCAGTGCCAGATAACTGAGCATTAACGTTAATATTATTTATATCGGGTGTATTTATTTGAGCTGATAAAGTTGACTGTAAGTCTTTAAATGGAGATGTAATATTTAGTGTTGTATCTGTTATTAAAATATCAAATTGCTTATCGCCCACGCTTACCAAATTAATTGCAGGCACCCTCAACCCACTAGCCTCTAAGCTAATTGATTGAGGGAGTTTAAGTTGCCAATTTAAAGGAACTTGTTTGCTAATAAAGCCTGCATATTCACTTGGTGGAATTAACTCAGTACAGCTTGGTGTTAAATTAATTTTGTTATTAAGCAAATCGGTATTAAACATTAACGCTTGGCTATTTAAATTAAAACGCGTCGCCAATTTACCAGTGGTTAATACGTTAACTTTGCACTGCTCATACGTGTGAGCAAACTGGGAGCTAATATCGCCATTTAACTCAAGTTCTATACCATCAAAGCTAAATGCTTGCTGAGTATTAAAGTTAAAATCTGCTATTAATGTATTTTTAGTGTTTATAACGTGCTTTAAAAAAGTGTCATTAATTTCAAACTGACCCCTTACTTTATTAGCAGTCAAAATTGCACTTGCGTTTATATCACCTGAGACATTAAATTTATTTAGTTCGGGTTCTAATATGCTTATTTTAAGTGGCTTATTGAGCTCATCACTTTTTACTACAAGCTGTTTAATATTGATTAATGGGCGATTTAAGGGAAGTGCTAAATCGAGATTTTTAGCAAGCTGATTAGCATTATCACTTTTAGGGAGTGGATTAACAGTTAGCACTGCATTTTCAATATCTACACGCTTTGTATTTGCAGTAATACCAGTAAGTTGTAATTGTTGATTTTGATAATTTAAACACACTCTGTCAGCATGAATATTTAAGCTAGACGTGATTGAAAAATCAAGGCAGTTTAATGTGACACCCGCTTTTTCGAGCTCAGGCGCTATAACCCACTGTAATAAAGGCAAGCGAAATACATAACCAAGCAGTAAGGTACTTAGCAATAAAACGCCAACAATTAAACCAATTCGCTTAAACATACTATCCTTAAATGCTTTGTGCTTTTAGCTATACTAATACCAACCTGCATAAATCTTTGATCAATTTAACGAATTAAATTGCACTATAACGTCGTTAAAAGTTTTTTATTTAGAACAACTAGATATAAAAACTTTTGCCTAGTTCTAGCGTAATTTTTTTAACGTTAAATAGACCCCATATATAAGCAGATTGGTATAATCAAAAAAGGCTGCACAATGCAGCCTTTTTTATTTTACAGTAAGATTATGAATCTAACTTGTATAAACGTAAATATAATTAACCTACGTTTTTACGTGCATTACGGAACATACGCATCCACGGGCTATCCTCGAGCCACTCATCTGGGTGCCAAGAGTTGGCAACGCTTCTGAATACACGTTCTGGATGCGGCATCATTACAGTGGCACGACCATCAGTTGACGTAATACCGGTAATACCTTCTGGAGAACCATTAGGATTCGCTGGGTACAGCGTTGTAGGGTTACCGTAGTTATCTACAAATTTAACCGCTACAGTGCCGCTATCAAGCGCCGCTTTAGTGGCTGCATCGTTTGCAAACTCAGCATGACCTTCACCATGAGAAACCGCTATAGGCATACGCGAGCCAGCCATTCCGTTAAAGAACACAGACGGATTCTCTTGTATTTCTACTAAACTAAAGCGTGCTTCAAAACGCTCTGATTTATTAGTTACAAAGCGCGGCCAATGTTCAGTACCAGGGATCAACTCTTTTAACGTTGATAACATTTGGCAACCGTTACATACGCCTAAGCTGAAAGTATCTTCACGGTGGAAAAAGTTTTGGAATTGATCGCGTGCCATGTCGTTAAACAAAATAGACTTAGCCCAACCTTCACCCGCACCAAGTACGTCACCGTATGAGAAACCACCACAGGCCACTAAACCTTTAAATTGCTCTAGTGTTAAACGACCTTCTAAAATGTCGCTCATGTGTACATCAACGGCTGCAAAACCTGCGCGATTAAACGCCGCCGCCATTTCTAAATGAGAGTTAACACCCTGCTCACGTAAAATAGCCATTTGCGGTTTAGCACCGGTTGCAATGTATGGCGCTGCTATATCTTCATTTAAATCAAAGTTAAGTTTTACGTTTAAGCCTGGATCTTTTGCATCAAATTTAGCATCAAACTCTTGCTTAGCACACTCAGGGTTATCACGGCGCGCTTGCATTTGATACGTTGTTTCAGCCCAAATAGTACGAAGCTCAGTACGCGTATGATTAAGTACCGTATTTTCGCCACGGTTAAACATAATCGTATCGTCACTGTTAAGCGTGCCAATATTGTGACTAATGGCTGCTATACCATGTTGTTCAAACACCGCATTTACTGCATCTAAATCAGCATTTGCAACTTGAATTACCGCACCTAGCTCTTCGTTATAAAGCGCTTCAATGTCTGAACCTGTTAAAGCTGCTAAATCAACAGTTACACCGGTATGACCCGTAAACGCCATTTCAGCTACTGTGGTAAATAAACCACCATCTGAGCGGTCATGATAAGCAAGTAACTTACTATCAGCCACAAGTGCTTGCATTGCGTTATAGAAGCCTTTTAATAACTCAGGGCTATCAACATCAGGGGTTACATCACCTAATTGCTTATAAACTTGTGCAAGGCTTGATGCGCCCATGCGGTTTTTACCCGCACCTAAATCAACTAATATAAGCGATGTATCGCCTTTATCTGTGCGCAGTTGTGGAGTTACTGTTTTACGTACGTCGTCAACACGACCAAACGCAGTTATAACCAGTGAAAGCGGCGATGTTACTGACTTCTCTTGTGAGTCACCTTCATCTTTCCATGTCGTTTTCATCGACATAGAATCTTTACCTACAGGAATCGTTAAACCAAGCGCAGGACAAAGCTCTTCGCCTACGGCTTTAACAGCTTCATATAAACCAGCATCTTCACCTGGGTGACCCGCTGCTGCCATCCAGTTTGCCGATAACTTAATGTTTTCAAGGCTACCAATATTTGCACAGGCAATATTAGTTAACGACTCTGCCACAGCTAAACGAGCAGATGCACCGTAATTAAGTAATGCAGCCGGAGTACGCTCACCGAGTGACATAGCTTCACCGTGGTAAGTATCATACGTTGCCGCAGTTACAGCACAGTTAGCAACAGGTACTTGCCAAGGACCAACCATTTGGTCGCGCGCTACTAAACCCGTAACTGAGCGATCGCCGATTGTTATTAAGAATGTTTTTTCTGCAATGGTTGGTAAACGCATTAAGCGCTGCGCTGCATCTCCTGCATTTATTGATGTGATATCAAGCGCTTTGCCAACAACTTGCTTTGACGTTACATCGCGGTGCATTTTAGGTGCTTTACCTAATAATACGTCCAGCGGCAAATCAACAGGGTTATTTTCAAAGTGGCTGTCTGACACTGTTAAGTGAGGTTCAGCTGTTGCTTCACCAATAACAGCGTACTGGGCACGTTCGCGCTTACAAATTGCTTCAAAGCGGTCAAAGTCCTCTACGCCAACAGCGAGTACATAACGCTCTTGTGATTCATTACACCAAATTTCGTGTGGTGCCATGCCTGGCTCATCGTTAGGGATGCTACGTAATTGGAACTTACCACCACGTCCGCCATCATTAACAAGCTCAGGAAACGCGTTAGATAAACCGCCGGCACCTACATCATGGATAAACGCGATTGGGTTTTCGTCACCTAGCTGCCAACATTTATCGATAACTTCTTGGCAACGACGTTCCATTTCTGGGTTTTCGCGCTGTACTGAAGCAAAGTCTAAATCTTCGTTTGACTGACCTGAGGCCATACTTGATGCAGCACCACCGCCTAAACCAATGTTCATTGCAGGCCCGCCTAGCGCAATTAATTTAGCGCCTACAGGAATATCACCTTTTTGAACATGATCAGAGCGAATATTACCTAAACCACCGGCAAGCATAATTGGTTTATGGTAACCACGTACTTCTTCACCATTATGGCTTGTTACTTTTTCTTCGTAAGTACGGAAGTAGCCTAATAAGTTAGGACGACCAAACTCATTATTAAATGCAGCGCCACCTAGTGGACCTTCTGTCATTATATCAAGTGCGTTTACAATACGACCCGGCTTACCAAAATCGCTTTCCCACGGTTGCTCATAACCTGGAATACGTAAATTTGATACAGTAAAGCCAACTAACCCTGCTTTTGGCTTAGAGCCACGACCAGTTGCGCCTTCATCGCGAATCTCACCACCAGAACCTGTAGCAGCACCTGAGAATGGCGCAATAGCTGTTGGGTGGTTATGAGTTTCAACTTTCATTAGTATTTCAATGTCTTCTTGATGATACGCATATTCACCTTGCGCATTTGGGAAGAAGCGACCCGCTTTTGAGCCTTTCATTACTGCCGCGTTATCTTTATACGCCGACAATACATTTTCAGGATTTAGCTCAAACGTATTTTTAATCATTTTAAACAGCGATTTTGGCTGCTCTTTACCATCGATTGTCCAGTCAGCATTAAATATTTTATGGCGACAATGCTCTGAGTTCGCTTGTGCAAACATAAACAATTCGATGTCGTTAGGGTTACGTCCTAACTTTGTAAAATTTTCTACTAAGTAGTCTATTTCGTCATCAGCAAGCGCAAAGCCTTGCTCAACATTGGCTGTTGCTAGTGCTTCGCGTCCACCACCTAAAATATCGACAGACGACATTTGGCGTGGGGCATCACTGCGAAACAGCTGAGCCGCATCTTCAAGTTCATTGTGTGTGGCTTCAGTCATGCGGTCGTGCAATAACGCAGTTACTTGTGCAAGTTGTTCTGCGTTTAAATCACCTTCAACATAATAAGCAATACCGCGTTCAACACGGTGAACCTGCTTTAAACCACAGTTGTGGGCGATGTCGGTAGCTTTAGATGCCCAAGGTGAAATGGTACCTGGGCGAGGTGTAACAAGTACAAGTTTGCCAGCTGGGGTATGCTCAGCAATAGTTGGACCGTAAGTTAATAGTTTTTCAAGCTTGGTTTGCTCAGAGCTACTCAACGGCGATGTTAAATCGGCAAAGTGAGCATACTCGGCGTATACGTTAGTGACTGGAAGTTGCGATTGTTGGCAACGCGCTAAAATTTTATTAACTCTGAACTCTGAAAGTGCTGGTGCACCACGAAGGATCAACATAGGTAATTTCATCCGGGGTTAGGGATTGAACGATATTTTAGGCACGCATTATAGTCCAATTAGCATTCAGATTTAACTCAAAATTACGCTTTTCATAAAATTAACTTTTTAGCTTTATTTATAGCCTCTTTTGGTTAATAAAATAAAAGGTAAAGTGACGCGATGGCTTAGTTTTGCTATAACGGTGGCTGGCGAGCTTAAGGGGCACTCAATGTTCAAAGAAAAACTAATAATAATCATTACTTTAGTTATGCTGTTATGTGCATGTGATATGCAAGAGCAGCCAACTCAACTCGCCCAAATAAAAGAACAAAACAAAATACGTGTGGGTACACTTGCAAGTGCTAGTAATTATTATCAAGCCGTTCAAGGTGAACAAGGCTTTGAATATGAGCTATCTCAAGCATTTGCTGAATATCTAGGTGTAGAGCTTGAAATAGTGCCATTTTTTAACTTATCCGATATGTTTGAACGCCTTGAAAGCGGTGATTTAGATTTAATTGCCTCAGGACTTACCTATAATAAAACCCGTGCAGAGCAATACCGTTATGGACCAACTTACAGAACAATCAGCCAAAAATTAGTTTATAAGCAAGGACGTGTTCGTCCTCGAGAGTTTGCCGACTTAGATGGCAACTTTACTGTTATCGCTAAAAGTAGTCATTCGCTTACTCTGCAAAAAATGAAAAAAAACAATCCAGATCTTACTTGGATAGAAAGCGAAGAGTTTGATGAAGAAGAACTACTTCAAGCAGTTATTGATGGCGAGATTGATTACACACTCGCTGATACACATACGCTATCGTTATTTCGCCGTTATCATCCAAATTTAAGTATCGGTTTTTCTGTTAGTCATAACGACCCGATTGCATGGATACTTAATAAATCAAAAGATGATTCTTTATATTCCTTATTAGTGCCATTTTTTGGCGATATAAAACAGAGTAATCAGCTCTACGTACTTGAAGAAAAATACTTTGGCCACGTACGCCAATTTAACTATGTAAATACCCTTGCTTATATCGAAGCTATCAAAGAAACCTTACCAACATACCAACCATGGTTTGAACAATATGCTGGTAGCCTTGATTGGCGTTTATTAGCGGCACTTAGCTATCAAGAATCTATGTGGAATCCTCGTGCTAAATCGCCAACAGGCGTTCGCGGTATTATGATGCTAACCCGCAGTACAGCAAAACAAGTAGGTGTTACCAACCGCTTAGAGCCAGAGCAAAATATTCGCGGTGGTGGTAAGTATTTAAGTAAACTGATTAAGCGTATACCTGATAGAATTCCTCAACCTGATAGAACATGGCTTGCACTAGCGGCTTACAATGTAGGTTGGGGGCACGTTAACGACGCGCGTATAATTACCGAGCAGCAAGGCGCAAGCCCTGATAAATGGGCTGATGTAAAAAAACGCTTACCGCTGTTAATTAAAAAGCGCTATTACCGTAAAACTCGCTATGGTTATGCGCGTGGCGATGTAGCGGTTAAATATGTTGATAATATTCGTCGCTATTACGATGCACTTGTTTGGCTAGATGAGAATAATGCTATTGCTGTAGAGTCTGAGCCAGAACCAATCACAGAGCAGAGCACTGATACCGAGCCAAACTTAAATGAAGAAAGTGACGATAAAAGTAACAAAGATGAAGCGCAAACAGAAAAACAACAGCCTATAATTGAGCCCGAACTACCAAGTGAAAACAATAACTAAGATTTATATAGGTATCAGTTTTTTGAGCAAACCAGTAAGCAAAATTTAAGTAAATTAAATATCTGTTTACTTGTCATCAAATGATCACTAATGTGTATTACTTGTATATTATTATTTTATAAGATATACCCTGCGCCTTTCTCACTCTTGCATTAGGAGAAAACATGCTAAAACGTAGACGCACACAAAAATTAAAACGCAATGTAATTTATTCAACAGCCACACGTCGTCGTGTTATGCTAAGAAAACTGCACAAAAAAATCATCTGGCGCCGCCGAATGTTTGCTATGCAGCAAATGGCTGAAACAGAAATAGAGCCAATCGCTAGTTAACTCTAGCTAGGTTTATTTATTTGTTCATCACGAGCAGCTTTCTTAGCTGCTTTAATTTGCGCTCTTCTACGCTTAAAAAAATTCGAAATAGTATCACCGCATTGCTGTGCCAAAACACCACCGCACACCTCAACTTGATGATTTAACCTCGGCTCTTGTAATAAGTTCATAATTGAACCTGCAGACCCTGTTTTAGCATCGAGGGCACCAAATACTAAACGCTTTATTCTGCTATGCACCAACAGTCCTGCACACATAGAGCAAGGCTCTAACGTTACATATAGTGTGCAATCAATTAAGCGGTAATTATTAAGTACTTTTCCAGCTTCTCGCACTGCAATCATTTCCGCATGGGCTGATGGGTCGTTATCCGTTATTGAGCGGTTGTACCCCACTGAAATTAGCTGGTTATCTTTTACTACAATTGCTCCAACCGGAATTTCATCAAGCAACTCTGCTTGCTTTGCATACAAAAGCGCTTGCTCCATCCAGTAGGAATCATTAAATGGCTCGTTCATTCTTTCTACTTAAATAACTTTTTATGCTGTAATTATACCTAGTTAGCACTCTAAAGTGCGTCATTCATTACTTTATTGCAAAAATAAAACGATATTTACCTGTTTGTAATGGCTCACTAGTGTGGATTTACGCTATAATCTCACGCTTTTTTTATTTAGCTCACAACACGGGTAGCAAATGAAATTTCCTGGACGCCGCAGGCATAAACATTATTTTCCAGTGGAAGCCAAAGATCCACTTACTAATCAACTTAACGCAACAGAGCGATTACAACGTAGTTATATTACGGGTATCGATCAGATCGTTGTTGATATAGAGGCAAAAGTTGATCAAGCTTTCCTTGACGAATTTCAACTACGTAGAGGTATGTCACAAGTTATTGATAGCGACATAACGAACGCCTTATACGATCGTTTAAAATTAAACGATATGGTTGATTTTGAGTTTGCCGGTGGGACCATTGGTAACACTATGCACAACTACTCTGTACTTGCAGATGATCGCTCAGTTTTATTAGGCGTAATGAGCGAAAATATAAAAATAGGTAGCTATGCTTACCGCTTTTTATGTAATACCTCAAGCCGTGTAGATTTAAACTATCTTCAACCAGTAGATGGGCCTATAGGTCGTTGTTTTACATTAATTGATGAAACCGGTGAGCGTACTTTTGCAATAAGTGCGGGCCTAATGAATCACTTACGTCCTGAATCTATCGATAAAAACCTTATTGAAAATTCATCAGCATTAGTGATCAGTGCCTACCTCATGCGTACGCAAGGTAGTGAAACGATGACTGAAGCGACTATGCAGGCGGTAAAATACGCTAATGATGCAGGTGTGCCAGTTGTTCTTACACTCGGAACTAAATTCTTAATTGAACAAGACCCGACCTGGTGGGCAAACTTTGTTGAAAAGCATGTTGATATTCTTGCTATGAACGAAGAAGAAGGGTTAGCTATTACAGGTTTTGAAGACCCTCTTCAAGCTGCCGATAAAGCACTTGATTGGGTGGATTTGGTAATTTGCACCGCTGGCGAAAAAGGCTTATTTATGGCCGGCTACGTAGACGAAAGCTTAAAGCGTGAAACCGAATATCCGTTACTACCAGGCGCCATACCTGATTTTAATCGATACGAATTTTCACGTGCTATGCGTAAAACCCAGTGTGATGAGCCTATCAGAGCATATAGTCATACAGCCCCATTTATGGGTGGACCTGACTCAATCAAAAACACCAATGGTGCAGGTGATTGCGCACTTGCGGCTGTGCTTCATGATTTGTCAGCGAATGTTTACCATAAGCTTAATGTGGCAAACTCAGCTAAACATCAGCAACAAGCTATTACTTACTCGTCACTATCGCAAATTAGTAAATATGCTAACCGAGCTAGTTATGAAGTGTTAGTTCAGCACTCTCCTCGTTTATCTCGCGGTTTACCAGAACGCGAAGACTGCTTAGAACAGGTTTATTGGGAACAATAATAACGGTGGGAGCAATCATTGCTCCCTATCAACTTCCTAAAAAATAGAAATATCGAGCTTTTTAGATAGCAGTTCCAACGCTGCAATTCCTGCAACCGAATTACCAAACGAATTAAGTCCCGGAGAATAAACAGCTACCGTAAACTTATTTGGTAACACGGCTAAAATAGTCCCTGACACTCCCGATTTACCTGGCATACCTACTCTGTAACCAAAATCCCCCGCAGCATCGTATAAGCCACTGGTAAATAATAGCGAATTAAGCTGCTTATTTTGACGGCTACTTAAAACACGATCGCCCGATCGATTATCAACACCTTTATTTGCTAAAAAATTATAAGCTTTGGCTAATTCAATACAGTTGAGCTCAATAGAACAAAAGTTAAAGTAAGACCATAAAACATCATCGACTTCATTTTCAAAATTACCAAACGACTTCATTAAATGTGCCATAGCAGCATTACGGTGTCTAAATTCATACTCAGAATTAGCTACTTTTTTATCAATCACTATCCCTCTATTACCAGCTAACAACCTAAAGGTCTCGAGCATAGAGTGCATTGGTGCAGATAAGCGGCTGTATAACGCATCACACGTTACAATTGCGCCTGCATTTATGAAAGGGTTACGAGGAATCCCTTTTTCAAACTCAAGCTGTGTAAGCGAATTAAAGGCAGTACCTGAAGGCTCCTTTCCAACTCGATGCCAAAGTTCATCACCATAACGTTGCAGTGCCATAGTAAGTGTCATAACTTTTGAAACAGACTGAATGGTAAAACGTTGAGAGCAATCCCCCGCACATACAGTCTTACCATCAGTTGTATAAATAGCGATAGAAAATTGCTCAGGATCGACCTCTGCAAGGGCTGGTATATAATCAGCTACTTTTCCTTGTGATAATAAAGGGCGTACTTCATGTGCTATTTCATCAAGCACCTTTTGGTAATCAGCTGTAGGCAAACTAGACCTCTATATCATCATTCATAAAAATTGGATTTTAGCACGCGCGAATAAACGCAACTAGTTTTGTTGTTGAATTTAATGGGGGATGTTTTTCTTAATTTAAAAAAGCAAAAAACGTCACATTACTGTAACGGGTTTCTCTTAATTAAATATTGGTAATATCGTAGTGCCACAGCGTTGGAGAGCCACATAGCAAATACTACACTATCTTTGTGTCGGGGCGTCCTTCTGCGGGGGCTCGCCCTAGAACTATTTTATTTCGCCACTGAGTTCGGCATGGACTATTTACAAAATTTCAAAAAGCAAAAACCC